>NZ_CP194516.1:1211700-1514626 GCF_050931845.1 Poriferisphaera sp. WC338
TGAACTTGACCATTAGGTTTGATCATCGCTGCATACAGTCCGTCATGGCAATAATATGAAAGAACTGCTCCCTTATCTGTAGAGTGGGTTTGGATAGCAATAGAATTTATACCAGATGAAAACAATCTTTTAATTCGATTGATAATTTGAGTGAAATTATGGATAAAATCTTCAATGCTTGTTAGAGGTATTGGGTCATTATTGGGGTTGGGATCAACTGCAAGCAATTTGCAATACACGCTAGCTTCTGCCATCTTCTTTAAGAGAAGAGGAATATTTTTATAAGTAAACTCGATAACTTCTTGTGGATCATTAAGTTCATTAGGATCCCATAAATTCAGAAACTCTAAAGCCTTTTTCCGATTACTGAATAAATACAGAATTGTTTGGTTGTCTCCCCCGTTATTACAAGGGACATTAACGAACATTAACGATTGATCCTGTTTTCTTGCGATGCCAAATAACGGCAATTCTATCTAAAATTTAAATTTATCATTCGTTGGTGTAATGTTTTTTTATTTTCTGGAAATAATGGGGCTAATATTTGTTGAGTATTTTCGGCTGCCTCGGATTTAGATATTGAAGGTTCAATGCAACAATATGCGGGTTTAACAATATTCTGAATGAGTTGTTTAGTCAGTTTGTTTGAACATAGTAGCCAAAATAAAGGTAACTCATCAAAGAGCATAATTGGGGTGAAAGTTGCTGCAAGTTCACTATCTGCTTTAGTTGGCATTTTGCTTTTACACGCTGATTTAAAGCAATGGTGTATAGCTCCTGCTAGTAGATCTGCAGCTTGAATTAAAGGGCTTGATTTGGAATCCATCATCTCAAATTTTGTTACATGTTCAAGATTTGAATAGATTAGATTGCTTTGAGGATGTAGTGTGAATATTCGAGGCATTCTTCTATGTAATTCGTAAATTTTCTCGTAGCCCTCTTGGTATGTATGCTGCTGATCATGAATTAATGTAAGTGAATTTACATGCCCAATTCTACCTAAATACTCCATTTGCATAAGAAAGTTAACTAAACAAGGTGTATTTAATGTGGCAAATACCTCGCCCAAATCTGAAATTTCTGCTTCGGCATTGGCTATATCTGCAATGTGCGATTTGCAGCCTCCAATTAGCTTGGATAATTCAGGAGAGACTTCCGATTCAATAACACGCTCTACATGTTCGAGAGCTTCTTTGAGTCCATCTGCAGTTGGTTGTCTATAGGCTTGGGCAAAAAGTGCAATGGTTTTGTCTGATAACGTATTGTAGAGGGTGTTTGCAATTTCTTGTTTAGTTTGTACATCATTCGTGAAGGCGTCATTCACAATGTCGTTATACGTAGGGTCTATAAATGTTTCTACGATTTTACCTGCAACACAATAGCGTTTTTCCGCAACCAGATATATAGGCAGGCATTTCAGTTCGTTGAGTTTGTTAAAAAACGATGCGCATATCTGTTTTGAGTGTTCATTCCTTAATATAGCTGAGGCTTTTAATTCTTTTCTTTGGGGGAAATGTTCGTTCTTGAAACTAGCAATATAATTATTGACAGCTTCAATGTCTGCATCTTTAACTAGCCAGCCTGCAAGAACATAAAAAGGTTGATTGTTATCGAGATAGTTTGGTCCAGAGTTACCCGATTCGTCACAGAAGACTGTTGCATTAGTTGACACGATCTCCGTTTGTGGTATCCAAAGTCCGGAGTGTGTTTGAGTATACTCATCCATAATGGTAGTCACAATTTATCGAGGGTATAGCGACAAAAAACTAACATATTGGGGAAGGATGTATCTTGTCCTTTAAATTAAGCTTCAATTTCATTTGAAATTTCTTTGAAGCTCGCTAATGCTGCCTCAAGGTTGTTGATAATGTCTTCAGCTAACTCCTCTGGATCGGGCAGGTTATCCAGATCGCTTAAACTCTTATCCTTCAACCAGAAAATATCTAAACTTGTTTTATCTCGATTAAGTATTTCTTTATAGCTAAATTTTCGCCATCGTCCGTCTTGCTTCTTTAGGGACCATGTTTGCCTACGGGTTTGGCGTTCGCCAGGTTTGTAGCAACTAATAAAATCATTAAGATCATCGAATGTTAGCGGCTTTGTTTTGAGCGTAAAATGGCAATTAGTTCGCAAGTCGTAGTACCAGACATCTTTTGTCCATGGCTTCTTGGCTGCGGGCTTGTTGTCAAAGAACAGAACATTAGCTTTTACACCATTCGCATAAAAGATTCCGGTGGGTAGACGAAGAATGGTATGTAAATCAGTTTTCTCTAATAGTGCTTGACGTACCTTTTCACCTGCCCCCCCCTCAAATAAAACATTGTCAGGTACGACAATAGCTGCTTGCCCATTCGATTTAAGGATTGTCAAAATATGCTGCATGAAGTTCAGCTGTTTATTGCTTGTGGTTGCAATAAAATCTTGGCGATTGTAGGAGCTAGTTTCTTTTTCTTCTTTACCATCCTCATTGGTGACTGTTAGCGATCCCTTTTTGCCGAATGGTGGATTGGTTAGAACATAATCATAACGATCGCCGGGATCAGCTACGAGTGAATCGGTATTGGAAACATTTACATTGCCACCCACTTCACCAATATTATGTAGATACATGTTCATCAGGCATAGGCGACGTGTATCCGATACGATCTCATTACCATAAAAAGTTTTGCTTTTTAGATTACGTCTTTGTGTGGCATTGAGTTTGCAATGGTCACTGTCTGTGAGGTAATCATATGCCGCGAGGAAGAATCCCCCTGTGCCACAAGCAGGGTCACAGATAGTCCTGTTTGGTTCGGGTTGTACGCATTCAACCATTGCTTTGATGAGTGGGCGTGGTGTGAAGTATTGACCAGCACCACTTTTGATGTCTTGCGCGTTCCGTTCAAGTAAGTTCTCGTATATACTGCCTTTAACATCCGATTCAAGAATGACCCACTTTTCACGGTCGATCATCTCGATGATGCTGGCAAGATGGACTGGCTCTTGAATACGGTTCTGTGACTTAACAAAAATTTGCCCCAGCAGTCCCTCTTCTTTGCCAAGCTTCTGTAGCAGTTTAATGTAATGACCTTCTAGCTCTTCACCCTTGCGGCTCGTTAAGCTTGGCCAATCAAATCCCTTGGGGATTCCAAAGTCTCGCTTATGAGGAGGCAGCGTATATTCGTGTGCCATCTTCAGGAAGATAAGGTAGGTCAATTGTTCAAGGTAATCGCCATAGCTCAAACCAGCGTTACGTAGTACATGACAGTAATTCCACACTTTATTCGCTAGTGTTTCAGCAGGGCTCATTTCGCCACCTCTTTTACTTCTATTGTTCGTGGGCCAGTGCCAGTTGGTTTAAGCTGATTTTGTTGCAACCATTTCACGCAGGTCCGAATACGATCTTCACTGAACTTCTTTTTCTTGTCTGGATGCCAACCATGCACCCCTTTTACGATAGCACTGTTACTACCAAAGTGGCCGTCAATTAGCAGATCATTCCATACCGCAAAAGTTGTCGCAATAAGTTCAGCTTGTTCTGTATCGAATTTGGCAAATTTGTTAAGCAACCAGTCTATGCGATCTAATTGGTTGCCGAAGTAATTTTCGGCAACCTCACAAGCCTCGGAAATTTTAGAACATGGCGAATACTGGACCTTCTGACCTACCCTTTTCACTGAAAACCATTGGTTCTTTTTCGCAAGCGATTCTATTTTGTGCAGTGCAGGATCTAATGGTCCCGCAGCTTTACGTTCAGCGTGGATATGCGATTCTTGCTCTGCAATATGTGGTGCCAAGTATAGATATTTCATCAATTGCACGCGACCGAATGTAGACTGGCGATGTAAGCGGTTTACGGCATAGGCAGCAATTGCTGCTTGCCTATATCGTTCACTGGGTGGTAGCTTGATTGTACGCGTTGCTTTAGAGCGGCTCGCCTTTTCACTTCCTTTGACGTTCGTATCTAAAGTACTTAATTCTTGCTTAATTCGATCGAGCAACTCAGTTGCGGGTTCGTAATCAGGATGTTCTTTTACTGCAACTAACTCAGCATCGCTGAGAAGTTTGCCTTCGAATGCTCTTTTTAGAATGCTTTGTCTTAATTTTCCGGAATAAGCCAAGGCAATGTCAATATTCTTTGCAAGATAGTCAATCTTGGACAAATGTATATCAATTTCCTTTAGAACCTGTGTTTGCTCAGCTTGAGAGCAATATGCAACAGGTAAAGATGATAGCTGTGCATGTTTAAGGTTCTTCATTGTTACACCGGTTGAAGTATGTTCAAGGAACGCGACTATACGGTGTGAACGTATCATGCTTGCAAAATATTCGGTTATGCAAGAAGGTAAAAAACGCAATATAAGACTGCCTGTACCGCATAACCAACCATCTTCTTTCTTAGTAATTGATGCACATCGTCCCATTTCTCCTCGCCTACCTAAAATTATATCACCCTCATTAACGAGATATGATTGAAGACGATTTGCAACTTTATTTGATATCGTGAGTTTATTATTTGGATATACATTGCCATTCAGAATATGACATGGGTTAATTAGAGGAATGCCTCCATCAATATAATCATGTTTATGTAATAATGTACCAAAAGGACCTGTTTGCATTCGCTCTAATAATGATTGCATTCTTACCCATATCCAGCCATTTGGTAATTGAGGCAAGTCAGCCATATCATCATTTGTTAAACGTGTGAATTTTGTAAGCTTAGCAGGTCTACGTGGTTTCTTTAGCTTAGAATTCTTGCCGCCATTTGCTTCCCATTCCTTGACAGCTTTGTGCCACTCATCCATTTGCTCTTGATAGCATGCTTCTCGCTCTGCTTGAATTTGGGCGAGTAGTTCATCGGCTGTTGGTAGTTTGCCTGCCTTCTGTTGTTCTTCTCTCCAGTTGGCGGTCAGCTTACCTTCAAATGCAGCCTTCAGGACAGCTTGGCGATAGCGTTTGAGTTGCTCTTGGATTTGCTTTAGCTGTTCCACACCATGATCTAATTCGCTGAGCAGAGCTTCAATTTTATCTACAATTGCTTGTTGCTCAATTACAGGGGCTAATGGGATGCTAATGGTTTTTAGTTTTGTTGCATTAACGTTTGGTACAGCAATACCTAATTGCTTCTCTGAAATAGCATTCCAATAAGAAGGGCTTTTTAGATAATAGTAGAAATATTTTCGATTGCAGTAAGGGCGAAAGCGAATTAAGTATGAAGCAAATACAGAATACTCTGGATTTGAAACTAAATAACTAACACCCACCGAACCGGCTCTTGAGACAACGATATCACCATCTTTCAGCAGGTATTTGTCAGGATTATTCGGTGCTAATGTGCAATATGGCACTTGCTTCCAGTTTAGATGCCCAGACGTAATATCCGTTGTACGCAACAACTTGATTTGGCCTGAATGAGAAGCTTTCGTTGTGTAACCATATTGTGGATTTGAGCAAATATGACCGAGTGTAGTTTTAATCCAATCTTTTCTTAAATCTGTCACGCGACCAGCCTTTCATTTAACTCATCTAGAATGGTCTGGTATTCATTTCCGAAGAGATGGTGAAACTTTCCTAGTCCACCTTTTTCATAAAATGGTGAGATATCATCCAAATCATTTGCTTTCAAGTGAAAACTAGTTGCAATATGATCGCGAATCATATGAAGCCAGTTCATTTGCTCTTCTGAAAATTTCTGAGCATCACCATGATGCTGTTTAAAAACCCAATCCTGAAAGCGTTGACGAACTAGGCTATCGTAGTCCGTTAGTTTAGCATCAATACCGACTATGTGCCTCAATAAGGACACTAGTGCGATTAGCTGTTGCTTAGGTGTTTGGGGGATATTATCTTCAAGACGTTGGAAGGCTCCCCAAATGCGCGTTGGGGCCAAATACGGACGGTCAGCTAACAGCCTATCAAGGACCTCGCTGACCATTTCAAGCGTAAGATCTTTTAATCTGTAGGGTTGGTCATAGAATATCTTAAGTGCTATGATTTCATCTTTGTGTGCATAGCAGTAATCCTTGAAGTCTTCACGCAAATCAGCATCTTTCTTCTGCGCATCCTGATTCCAACCGGCATAATGGACTTGATCCAAATTTTGGTCATCCATGATTTGATTAAGTGCTTTTCGGGCGTTTTCTATGAAATCACGCACCTTTACAGTGAGTTGTTTGGCAGCATGTTTAATCAATTGGCCTTGAGCTTGTTGTTTTTGTTCTTCTGTAGGCTCTACTCCGTCTGGTAGATTATTTTCCTCTACTGCCGTTTGTTGAATAGTTTCAGAATCATGGGCTGCAATTAGGTCATTAGCAAGGGTTGGTAAAGTAGCACCATCCGATATTGTAGTAAATTGCTCTTTCTGCTTGTCAGTTAACTGGTTATTTAGCTTGATCAAGCGATTGGCGGCGGTCACGAAGACGTCTTCTTCTTTGTTGCCAAGGGTAATAGCATAGAGAAGGTCATTAGTAGGAACATGCCGCTGACTTTTGCGCTCTAGAGGTCTGGAATCAGTTTTCTTTGATAGTGTAACACCAACCGCATCAACAATGATGAAAGTTGTTTTCCCATGATGCGCCGATGGGCTGATTTTCTGGAGATCATCAGATTTGAGTGTACGACAACCTCGCCCTTTCATTTGTTCAAAATAGTTGCGACTTCGTACATCACGCATGAATAGTAAGCATTCAAGTGGCTTGACGTCAGTTCCGGTTGCAATCATGTCAACTGTTACTGCAATTCTTGGATAATAATCATTGCGCAATTCAGCAAGTGTTTGCTGTGGATCATTAGCTTTGTAGGTGATCTTCTTGCAGAATTTATTGCCTTCCCCAAATTCTTCTAAAACAATTTTGATGATGTCGTCTGCATGTGAATCATCTTTAGCAAATATAAGAGTTTTAGGGGTTTCTTTACGATCTGGAAAAAGATCGGTTTTCAATCGATCTCGGAAAGTTTTTATTACAGTTCTAATTTGTGAAACATTCACAACATCCTTGTCTAGTTGATTAGATGTGTAGGGTGTATCTTCGTCAAGCTGGTCCCATTTTTGCTTGCGTGTGAGCTTTTCGCGTATTTCAACAAAGCCTTCATCTTTTTTGATAACAGCGCCATTTTTAGTGATTTCGGTATCAATTCGATAAATATCGTGCCCAACATTAACGCCATCGATAACGGATTGCTCATAAGGGTATTCTGAAACCACATTCTCTTTGAAGTAGCCAAAAGTTCTTTTGTCTGGTGTTGCAGTTAGACCAATTTGAAATGCATCAAAATAGTCTAAAACCTGCCTCCAGAGGTTGTAGATGGATCGGTGGCATTCATCGATAATAATAAAATCAAATTGTTCTATGGGTACGTTGGAATTGTAAGCAACCGGAATCGGCTTCTTATTTATCGAAGTATTTCTTTCAGCTGGATTAGTCTCCTCATCCTCCGGAGCTAATTCTTCACCTTTGAGTATGGAGTACATTCGCTGTATCGTTGAAATGCAAACATTGCTATCAGGAGCGATGTACTGAGATGTTAGACGTTGAACTTTGTAGAGGTCTGTAAATTTCTTATTACTATCTGAAGGCTGGAATGCCTTAAACTCCTGTTCAGCTTGTTCACCAAGATTGCGTGTATCAACAAGGAAAAGAATGCGCTTAGTTTTCGCAAATTTCAGAAGCCGGTAAACAAAAGAAATAGCGGTAAATGTTTTGCCCGCTCCAGTTGCCATCTGAATAAGCGCATATAGCTTGGCCATGCGGAACGAGTCTTCGAGATTAGCGATAGCTTTGAATTGGCAATCACGTAAACCTTCAGGTAAATCTTTGGGAATATCGTGTAACCTTGACCGGAGAGTTTTATTTTCAGCTACCCATTTCTTCAGGGTTTCAGGTTTGTGGAATGTATATAGTGAACGTGATCTAGGTTTCGGATCTTCGTAATCTGTAAATATTGTTTCGATGCCGGTAGATAAGTAGACAAATCGTAGTGATTCTTGATTTTGTAGTATCTTAATTGGGTTATTGCGGTACTTATTGGCTTGAGCTTGGTGCTGTTTAAGATGAAATCCTTCTTCGGCTTTTTTGGCCTCAATAACTCCTACGGGCTTAGAATCAATAAAAATTACATAGTCAGCTGGACCTTGGGATGTAGGCAATTCGCGAACAATTACTCCATCAGCTTCGTAAACATTAAGTTCCTCTTTAGATTGTATAACCCAGCCTGCATCTAACAGCATTTTGTCAATACGATCTCTAGCAATCTGCTCCGGATGCTGATTTGCTTGTTGTAATGTCATCTGAACCTCAACCCATCTGATTTATGCTAGTGGCGTAACGCATCATTGTGAGAATTAATGTAATTGGACTTCGGTGGAGGTGTCGCAATGCTATTGCACCCCAGTGTTTAAGTGCCATTTATTGTATGTGATACATTGAGACAAGCAATAACCTGTGGTAGATGGTTCGCATATTGCGTAATTTGAATAATCACGATCGTGCAATAGGTTTTTCCCATTCCGAGATATGATTTAGTATTTGAAGTGTTCTGCTATTCAGTGTTTAGCTATTTTTTTCTGTAACTAAATTATTGTTGAGAGATTAACGTGTAGTACAGTAACTATCAGTTTAGCTTTAAGTGGTTTTGTATAAGTAAATGGCCTGCTGTGTGATGACGACGAAACCGACAAAACCGACGAAACCCAGCTGAGGATGTAGTGCGTAACGGGAATTTGAGCGAGGTTCGACCGAGTAGTGTTTGGGGTGATCAGCCGACCCCTGCCAGAGCTGTACCTTTGAAACCCGGGAGCGTCGCAGCTCGTGCATCCAGTGTCATTCTGTAGAGTGGGGACATCTGGTTTTGGTGTGGCAGTGTGTGGTGATGCCAAGCCGCAAATCGTCCGTGTTCATCTCTGTGTTTGTCGGCTTACTTCTCTAACCTGATTGCCTATGACAGATTAGCGCGTTGGTGCTATCCGCCGGCACGATTGGTGACCTCCGGTCTATAGGCTTGGGTGGCATTTATGGTCAGGGGTTTTGACGGTTTTGTCGGTTTTGAGGTGCGTTTGAGTGTGTGGGTAGGTGCCCTTTTGCTGGCAGGAATCGAGGGGTAGGGCGGGGGTCGGTTCGCGGTCTGATTGGCCTCCGGGTATTTGAAATGGATGTCACACGCCTCGGCAAGCCCAAGCAAGCCGCTGGCAAGCCTGAGGCAAGCCCGGCTCAGCGCACTAAAAAACGCCGATCACGTAAGTGACGGGCGTTTCTAGTTTTAAAATAGCGGGGACAGGATTCGAACCTGTGACCTCCGGGTTATGAGAGGGTGAGGGCGATAGCGTCTAACCATAGGATAGGCATCGCTTTACGATTTTTGTTCTTCCTTTTTGATCCGGTAAAAAGCGGAAATATGCGGAAAGAAGCGGAAAGCATTGTGTTGTGCTGGTTCGTGTCAAGCGAGAGGTGCATCGGAATCTGGTCGATCTTCGGCGAACGACCTCGCGGGGTTTGGCTCCGCTGCTAACTGCAAAGGTCGTCAATACGAATCAAGCTGATCCGAAGATATGAAAGTCGTTGATGATAGAAGTCTATAAGCAAGCATGTAATGACGGGTGATAAACGCCATTTTCTTTAAGGTGTGACATTGCCAAACGTATGTAGTGCACATCACAGGATTCACTGTGATTTACGGGCCAAGGGCCATCGATCGACTTAGCAAGGCAATAATTGTCAGCGGGTTTGACATAGTGCATGCCGCTGGGGTGTTTATAAAGATCGATGCCGACGACGGTGGTTGGCTTCTTAAGTGCGGCGGCGATTAGCAGAGCAAATACGCCGGTCGTCGGATATGGTTCGTTCGGTTTGTGCAGGTAAAGCCCCGTTCGAATGAGCAGGGGCAGAATAGGGATGGGTCTGGGGAGATCGAAGTTCGCGAAGGGCAGTGCCGGTGCGCCTGGGAGAAACGCGTGCATTAAGAGCGGACGTTTTTCGGGGGCGGTTGCGTTAAATCTGCGAGCGATTCCTTTTAGATCGCACGAACGATCGCCTATCAGCACACCGCGTGGTTCACCCGTGAATACGTCCGGTCGGCTGTAGGTCGGGTCGATGACAAGAGCGCTGCCAGGAGGCTGTTGATCGATCCAGCCATCTGCTGCGCTTGGACCACGGCCGATTACTGCGAGCCGTTGCTCGCGATCAAACCAATCGCGGATGCACGTTACCGAGTCACTTGAAGCATGCTTCAAGAGTGGTAGTTTGACGTTGTTCTTCCAGCGATCAATATAGCCTTGAGACCAACGTGGGTCGGCGGTGATTTCGTTGGCATCTAAACCTGATGAGTCTGAAGGCCGATCTCGCATCCGTATTTCCGCCCAACACTGCCCAAAATGATTGTGCTCGTGCCCCACTATCTCGGCTCCAATCTCGTCTAGAGCCGGGATGATCCATCCCATGCAGTGATCACAGTAGTCCTCGTCGGCATTCAGGTCGTTGTCGATGAGATAACCTTTACTGGGACAACTTCGCATATCCCACCGCAAGATGTTCTTTTCTTCATCGACTTGGAAAGTCCAATCGCATTGTTCGTCTTTGCCGGTTGCGGTCCAGGTGTTGTACAGTCCTTGAAGGCCTTGCGCGTGTCCCGCTTGGGCGTAGTGGTGTTGAGCGTGCTTGATCGCTTGGGCCCAGAGATGATTGACTGATTCACGGCCAAGCGTTCGCCCCAGATAGGCGAAGGTCCAATCGTAGTGTCCACAGAAATCATGGCATCCAAGCATGGTGTCCTCAAGCCTAAAGGGTGCTAGTGGGATTTTTTGCTGTTCCCGTGCAGTTTTCATTCGGGTGACGTAATTGGATAAATCGCTGGCGGCACGAACCCATTCCACCGCTGCGTTTAAACCGATACCCGGCGGCCTCCGCTTGGGCACCGCAGATGTGGTCGCAATGCTCACAAAAATATGGCACGATATCCCGCTGTTGATCACGTAGATGTTTAATTGCCGGGCAAACACGAATATCAAGCAATGCCTCGTCGTTGGTGTAACTTACCTCAACTTCAGCGCCAGGTTCTTTCGCAAAGTAATTCCGCCAATCATTTACTACCACCTCAGGTCCACCGGTTTTCCAGTCGGTGTTGCGTTTTGCGTAATGTTCACGGCCTAGCGATTCCCAGTAGTCAATCAGGCGATCTTTCCCGTGGACATCGTGGATGTGCCGAAAGATGTCGTTAATCGCGAAATAGAAATCCGGTGCGGACATATGAATTGATAATCTCAAACTGTGGGGTGGGTTTCGATCGAAGTTTTAGGTCGCAACCGATTGGAGGGACCACAGATACTTGGGTTAACTGTCCAGTCGATTCGTGACCGGTTGATTTGTAACCAGTCGATCTGCGACAGGATTTGCTTTCAGCATGCCACCAGGTATTGACAGATGTCCGTTTGCCTTGCCTGGCAGAATCAGGCTAAACAGATAACCGGTGATGACTGTTGCAACAACGCCAATAGCGCCAAACAGATACGGGCTGGTGTTGCTGATGGCTTGTGCGATCAACGGCAGAGCGCTGCCGACAATTGCGCCCAGCAACGCTCCAGTGGCATTGGTGCGGCGGCTGAAAATAGCAAGTACAAAAACTCCGGCTAAACTACCACACAGTACGCCGAGAAAAGCCTGAAATAACTCGAACAATGACTGTATGTCACTTGCTGCTAGCAGGACGGCGGTTCCTGTCCCGAAAACTCCGAACACGATGGTGAGGCTTTTCGCGGTCAATACTGCGGTATGATCTTGGGTTTGCGGGCGGAATCGCTGCTGAATATCGTTGACGCAGACAGTCGAGATACTATTTAATGCGCTATCCATTGATGACATGGTTGCTGCAAAGATTGCAGCGATAATTAACCCCGCGACGCCTGCGGGCAACTGATGAACGATAAACCATGGCACTACTTCGCTGCTGATTTGCGGTGCGATGACGCTCGGGTTGCGGGTATAGAACACATAGAGCGCCGTGCCGAGCCCGAAGAAGATTGGAATTGTTGGTAATACCATCCAGGCATTAAGCCAGAGGCTGCGACCTGCTTGTTTTTCATCAGACGTTGTCAAGTACCGTTGCACAACACTTTGATCTGATGTGAATGGCGCGAGATTCAGGAAGAAGAAGCCAACAAGCATGACCCATACGACCGATCGTTCGGAGGACCAACCCCAGTCAAACACTCGGAACTTGTCCGCGTTGTTGGCTGTTTTTATCACCTCAGGGATTCCGCCGTCTACATTCAAGATCACAATGATTAGACAAAGTACCGCACCGCCGATGAGCACCAACACCTGTAGCACGTCGGTCCAGATCACGGCTTCCATGCCTCCCATTGCGGTATAGATCACACAGATGATCCCCATCACAAGGATACACAAATAGATGTCGATGCCTGTTGTTGCGGCCAACGCGATGGCGGGGATGAACAACACGATTCCCATGCGAGAAACTTGAAACAAGATGAAGGAGCAACTGGCAAAAAGCCTGATGGGAAGGTTGAAGCGTTTCTCCAAATATTCATATGCGGTTACCACATGGAGTCGACGGAAAAATGGGAGATAGCAATAGATAATCAACGGCATCATGGGGATCAGCAGGATGGTACCGATGACGATGGCCCAATCGCTGGTGTAGGTCTCGGCAGGGATCGCCATGAAAGAGATTCCGCTCAACAACGTGCCATAAACACTCAGGCCGGCGGCCCACCAAGGGATACGTTGGCCGGCGAGGAAAAAATCGTGAGTGGTGTTTCCGCGACGGGAAAAATACAGCCCCATTCCCAACATCGCGATCAGATAAGCACCCAGCGTCAGCCAATTGAGCCATCCAAAAGTAGTAGACACATTCAGTGTCGTGACCATGGGCGTTCTGATTTTGGAGGCGACTTCCCCTCCAACCAATACCCATTGCTCGTTCCACTCGACAGCGGGGAGGACGACGCGAGATTCGCCTTGGGGTATTGGCGTCAAGCTCGTCCACTGTGTACTGGGCAGATGGAATGCGAGTCTCTCGCGAGTGAAGCCGTTGTATGAAGTCTGGTCGGAGTGCTGGTCCGCCTCGGTTACTCCTCCGATAATCAGTAGATGGCTTGATCCCATTGCCGGGGCCGGCGATGCCGCTCCGATGGCTGATCGGGGCAGGTCGGGTAACTTCGTCCACGCCGCATGTTCCCCATCATTCTGGGCGGCGGGGTCATACCGGTAAGCATCATGGAGATAGGGTTCCTGCCAAGTCGGGTTTCCATCATTATCAGCGGTCTGACCGACACCACCTATCAGATAGAAGGCTCCATCAATCGAACCGGCGACGGCTAAATGTCGTGCGGGTCCAGGCCAAGGTTCGAGTATCCCCCACCGGCGCTCTGCATGGGTTACAGACAGGTCCAGTGCCCAGAACGTGTTAGTCGATGTTGTGGCGATTGGTTGTTCAATCCCGCCCGCAACATAAAGGATATCGTCGACGATCGCCGCAGCATGATGTGCACGTGGAGAAGGCATCGGCGGCAATTCACTGATTTCGATTTTGTCGTTTCGCCACCGCAGCACATAGACATTGGCATAACACTCACGGGCGTCATCACCGCCGATGCAAATCAGCGCGTCGTCATAGGTGACCGAGGCACCATTGGCCAATTGTTTGGGCAGGCGCTGCTCGGACTCAATCCACGCATCGTCAGCGGACGGCAAGACGTAGATGCCGTCATACCATTGCTTGACTGGAGACGCGGTCGGATCGATTTTTACAAAATTCGTTCCCCCCGCAGCGATCAGTACGCCTTGGCTGGTTCCGGCAAACATTCCCGCGAAGCCAGTGTCATTCGGCAGCTCCGGGAGATGGCCTGAAACCAAGTCCGTACCTGCAGAGGCAGAAGACACGATGTGAAATACAATCATGTATGTACTGATCGCCGTGACGATCAAGCGGCTGAGGTTTAATTTTTTCATATTGACTCTACAATTTCCGAAACGCCGAATAACTTAGCGCGAGGTGTTCGCAAACCACCTCGGCCGACGGCCAACAATGCGATGCACATCGACAGCGTGGTGGGCTCGGGAATAACCACGCGGTTGAAAGTGAAAATAGCATCGTCGATTTCCGTACGAGGTCCACCGACTGTTGGGTCCCCGGTTTGGCTGAGCAAAAAGCCCACGTAAATCGGCGCACCTTGTGCCGAGAAATCGGGGTGCGAATCTCTGATCAGAACCAAGCCGTCGCCATCATTGCGTTCTTCGAAGAAATCCAGCATGGTGAGGTTCGCGACTGCCACAGATGTTTCATCGACAATGAAATCTTGAAGTATCGCCGGGTTTGTGGTGGTGAAATACTTGCCGTCCTGCATCAGCAGGATGCCGACAGAAGATGTGGACCGGGAGGCAGACGGTTTGCCCAGCCAAAAACTGTAGTCGATACTTTCGAGTGCGCCCTCCACCGTCGGGTAATACGCCGCTTGGTCAAACAAAAAACCGGCTGCACTATCGTAAGAGCCACTTGGTGTCACCGCATCGCCCCGGATGTAGATGCCCCCGCCCCCCATTTCAAACCCGTTGGGCTTTCGATTGCTCACGGTAAAAGTCATCGCGGTACCGGACGTATCGAAATACACTTGCTTGAGGCTATTGGTTTGGGGTTGTTTTATCGTTTGGACGGGGCCATCGACGGTGGGGATTGATGCGCCAAAGACGCCCAGTTGAATGTCGGTGAACCGTACCTCACCTTGCAACGAAGGATTAGTAACCGTAATCGTGTTTGTGCCTTGAACGAGGTTACGCAAGTCACCGACGGTAATATAAAAGTAGCTATCTGGCCCGTCGTTGGTGCCGACTAAGTCCGTCGTGAAGAAAGTATCGCGAATTGATCCGGCATGGAGTTGGTGGCCGTTGAGGACGATGCGGAGTGGTAAATCCGAGTCAACTCCAGTCAACCCGAAGCGAAGTAGCACATCACTGGGCCGTTCGCGGATCATCTGATTGATGTCGTCTCCGACCAGCAGCTCAAAATTTTTGCTACTGAAGACACCGACGGTTTCAGGCAACTGTTTGGCGTATTGGAATGTGTCTTCGTTATCGGTGAAGAAACCTGGTGTGATAGCGAAAACGCGGTCCTTGCCCAATGTGGGATGGTCGCTGGCCATAGCATCGATACCTTCATAACCGGCTTCAACGATGGGCAGGCCGAAGTTATAGACTTCGAACCCGTCCGCACCAAGAAAACGATAATTGCTCACCGCCCCGCGAAGCAGATTGGCGTCGGCGACGCGGGAGTTCGGGAGATGAGGTGATTTGTAAGTCGTTTCGTCCGGTCGTTCACGGAAGGAGTAGCCGAAATTGGTACGCGGATAAAGGCTCGGGACAACTTTAACGCCTGAGTTTGAGGACTCTGCGATCGCGACGAAATCGTCGATGGGCATGTCGTGTGATAACGTCTGGAGTTGAGACGGCATCACCACATCGACCAGCCGATCTGCAATCCATTTCTCAACCTCTAATCCGGCCCACTCGTTGTTGTGCAACGCGGGAGGCACACGTACAAACAGTGTCTGTTGTCGGCCGGTTTGTGTCGCCACGTCGTCGAGCTTCTGTCGGACTTGGGCCACCATCTCCGTTATGAGGTGTGCGTTGGCTTGGGCCTCGCCAGGAGCGAAATAGATCTGGACACGATTGAAGTCTAGTTCGTACCCATCCATCACGTCTGCATAGCGATCGATGGATTCGTTGATGACGGCCATACGGAAATCACGTACCGCTTTGTGTTTGAAATCGAGCAGGTTGCTGTAGTCGTAACCCGCGACCGGCGATGAGCCGATAACCTTGTCTTGGTTGTTGAACCAAAACTCGCCCGTCGCTGGGAAGTTGTAGGGGTCGCTTACGTGGTGGTCGTCATTCATGCGGTACGAAGGGACGAAGTTTCGTCCCATACTCTTGACCTTGTTCGCCACCACGCGGACGGGGTCGTAACCTTGGGTCGCGTAGAGCCGTCCATGTTGGACACGGTCGTGCCACACGGGCGTGTCATCTGAGGGCGTGCTGCGCCACCCCCAATTGCTCGCGACTTTGGTTGGATAGTGCAGCAGTTCGGATGTGGAGCCGATGGCCCAGGTAAACGTTTGTACGGGGGAGTCTTCGAGTGTCTCCAGCAGGTTATTAATGTGCTGAGTCGTCTGTGTAAGGTCGGCATACGGATACACCACCTCGCCATCACTGTTGTGCATGACGCCGAAGTCAGGTACCGCAGGCCGTTCCGCCCATGCGATTTGTGTGATCGATGCAAGATATATGATCATCGATGCAAGCATCGCGCGTTTAAGAAGAAATAATGTCATCAAACGTTTTCTCTTTCCAAAACCAGCGAAGTAAATTTCTAAGACACAGAGATGTCTCACAATTCAAACAACATTTTTAAGTATTTGCGATCGTAGAAAACGCCGACCTCGCATTGAGCGATCTCCACAGCTGCACCCGATTTGACTTTGCTCGTGTCGATACTTACTTCCAACACGTTCTCGCCTTGAACCAACAAAGCAGGCTTGTCGATTGGGATTTGAAAGAGGAGTGACGCCGATTTTGCTGCTGACGTAACCGGCGCCACGCCGTCGGGATCAATCAGGTGGTCTGCCGTTGGGCCGTCATAGATTTTCGAGCCATTGAGAGAAATACTAATCTTTGCTTTTTGCGGCAAGTCGTTGAAGCCGATCATAAGGACGGTCTTGTCAGGGTAGGTCGCGGCTGACGGATCGCTGTAGTCTTCCCCGACAGGGAAGGTCATTCGGGTTGAAGAGCCGACATTAATTGAGGTCGGGATCTGCTTGCGATACTGATAAGTATCTTCATGGTCCAAGTAAAAACCGGGAGTCACCGCATAAACTTTATCTGCCAAAACAAGCGATTGTGGTGACGCCAAGTCACGGAAGATGCGGTACACGCGGTCAGTGTACGGGCGCACACCCCAGTCTTCGTGATGGAAATTAAAGAGTTGAAAGCCAGACGCGCCCATGTCCCAATAGTTTGCAGCGGCACCCCGCACCAGTGCGGAAGTGACTTCTCGCGCTGCGGTGGATTTAAAGTTTGCGGGCGTTGGGTTGGCCAGCAAGGGCCAGCGATAGATGGTACGAGGATAGATCGCTGGGTACACCTGTGCTCCCGCAGGTTCCGCAAGTGCCACGAACTCATGGATCGGCATGTCGTGCGCCAAGGTCATAAGTTGCGCGGGGATCAATACATCGACCAGTTTTTGATCCATCCATGCCGCAATGTCCATACCGGCCCACATGCAATTTTTCAGGCTTGGTGGGACTCGGACGAGTAAGTAATACTCGCGTCCATTGGTCTTGCCTAACTTGTTTAATTTTTTTCTGATCTGACGAACCATGTCCGTGATCAGCGGAGCCCGCTCAGGCCCTTTGCCCCTGGGGAAAAGCACCTGCGACCGATTAAAATCCAGCTCAAAACCGTCCATGATATCTTGGTAACGATCGATCATTTCAAAGATGATGCCCAGCCGATACTCCCGCACCTCTTTGTGAGAAAAATCCAGGAGATTGCCATAGTGATCGTCGCTGAGGATCGGCGAATCCTTGATCGTCATCGTTTCGTGATTCTCGATCCAGAACTCTCCGGTCAAAGGGCTCTCGAAAGGATCGAAGATGAAGTGGTCGTCATTCATGCGATAGCTAGGCATGAAATACATGCCCAGTGATTTGGCCTTTTCGCCGGCGACTCGGATCGGGTCTATACCAGCGGCCAAGCCGTCCACAATCTTGCTGATGCGCTGGTGCCACATCTCGTTTTCGTTTTTTGGGTTTTCGACGGGGGTGTCCAAGGGCGTGTCGCGCCATCGCCAGACGCTGCCGATTTCCGTGGGGTAATAGACCACGTCTACGCCAGCTCCGTAGGTCAGTGTCTTGACCACGGTACCTGCCAACGCGCCTACGTGTGCTTGTAAATCTTCCACAGACCGTTGCGGCGTAACACCGACGAAAGAGAAGTCGCCGTCGTCGTTAAGCATTAATCCAAAATCCGGCAACTCCCTGGCTAATGTTGTCGAACTTGTCGCTGCCACCAAGCTACACACCGCGAAGATCCTACCGTAACTCATCTCAATGTTCCTCAAATGGATGCAATGAATCCTCAACACCAACGACTGGCGCGGGTCTTAATTTATGAACGACGCCTTGAACCAGCGTATACCGCTGACGCAATCCTCGTAGCCCCAAAACGCAAGCAGAACTGTGCCGTCGTTCAAGCGACAGAGTGACGGTGCTCCGAACCGCAACGTGTGGAAGTGATCGATTATCGATTGGTCGGCGGCTGCCGTCGTGACCTGATTCCCCCACAGCGGCTTCTCCGACTCGTTGTACCAGCGCCCGTTATTAATCTTGACAATCTGCACCCAGAGCCCGGGGCGATCAGTCCTTCGATATGCACAAAATAACTTGCCGTCGTCGAGTTGAATCGGCGTCATGGTTTGGCCTGAAAGACCGGTTGATTGTGGGTCGGTCCAAGTCTGCCCTCCGTCATTGCTGGTGGCAAAGTGAATAGGACGATCTTGTTCAGCCGCTTCGTCATAGGCCCAAGCGTTGGCTAACAGCGTGCCGTCGACCAGTTCGATTACCTTAGACTCCCAATAGATGACTGTATCATCGGGATGATGCATGACATCGAGGTGTCGGGGCCAAGTCTTGCCACGGTCATCGGAAACAAACGCGACCATACGGTTGCCGTTTGGCAACACGCCGTCCCAGTCACGCCATGTCGAAGTCGATAGTAGCCAGCGCCCGTCACGCAGGAATGTTACTGGGGCGCACAACTCGAAGCTCGGTCCGACCAGCGGGGGCTTGATCGGGGAAGGCTCATCCCAACTTTGTCCTCCATCGTTAGAGCGCATGAGGAAGAATTGATTCGGGCAGACGCCCAGTGTTTCGGGATTGGCCAACCCTTCCTCGGTGCGACCACGCCGGTCCCAGCGACTGACGACAACGATCAGTTCACCTTCGGGGCTGATCGACACCCGGCCGGCTTCTGTAAATGGATCATCGCTTTGTAAGCAGGTGGGTAAAGGGCCCTCAGGCTGCCACGTCTTGCCGCCATCACGTGATCGCGCCATCTCAATGCGCATCCCAACGGCCTCAAAAGCCTCTGCACATGCATATATCGCGAAAACTTCGTCGCCGCCCAACGATACAACCGAAGGAAAATAGCCGTGAACGCTATGCAGGTGTGGTTTATCGTTGCTGAACAACATGCCGGTAGTCAACGTGCAGACCGTCTCGTTGATTTCACCGCCAACATTCACAAGGTTACTTTGGTTTGAAACAGTAGCTGTCATTAGAGTTCAACTTTCAAGACTTGTGTTGGTTCAACACTTGAACAGACCCTTGCTCGATAATTTCGCCTTCGATCCAGATGGGCTCATCCGGCATGCTGCCGCCATCAATCATCTGGGTTAGCAGATCGCCTATATGGCGACCGAGTTGCTCATTGTCAGAGACGTAAGTTGTGATTGGCAGTGGGACCTTGATGTTCAGAACGTTTTGTCCACTGCCTATCAGCGACAACTGATCGGGAATCGAGATGCCCAACTCGCTTGCTGCGGCAAGCACGGCATTGCAGCCACGCCAACCTTCAACAAAGATTGCCGTGGGCGGGACGCGGGATGACATCGCCTGTCGTGCTAATCCGACCAGCGATTCATCTTGACATGCGTGATAAACGCGGTCACGGTAAAAGGGGATGCCGTGCGATTCGCAAGCCTCGCGATATCCTGCAATGAAGCCCATGAGGCCTCGGTCATCAATCCATGAACCACAGACTAGGGCGATCTCACGGTGTCCTTTCTGGATCAAGTGATCGACGCAAGTTCGGGTGAACGATTGAGCGTTGGTACCGACCCAGATGCCGTCAGTGGGATGAAAAGTCGCGGTGCTGATCAGAGGCAGATCGCCGATCGTCGAGCGATAAGGTTCAAAGCTGGGGCCGATCGCGCAAACGCCCTCGACGTCCGAATCTCCGACCGCGTGCAGAAGCCGAGATCTGTCCCGTTCAGTGTTATCGCCTAAGCCGATGACGCGAACGGAAAAGCCGTGTACGGCCAACTCGCGTTCCAAGGCCCGGAACAACGTGAATTCAGCAGTTGATTCGACAGGGTCGAGCCCCATATTGTTTTCGATTGCGACGACGATCGTTCCGCGAAGGATCTGCATGTCGCTGGCCGAACCGACGCTTCGTTTGACGAAAGTTCCCTTGTTTTGCTTACGATAGATATAGCCATCCGCTTCAAGAATGGACAGAGCCTGACGAACGGTAATTCGGCTCAGTCCATATTCTTCACACAATTCTTTCTCGGTTCCCAACCTATCACCGACCCGCATCTGCCGTCGAGCCATGCTTCGCATTAGATTCTGGGTCAGCTCCACATACTTATATTTCGAGTTGCGTCCGGCTAGCGTCGCATCAGAGGAGGATGGTGCGAGACTCATACGTAGCTCCTGTTATAGGTAATATGTCCCATCATACGTACACGCATGAAGGGACGGGCACAGTATGCAATAATACATGCCAATTTGTTATGTGTCAATACAATAAGGTTTGTAAATATCACGTAGAACTTATCATATATTCATATGTTGCTATAAAATAATAGTTTATAGCTTAATTGCCCAATTGATCGGATTTGTATTGACAGAAGCCAATTTTCTGTTAAGTTTTGTTTGACCTGTGCGGATGGTATTCTTGGCCGGTTTCATGCCTGCTCCCATGCCGTAAGACCCTTTACTAGGAGAATTGTATGTTGATAAGACAAATTGATTTGGCTGTGGTGGTTGCGGCGATGCTGATTGGAGCTGGTGCTGTGACGAGTTCTAATGCGGCACCGATTGTTCTCTCTGACCCGGACCCCTCGACGGCCAGCGGAAATTGGGCTGTTGCTGTCGATGCTGGTTCCCCGGCATCTGGCCTGTACGTCACAGGTATCGGTAATGGCTATCAACGTTACGATGCCTCGGGCTTTTTAATCCACGGCTTTCCTCATAGCGAAGCCCCCGGGGTTGCTTGGGGGGTCGGCGAACGCTTCACGGTACAGACCGTTACGCCTTCGGTAGATGGAGCGATCGGAACAGTTGATTATTCCATGGATGTCCGCAAGGGGTCTCCTGATGGTGCTCGCGTGGCGCTGTTTCTGATCCAAGATGGCAATTACTTCCGCAGCGCATTCGAAACGCTGCCTGCTGGCCCCGGCGCGCCGCTCACCACCATCGGTGATACCGGCCTGCTGGCCAGCGACTTTGGGCAGTTCAGCTCTGGCCTGGGTCAGGACGGTTCAGCCAACTTTGCGTCCAATCCAGATTTTTCGGCTCTCGGAAGTGAGATCAGTTTTGGTTACCTTGCTCACTATGACTCGTCGATAAACGATCCTGCTGCTGGTGGCGTCGCGTATCTCCTGACCGACAATTGGTCCGCCACGGTCAACACTGTTCCTGAGCCGGCGTCCATCATATTGCTGGGCCTGGGTGGCCTTGCGATAAGGCGCCGAGTTGCTATCTGATTCCCACATGCTCATTTCTAGCGCTCGCTTACGGATTAATCGTCCGTGAGCGATATTTCCCTTTTCTATTCTTCCTTCGCCGCAGGAGAAAAAAGATGAATAAACATAAGAATAATGCTTTTACGCTGATCGAACTACTAGTAGTGATATCTATTATTGCGCTGATTATTTCGATTCTGCTCCCCGCATTGAGCGCAGCCCGTGAAGCAGGTCGCGGCGTTTCGTGTTTAAGCAATCAGAAGCAGATTGTCATGGCGATGGTTGTTTATTCAAACGAAAACAATGGTTATTTTCCGCCGTATCTAAATTCAGCTCACCCGGTGGGGCCGCAGCGCCCTTGGGGCAACACGCTTTTGCGATTGGGTTTTTTGCCCACCGATATCTTTACTTGCCCGACGTATCGAGTACAGGATGCTTATTCATTGGAAGACGCGGTCGTTGAGCCCGCTACCGATCAGCAGAGCCTTTACTGGTCGCACTATGGCTACAATTTCTATCATATCGGATCGAGTTTTCGGATACCGTCTCATCCAAACCCTGCCAACACGCCGGCCCGCACGGAGGATGTTCGCAAGGGAGCCCAAACAATTGTCCTCGTCGATTCCGAATATAACCCGTTGCCTCCAGGTTATTTTGGCGGAACCAACATCGGGGGCTACTATGTGGTGCAGGACTTCCCCCATCCGGTTCTCAATCCTCACGCCCGTCACGCCCAACATGCAGTCAATGTGGCGTGGTTTGATGGTCATGTCTCGGCAGTGAAGGTAGCAGACCCTCTGCAGCCCTACGTGGAACTGACATCGGTCAGCACCGAACCTCTGAATAATCTTTGGGACCGAAAATAATAAAGTTCGAGTTTCTGATGAAACTGGTGTCAAGAGGATTCGGCAGTGACACGCTTGGCCTGGGGTTCATTTTTGATATAGGAATATAGACTGATGAATGTTCGTTGTATTGTGCTTATTCTGAATTGCTTGTTGTGGTGTGGCATCACTTCGCAGTGTTTCGCCGATACGACGGCCTATCGCTTCGGACCTGACGACGTTCTGCCGGATACGCAAATCTCGAACGCGCCGCCAAGCGGTTGGAATTTTTCTTTTCCCGATCCCTCGGCGCAGTCAAGCGTGCAACGCCAAGATGGGGCGATTCATTTCTTGGATTGGCCTTTAGGTAGTCGCTTGCAAAGCCCGCATGGGCTGATCCCGACTTACGCGATTGAGCCGGGTGGCAGTTTGACTGTCGTTCTTAAATTGCGCATTGATGCGGGTCGACTGTATCTGCGACTTCACAACGGAGTACGCTTCTTTGAGGTTGCATTCACACCGACGCATATCGGCTTCAGCAAAATCAATCCGAACGAAGGCGAAACATTTTCCAGTGTTTTGTCCGACGGGCCACACATCGTAAAGATTCAATTTCGTGGACGGCAAGTCGCGATCATAGTTGATGGCAAGCCCGTCGGACGTTTCGACGCCGGTTTAGGAGGTGGCAGTGCGTTCAGCGGTTTGGAATTGTTGGCCAATGATCCGCAACAACTTCCCGAGGCGTGGTTGTACAAAATTATAATACAGGCCAAGGTGGCCGACGCGCGTGCCACGCCGAGGCAACCGGCCGAACCGCTGGCGGTCCGTAGTGCTTGGCCTACGCGCGAATTCAGCCTAGACAAAGCCCACGTTGCTGTCGGCTCCCTGCGTGTGCTGATGCGTCAAGCCCGTTCAGCATTAGTAGTTGCGGACGATGACCTCATCTTATTGACGGGAACGCATACTATCGCCTCGGAGGATCAAGGTGATACATGGCGGCCACGCGACACAAAGATCGATCAACTCAACTCGGTCTTCCTCGCCGATGGACGGTTGCTATTGATGCGATTCGATCCTACGCCCGTGCCCGATCAACCAGGTCTTTACCAGACCGAGCGATGGATGAGCAACGACCGGGGGAAAACGATTGAGGCCATTGAGCCTGCATTGCTTCATCTGCCAACCGATATCTTTGACCCAGCGCGTTTACAGTGGTTCCACAGCGGCTTGGTGCGAACACCAAATGGAGACCTGCTTTCAATTATGCAGGGGGAAGAGCTGGTAGATGACGCCGATGTGGTGATGAACTGGCGGCTGTATCTGGTGCGTTCGCAAGACGAGGGTCGAACCTGGAAATTTGTGTCCATACTCGCCGATCAGAAGAGCCTCGATCCAATCAGCGAAGATTTGACCGCAACGGGATGGCGAATCTATGGTGGCGTTGAGCCCAGCCTAGTAGCACTGGACGAACAAACACTCATCTGCGTCGCGCGCACTGTAGATGATGAGTCCTATCTGGATGAAGCATTGTTTGCGGAGGGCCGCGCAACATACCACGACTTGAGCTACACCGTTAAGGGTGATGAGATCCACCCGAGCATTGCACAACTGCCACCCGACCTGTACTTCGAACCCGGGGTGCCCAGTGCCTCGGTTATCCTGATGCGAAGTGAAAATGGAGGCAAAACATGGTCAAAACCTCAGCAAATGAAGGATGCGCGAGGATGCTTCCCGCGATTGGCCTACCGTGATGGTGTTATCGCGTTGACGTTCGGCGGTCTGGCCGTTCCCCGATGGGGTGGCGGGATTATTTTCAGTTTCGACCGCGGACATACGTGGACCGAACCGGTCATCTTTGCTCCACTACTGAGCACCGGATATACCGCCGTGGTCCCAACGGGAACCAATCGCTTCACCGTTTTCTTCGACAGCACGCCCCCGCAATCCTGGGTCAACCCTGGCGCGTATTGGATCGGAGCGACAGATATTACGATTCATCGCCGTAAACCCAAGTAGAAGTTGATACGGAGTGTTCTCTGAGTTATGTCTAACGGTTTCTGTCGCGGCAAGCTGCTCTAGCATTAGATCGTTTACATGCTTATCTACTGAATTCGTAGGGTTGTTACTTGAAGACAGTTCGCACCGTATCAAACTTAACAGTCCGCACTTGACCGCTAAAGTCGGGTTTTTGTGGCTGTCTTTGCTGCAATTTAGTTGAAGGGGTTTTTTTGTTCTATTGGCCACCGTCAAAACCGACGAAACCCAGCTGAGGATGTGGTGCGTAACGGGAATTTGAGCGAGGTTTGACAGAGTAGCGTTTTGTGCGCTTGCCCGGCTCGTCCAGAGCTATGTCTTTGAAACACGAGAGCATCGCGCCTCGTGCATCCAGTGTCATTCTGTAGTGTTGGGTGCATGCAGTTTTTCGGCAGGTTGCGTGGTGATGCCAAGCCGTAAATCGTCCGTATTCATCTCTGTGTTTGGCGGCTTACTTCTCTAACCTGATTACCTGTATCAGATTAACGTGCAGATGTTGGACGCCGGCGCGATGAATGACCTGCGGGCTATTGGTTTGGGGTGTGCTGGGGGCAGGGGTTTCGTCGGTTTTGTCGGTTTCGCGGTAAGGTTTAAAGCGAGTGAATGTGACCTCTTTGGCCAGAATCGAAGGTTAGAGGTGTTTGGTAGGTCCGAGGGCCCTATTGTTTCTCGTTGGGGATGTGTACGCGTGAGGTATCAGCCTGCTATTTTTTGTCTCTTGTCAAAACCGACGAAACCGACGAAACCCTTCACGCATGTGTCATCTTGCTCATGCTCTTTGCTGATCTGAAGTGTCTTAGGCCAAATGTATCCGCGGTGGGGCGATGGTTTGAATTTTCCCGGGGGTATGCGTCCTTTAGATTTCTCCATTTTTGCTGTTGCCTTTGCGGATGTACGCGATGAGCTGCTCGATATTGGAGTGTTTCTTTGGCTGCCAGTGCGGGTTGGGTTCCAACAGGGGCAGCGTTTGAAATGTTTGGATGAGGTAATAGTTGAGAAGCGGTGGGTATCCATGTTCCGTCATCGTATTAATGAGCTTGCCGATTTGCTCGGCTACTTTGCGGTCTTCTCTGTACGGCAGATGATCATAAATGCTGCCAACAATCAGGTTAGTTAGTGGCCAGTTTTCTAGGCGTTTGTTTTCCGTGCGGTACTTCCTGAGAAGGCCTTGGGCTGTTTTGCTGTTGAGGAAGAGCCGCTTCTCTGTCATGCGCTTTGCGATTGACGTGGCGGATGAGCGATTGGCGCTTAGTAGGTCGACCATGGTGCTTAGTTGATCTTCGTCGCTGTTTGCATATCGATGTAATCCGGATTTTCTAAATTGTTGCGGGCGTTCTAGGGTAATTTTGCAGAGCCGGTCCGTGTCTACGTATTCCAGTAATTCTTCTCTAAAGGATTGGTGGTGTTCGACTGTGGTGATGTTGGCCTGATATTCAAAATATAAGATTTCTGCAGGGACGATCTGTCTTCTGCCCGCTGATGCGATAACGGCTTTTCTGAGATGGAAGATCCGTCTCTCAAGCAGATTCACTTCCGAGGCATCAGGATGAGAAGCAAAGTGTTTGCACACTTCGGCGGTAGCATTGAATTCGACCGCGGCAAGTGCCGGTGTTACTCGTTCGAAGTCGTGATTCTCGTCTACAGTCATGGTCATTTCTTTCTGCCGCTTTTAATATGGCTTAAATAAATTTGTCAAATTATCCGTACATAGACAATAAACGTGTTTCGAGCTATTGAAAAATCAATACATATGGCTTAAAAGATATTATACATGCATGATCTGGTAGATACAAAGTGTTTGTGCCAGCGATTCGGGGTGACCGAACGCACGATCAGGAATTGGCGGAATCGTAAGCACAACCCGCTGCCGTATTTGAGATGTGGTGGCAAGGTGCGGTTCTCGTTCAGGGCCGTTCGAGAATGGATAGAGAGTGCGCAGGCCCAGGTAACGGATGAAGAGATTCGAATGCAGCAAGTGCTGCGGGAAATTATTGAGGAGTCGGTATGAGCAAGAAGAAAAAAAATTATAGAAGTTTAAGCAAAATAGGTCAGTTACGGAGATTGGCACGCATGGGGTGGCCTTTGTTGCCGCTGCACGCCGTGAAGAATGGTGATTGTGCATGCGGCAAGGCTGATTGTGGCTCAGCAGGCAAGCATCCAAACGCGAAGCTGGTTCGCAATGGCTTGCGCAACGCAAGTGATGATGGCAAACAAGTTGCCGAATGGTTCAAATCAGATCCAAGTGCGAACTGGGGTGTAGCCACTGGTTCTGAGTCGTCATTGCTCGTGATTGATATTGACAAGAAGTCATCGGGCTTTGAATCGCTAGATGCTTTGGAGGAGGAATTTGAGGAATTACCATCGACCGTGACATCTCTCACAGGTGGCGGCGGGCAGCATCGATATTTTGTGTTACCTGATGGTGTTGATGTGCCGAGTGGCGTGAATGTACTGGGGCAGGGTATTGATATACGTTGCGAGGGCGGCTATGCGGTGATTCCGCCTAGTAAACATGCGTCAGGAAAATCTTATCGGTGGGCGAAGGATGGTTCCCCGTTCGGTGAAAATGAAATAGCAGAGGCTCCGGAATGGGTGGTGGAGTTATGTCTTGCCAAGCGCGGTCATACGGAGTCTCAAGGTCAGCAAGCAGCTACAGACGGCTCTGTTTTTGTAGATGGAAGTCGAAATAATACGCTGGCTCAACTTGCGGGATCAATTAGGCGCTACGGAATCGGACAAAATGCGCTCACAGAAGCCTTGCAGGTGATTAATGCGATAGAATGCCAGCCGCCGCTGGCCGCTTCAGAAGTTCGCTCAATCGCTAAAAGCATTAGTCAATATAACAATCATAATAGTACTAATAAATATCAGCCGTTTCCGCTGGCAGTATATCCAAGCGAGTTGCAAGATTTTCTTTCATCCGCGTCAATTTCAATGTGCGTGGATGCTGCGATGTTCGCGGTGCCACTTCTAAGTGTTGTTGCCGCGGCGATTGGCAACTCTCGGGTCATTCAGCTCAAGGAAAATTGGTTAGAGCCACATGTGCTCTGGACAAGTTTGATCGCTTCGTCAGGAAGTCGAAAATCACCTGCAATCGATCTTGTCACAGCGCCTTTGGTCGCGCATCAAAGTAAGTTGATGCTGGACTATGAGATCGAGTTGGCCGCATATCGCGATCTCGATAAAGAGCAGCAGAATAAAACAAAGATGCCGATGGCTAAGCGCGTTGTTGTTAACGAACCCACGATTGAAGCACTGGTTCAGAAGTTGCAGCAGAATCCACGGGGTTTGCTACTTTCGCGTGATGAATTGTCGGGTTGGTTTGGTGATTTCAACCGGTATCGAGGCAAGGGTGCTGGTGGTGATGAAGCGACATGGCTCACAGTGCACGGTGCGAGATCATTAATTATTGACCGTAAGACGGGCGATTTTCCAACTTTGCATGTGCCGCGTGCCGCAGTATGCGTGACAGGTGGAATCCAGCCTGGCGTGTTTCGGCGAATTTGTACAGACAACAATTTTGTTGAAAGTGGCATGGCGGCGCGTCTGCTCATGGCAATGCCGCCAGAGCATGTGTCGCGTTGGAATAACGAGCAGATCGATAGCCAGCATCTTAAAAGATATTCAGACGCCATCGGTCAATTATTGACACTGAAGCCGCAACTCAAACCAGTTCAGGTACCTTTATCGACAGACGCAGAAGAAGCCTATGCTGGATTTTACAATGCGAACGGTCTGGCCATGGTTGGTGCACATGACGCGATCAAGTCGGTGCGAGCGAAGCTGGAAGGCGGGGCAGGTCGTTTGGCATTGGCTCTTCAGCATTTGCATTGGGCGTATGAAGGTGGCGATGCGCCATACCCATCCGAGATTGACGTTGAGGTCATGGAAAAGGCTATCACGTTGACACGATGGTTTGATGCGGAATCGGTGCGAGTCTATCGCAGCTTGTTTTCGATGACTGGCGAGAACGCTGAATTGCAGAAAGTTGTTGAAGCTGTGAAAGAGTTGGGTGGTACTGCCACAGCGAGAGATCTGGCGCGCCGCAAGGGATATCACAATTCGAAACAAGCCGAGGATTTGCTTGAAAAACTGGTTGAGATGGGGATCGCCAAAAAGAAGCCAACGAAGAAAACGAATAAGGGCGGGCGTCCTACAACGGCGTACGTGTTGCTCGATTCATGATTTGTGTGTGACTCAAAGATCTGAAAACCCCGAGTATGCGGCAGATGCCGAGGAGGTTCTATGGCGAACAAATGACTCAGGGCTTATCAGCAATCGATAGTGCCCAGGGAGAGGGACGGAGAGAGAAAGTACTTGCTTCGCGGGGTATGTGCCTCGTGATAAATAACTTCCTTATAGTCAGGAATAATATTATGACACAATACGACAGATTTAATATTCCGGGTTTTTGTAAGCTTTATGAAAGAGATGAAGCTGAGCTTGTGCTGGAATTTGAAAACGAAATTGGGCCAGATGGGCAGCCGAAATATAAAAACCCTGATGCTATGTGCATCGGAGTTGTGATGGCATTTGTGGCCGAGTTTACTTATGAATATGTCTGGTTCTACTGTGACATCAATATGTTCAATACCTCATTGCCTGAAGATTTATTAACGGCAATTAAAGATAACTATCATAAGTATTCACATCACAAGGATTGCTTTGCCGTATTGGCGAAGGTTCTCGAAAAGAACGAGATGGACCTGAAGAAAAATGAGATGTGATGCGGTGATAGGGTGCTCTATGAGACACTCAATCAAATTGTGATGTGCACAGTGACCTCCGGGCGACCGGCCCGTATGGATAGGAGCGTAAGATGATGTGAGAAGACATATAGACTTTAAACGGATGAGCCTGCGGCTTGTCCAGGCCTGCCAGCAGCATTTGCGGTGAATCGATAAAAAATTTTATCTCAATTGTTGGTAGCGCATTACAAAATAACACAACAAATAAACACATCAATCCGTTTTGTCATGGCACGATACCCGGTTTAAAACCTTGGGTGTAGATGTCCTGCGAACCCATGAAACGCTAACACGAAGGACTCGAAAAAGATGGGAATCACAGTAAGACAGAAAACCAAAGGCCCGGGTAAGCCGTGGCATTTGTTTGTGCATCACGACGGCATCATCCGGTCAAAGAAAATCGGGAGCCGCATGCAGGCTGAGGCGGCGGCGCGTGAGATTCAGGAAGGGCTGGCGTTAGGCCGACTGGTTTACGACACGAGTTGCCGGTTCCTGCTTCGCGAGATTAAGGAAGGTGTGGGAGAGGTGATCTCGGCGGAGGAAGTTGAATCGGCTATGACCTCGCCACGATTTGCCGACTATGCCAAGAAGTACATGGAACAATACGCCAAGAGGCACCTCAAACGCAACACCTACACCAGTTACCAAGGCATTATCGATAACCACCTGCTTGGCCCGTGGGGCAACAGGCGTTTGAACAAGATCACCCGGCGAGATGTCATCGAACTATTGCGGGAGAAGTCTGAAACGCTCAAACACGGGACTGTGTACAACATCCGTGTACTCATCTCCGGCATTTTTACCTACGCCGTTGAAGAGGAAGTCATCGCCAATCACCCGGCCTTGCGGTTAGGCAAGCACCTTGGCCGATTGACGGAACGCGAGCATGGCAGCAAACACATCAACCCTATGAACAGCGACCAGGTTGGCAAGCTGCTTAGATTGGCTCAGTTCAAATTCCCGATGTACTACCCGCTGCTGCTCTGCGCATTTCGGACGGGGATGCGCATGGGTGAGCTATTGGGTTTAGCGTGGTCGGATATCGACTTTAAACATGGCACGATCACCGTTCGTCGCTCGTACTCCCACGGTCACTTCAGCACCACCAAATCCAAGAAAAACCGCAGGATTGATATGTCGACGCAGTTGTCTTCGGCATTATTGAAGTATCAAAGTGATCTACTGAATCGCTTCTGCGGCAGCCTGCCGCGTTGCCGAGTGCCGGTCAGAAGCAAGAACGAGCCCAACAGCATCCAGCTTGTCTTCCCCAATGAAATCGGCAAGCCCATTGATGGCGACAATTTAAGACGCCGCGTGTTCCACCCATTGCTTAAGGAACTTGGCGTGGCGGGGTTTCGCTTTCATGACATCCGCCACACCTTCGCGAGCCAATTGCTTGAGAACGGCGAGCCCATCAACTACGTGAAGGATCAGATGGGCCACGCGTCCATCACAACGACAGTCGATACCTACGGGCACAGCATCCGCAAGACTAATCCAGAGGCGGTCAACAAACTTGATGATGCGATGCTCAATGGCGCGGACCTGAAGCTGGTCGGCGGCGCGGGGTAATGAACATGAAATCGTTAAACGAAAGGCTGGACGCTTGAAATGATCAGACATCAATCAGACAAACCTCTTTTTGATCTTGGCCGTGTGGTCGCCACGCAGGGTGCGCTGGAAGCCTTGGAGCGAGCGGGCCAAAGATCGGGCGCTTTCCTTTTACGTCACCAGACCGGTGACTGGGGTGATCTGTGTGATGATGATAAGCAACTTAACGATGAGGCGATTGCACATGAAGGTGATCTTAAGAAGCAAAGCCGTGTGCTCTCAGCGTACGTGACCAAAGTAGGCGACACGATCTGGATCATCACTGAATGGGATCGCTCGTTCACAACGCTTCTATTGCCGAGTGAATACTAACCCCCGCCCCCCGGAAGTTCTCTGGAAGTTTCACGATCATCAGACAGAACGGAAATTTGGGATTGAGATTGTGAAGCAACCGTTACCCGCGCGCATGTGTGTGACTAAAGATAAACGAGGCAAAAAACGCCACATGAATGAGCAACGCAAAAACAACAAGTAATGCCAACAACGATCAAGTGTGTTAACGCATGCTTGGTGGATTCTACTTTACGATCACCCTTTTACTTATAAGGAGCCAACCATGGCCTATAAAACAAAGTACCCCAAACGCTTCACGACGGATGAAGAACTGGCCGAGTGCGGATTTATCAACGATGGAAGTATGGAAGCAGCGCACGAAGAACACAATACAAAGCCAGATGATTACGATGCGCGTTTAAAATGCCGGATTTGTGGTGACTGGGTTTATACCACATCAGATCAGTGTTGTGATCGCAATGAATGCACGCAGTGCCGTTACAGAGATCGATACGAGGCGTACTTTGTCCCACGCGGCGCTTCCAATCAGATCGCTCGGGAAATTGCCGGGCTGCCGCCAAAAGACTAAGTCGATTTTCCTTTCCATGGCGCTGGCGGGTTCTTGCTCTTACGGGAGAGCCTGCCGGTGCTTTTAATGGTTCTTGCCATGCCTAACGGGTATGTTAAACTTGGTGAAAGTCGAATATTTGCACCTATGATTAAGAGGTAATGTTTTGTTGTTTGGGCGGCATCAAATGCTCAGCCCGACAAACCCCCGGCCACAAAGATAGAAACTGGCCGGTTCACAATTTGAGATGATGCGAGTCATCAAGTCGCTGTTCACCAGAAAATCGCCAACAAGGGCCGCAAGGTTCTTGAACATGACAGTGGCACTTGAGACGCGCCCCCAGTATGGGGCGTCGTTCGTGTGCTATGTCATGTGCCCTTTGGCGAGGGTTCTGGTGATGGCAGCGTTTCGGCGCTCCTTTTTTCATGCGCCAACTTATGCACGTACCAAAGATCACTTCAACTTTATCTATGCACTTGAAAGGAACAGATTGTGAATACAGACAGTGAGAATAGTTCGAACGAACAAAGCGTTTTCGATACATCAGCGGCAACATCATCACCACCAGTTGAACCGCAACCCGAAGTACCACCACAACCCATGACGAAGGAAGAGCGACGCGCAGCTGAGATCGCTCGGATGAAGGAAGCGATGAGGAAGAAGCGTGAAGAGAATCCCGGGATGTACAAGTTCAACACCACCGCCGGACCCATTGCGCTTGTCATTGTGGTGGTGCTGTTCATCGTCGCGATTGTTGTTGCAGTAAGCCAAGATGACTCGTCTGGCAAAACAGGAAGAAACGCCAACGTCACACCCAGAGCCGCAAAGTTCAGCAGTTGGGATGGCTCACATTACGGCCTGGTTGCCTACGTGAAGAAGCAGATGAAGAACCCCGACAGCTTTGATCATATCAGTACAGTCAAGCTCAACGAAGGTGGTTCTTATGTCGTCACCATGAAGTTCAGAGGCACCAACAGCTTTGGCGGCGTTGTTCCCCAGTCGGTCACGGCAAAGGTAGATAAGAAGACAGGTAAAGTCATCTCGTGTGTTTGGGGCGACTGAAAGGGAAGTTGACCATATGGAATTGAGATGGAGTGATGTGCAGACATAAACATGAAATACCGGGGCAGAATGAACACGCCCAACGGGCTACAACCAGAAAGGGAACTTGAACATGGCAAAGAAAAAGAAGACCACAAAGAAGAAGGTATCGAAGAAAACACCTGCTAAACGCGTAGTGAAAAAGGTCGCGAGGAAAGCCGCAACGAAAAAACGCACGTGCGGACCGGGCGGTGTTGCAGGACGTCCAAAGGGCAAAACCACTGGCCTCGGCATTCAGGCATACTGGGCGCTACTCTTTAAACAGAACGCCAGTGCAGCCAAGAAGAACCGCATGACCGATGCCGAGATCTCAGCCGCCATGCACAAGGAGTTCCCGGGACGCGAATCGCTGGTGTTTGATCGTGTGTCGAGTGTGCGGAACAAATACAACAATGGCGGGCTAACTGGCGGCATCATCCCCGCGAAGGAATCCTTCTCTTACGATGAAGATGGCAACGTGCGCGAGGGCAGGGGCAGACCAAAAGGCAGCAAGAACAAACCAAAGAAAAAAGCCACACGCAAAAAATTCAGCAGGTAACCGAGAGACAAAACAACAGACCGAACCTGACCACCGCTGCTGAGCCAAGGACGCGTGGCTCGCGGCGGTTTTTGTGTGGATACGGGTGTGGGTCGCTACGCTGAGCGCGTTTTCTTCCGGAGGCGCCGTCAAAACCGACAAAACCGTCAAAACCCGGATATGTTTGTATGTAACAGGAAGTTAGAGCAGGATTCGACAGAGTAGCGTTTGATGTGTTCAGTCGCCTTCGTCTTGAGCGATGTCTTCCAATGAATATCAGATTTACACAGCACCGCCAAAGAGATTGGCAATAGGATCGAACAAGGACATATAGAGTTCATGGCACGCTTTAGCCAATACGACTCATAACAATGACAATGAGTGTACTGTCGCCTGGACTTTTTGTTTTTGTCTGAACTGTGAAGGCGAAATTGAATATTGTCTCTTAAAATGTTCTGAAAAACGCGAGCCATCGTTGTACCCAACCTGCTGCGCAATTTGACTGATTGGGAGTTCAGAAAGTTCAAGTAGACTGGCGGCCTTATACATACGAAGATTGCATATGTATGTACTGATACTCAATCCATGGGCCGCACGAAATAATCTCGCAAGATGACCCTCGGTGACACCCGCAATATGTTTAGCCAAAAATTTGATAGTCAATGTATCTTGAAAATGAAAAGCAATGTATGCAGTGACTCGTGATACAGCATCATTTGGCAGTGATGGATCATTCGCTTGCTCTGCAATGCGATACCAGATCGCCTGCAAATGATCTCGTGCAGCATTCTGTGCTGCAATAGGATCACCATTACAAATCGTATCAACTAACGGGCGATGTGATTCAAATAGTATCTGCAAGTCAGGCCAACAAGTTTGCAACGTACCAATATGAAACTTTTCCTGTAGCTTTCTTGCGATCCCCCAAACCTCCTCTAACCCTTCTACATCCGCCATCCGCACAATCTGTAAGTGCAGCCGCCTGTCCACATCAAAAAAGCGGATGTAATCACTCGTCTTGGCAATCAGCATCATTTCATCAAATATTGCCAACAACGGCTCGACACTTTCCCCATCACCAGCCCTGATCGCCGCATACCGAGACGCCAATACTTCGACCGAAGCCCTGATTTCCGTGGATGTTTGGATCGGTGTGATTGCATGCTTCATACGTCTACCGCCTGCCTTTTCCTGATCTATTATGCCAAATCGCGCGCCTAGATATGCGATATCTTAGATTTTGTAAGTGCTGTGTTTACAGTAATTATCCATGCAGTATGGTGTCTCTGCAAACAATAACAAACGAAAGCGTTCATGCAAATCTTATCAACTCAAAAACTGTTTTCTAAAAAATAGGACCGAAGGAGAATGAAATGAGAGAAGCAGCACACACAACCAAACTGGCAGCAACCATCATATCTGCAACCACTCTGCTTACGTTGCCAACACTCGGACACGCCGCAATCGTTACTTGGGATGGCAGCCACAGTTCCGACTGGACCGATGGCCGAAACTGGGACACCGGCACGATGCCCGCCAATAATCTGAACGACGACATCGCAACATTCAACGACCCAACAAGTATCCCAAATCAACCTCGCATCAATGCAAGCAGAAACTCCAAAGGTTGGAACTTCACAGGTGCAGGCTGGCACATTGCATGGAACGGCTCCAGCACACACGCGATCGGCGATGCAGGCATCAACTTCGACGCTGGCGCAACTGGCGGTGAAATCACCATCGATGCACGCATCTATCTCGGATCAAGCCAAACATGGCACACCGCAGAGAATCACACAATCGACATGAACGAAAAAATCAGCGGCAACGGTAGAAACTTAGACAAGTCAGGCGCAGGCACACTCATCCTCAATGGCGAATCAAATAGCTACAGCCAAACCAACGTAAACGAAGGCACATTACTCATCAACGGATCGCTGGATGACAGAACGGCTGACGTAACAGTCGCCGCTAACGCCATGCTTGGCGGCAATGGCACCATCAATCGAAACGTCATGATTTCATCCAACGGCACCATTACCGGCGGAGACAAAAACAATGTCGACACGCTTGCAATCACACACGATCTTGCGATTAATGGTCTTTACTTCGCAGACCTCTCCGACAACAACAACGCAGACAAACTCGATGTATCCGAAACACTCGACATCACAAACGCCACACTCATTCTTAACGATGCGGGCATCACAGACTCCGGCACTTTCACCATCGCATCCTACGGCACCCTTCTAGGAACCGAATTTGCGAACATCATCAATCAAACAAGCTACACGATTGACACTATCGACTACAGCGGCGGGCAAATCAACGTATCCATGCTGATACCAGAGCCCTCATCCATCCTAAGCCTGATGGGCGCCCTCCTCGTGCTCCCTCTTCGCCGTAAACGCACATGTTGAGCAAGCCTAATACCACCGCGTGAATCATCGAATCGTCAACAACCATAACCCAAAGTGTATATATAAACCGCAATGAGGTTACCATGACACGAACCAAACACCCAGCATTCACTCTGATAGAATTGCTCGTAGTAATTTCAATCATTGCCCTGCTTATCGCAATCCTGCTACCAGCTCTTTCAAAAGCCCGTGATGCCGCTCGCACCCAGCTGTGCACAAGCAACCTGCACAACCTGGGTATCGGCGTTGCAGCGTACTGCGTAGAAAGCGATGGCTTCTTTCCAAGCGATGAGAACCATACAAGCATCTTTCTCATTGCTGGATCGTTGGGAAATCAAACCGGTCACACATCTAGCACATTCGGCGCTGACAAGCGCGTCCTTAATCAATACATCGGTACGCCACGCAACTGTGAGCCCGACACCTACATGCCACTCATGCACTGCCCGTTTGATAATTCACCGGAAAAAGGCACACCCACCGGCGACAATAATGAGTTCTACAGACGCTTCGGCACCTCATACATCTACAACTACTACCCACCCGGCGGAAGCCCCTCCAACCCATCACTACCAAACAAACGCATCTCACATATCAAACACTCAACAAGCATCGCCGTTTTTGGCGACCCAATGATGTGGTTCTCAACATCACACCATCCCAGTACCTATGTTGGCCCAAACTGGCATGATGCCGACCGCACGAAGTATCTCGCCAACATCTTGTTTGTCGATGGGCACGCAACATTGTTGGAAGTTGACCCCACCCCCGGACTTATTGATCGTGGCGGATACGCATTAGATACCAGCTACACACCATAGCTTACTTAACCTTGTCCGCTAAACATCAATTTTGATTTAATCCAATTGCAATCTGATTCGCTCTATTCAACGTTGTACAGAGCACAATCATACTGCGTCTACTAATTCCCTACAGGAGTAAAATAATGTCAGTTTTTAGAGGTTTGTATCCTCCCCTAATCACACCATTCCACGCGGATGGCAAAATCAATGAAAAAGGTCTTCGCGACCATATCGACTATATGATCGATGGCGGGGTAGATGGATTCTGCGCAGGCAGCAGCACCGGCGAGTTCATGAATCTAACGCGGGAAGAATGGGAAACCGTTCTTCACATCACCAAGGATCAAGTTGCTGGCCGCGTCCCTATGCTTGCAGGTGGCGCCGGCATGTCCACTGCCGAGACCATAGAGAGAAGTCAATACGCTGAAAAAATGGGCTACGACGGACTACTCGTAATCAGTCCGTGGTATCAAGTCCACACGCAACGTGAAGTATATGCACACTTCAAAGCACTCCGCGAGGCCGTACATGTACCGATCATGATCTACAACAACCCACCAGTCACCGGCATCCAACTGGGTGTTGAACTGCTCGAACGTCTCGCAAACGATGGCATCATCCAATACATGAAAGATGCGGACTCCGATCCATACACAATCGCACGTCTGAAGATGCGAGTCGGCGACAAGATCGAGTTTTTCTATGGCCACGATAACAACGCCATGGGTGCATTCGCATATGGTGCAACTGGTTGGGTCTCTGGCACCGCAAACTTCGATCCTCACCGCTGGTCCAAATTCGTACACACATGCATCGATGACAACGACTACACCCTCGCAAAAGACCTCTGGTACGAAATCCTGCCATTTGTAGAAATTGCCACAGTCGGTCAAAACGGCGAACGAGCAGACTGGATTGCAATCATCAAGCGCGGCCTCGAAATGCGCGGAAAAGATGTCGGCACCGTTCGACCACCAATGCTCCCCGTTACAAAAGATGTTGAAGAAAAACTACAAGGCATTGTCAGTAACTTGTTTGCTGAAGAAGTAGCAGCAGCATTAGCCTGATGTCGCTCAAGTATTTTCTAAAATAACGAAACCGACAGTGCGACGAATCCAATTTGGTTTATGATGTGTGTGTGCGGGACTCTTTTCGTACACACACGTCATAGATCATTCAACAATCCGCCTGCTTAGATACGATCAACGACCACGTGCTTGCAAACCGCAAACACACAACGCACCCACACCACATGGAGTTCAAATGAAGTACGCATCGACGATAGCATATTTCCTATTACTAACGTTCTTCTCAACCCTTTCCTATGCACAAAATGTTTACACACTATGGGAAGGCCCTACACTCCCCAAAACCGTGAACGACTTGCCATTCCTTGACAACATCACACACATCAAAGTCACCAAAGCCATTGAAGGTGGCATGCAGTTCCTCCATGGCGCAGCAATCATTGAATACAAAGGCAAGCTCTTTGCGAGTTTTGGTAATAGCCCAGTCGATGAAAATAGCGCCGAAGAGACATTCCGTTACACCGTATCAGACGACAACGGTTATACATGGAACGAACCACGTTACATCGGCAGCGATCTGCCCGGTGACGACGCCCGTACACATGGAGTGTTTGCAATACAAAACGGTAAACTCTGGGCATTCGGTCTAAAATATCGCTACCCCATCTTTAAGAATAAGAACGTTCTCACCGAAGCCTTTCTCTACGACGACACAACTGACTCCTGGACAAGTCATGGCATCGTCTCCGAAACGGGCGGACCAATCGACGCACCAAAACAAATCCCAGATGGCCGCTGGATCATGGGCTCCGCTGACACCGGATTCCGCTCTGGGGTACTCATCAGCCGCGACAGCAGCTTCAATCACTTTGATTTTTCACTTATTCCCACTAGAAAAGGCGAAAAATACTCCGAAACCTCAATCGTCTACGACACCAACCGCATCATCGCCTTCATGCGAAACGAAAGGCACAATACCTGCGGCATCTCTGAATCCCACGACAACGGTAAAACATGGACAACCGCAAAACCATCAAACTACCCGATGGCAAGATCAAAAGTCTACGCCGGCATACTTAGCACAGATCAACTTTACGTGGTCTCAAACATGTCCGACTTCGACGCAATGGATCGATCAACACTACTTATCGCCGTAAGCAAACCCGGCGAACGCACACTGTCCTATGCATGGAAAATCAGACAGGGCCATACTCGACAGCCCCTCTACCCAGGTGAACACAAAATCCCCGGCTGGCAATATCCATACTGCTATGAACATGATGGAAATCTATACGTCATCTACTCCGTCGGCAAGGAGGATTGCGAACTAAGCATCATCCCAATCTCTCAACTTGCCATGAACAACGACCTTCCCGACTATCCACGCACGCCAACAACCGTTACCCTAAAACCATGGTATGAATTGCCAACCATACTCGCATCTGAGCCATTCAACTATAAAGAAAACGACCTAATTGAAAAACACCCATTTGTTAATGAAAAAAGTGGTTTTGGTTTTTCTGATAAATGGGTAAAAGTTAGACATAATATAAAGATATCAAATAAAAAGCACGCAACCGGTCGAGGAAACGACACCAGCGCTCAAGCATTACGTATGTTCGACTCATGGGGCTTTGATCTGAACACTGAAAATCAAACCCTCTACTTCAGCGCTAAAATCCAACGAACAAACTTCTCAAAAAGCAAAGCATACATCCATCTCGCCCTCATCGACGAATCCATCAATGCTCCGCTCATATTCGGCCTCAACAGCAGAGGTGCTACACAACTTGGTACCGGATCACCAAAATCCGCCTATTGGAGCGGCAAAACGCCACTCAAGCAACCCTCCCTGCTTGTTGGCAAGATCATCACACACCGTAATAAGCCTGATGAGTTCTTCATCTCCGGATTCAATACTGACACCGCCCCACGCAACGAACCAACTCATTACGAAATCTCACAATCAGTTGAGCAAAACAGTATCATCCGCGGCTTAAAAATAGTCATCGGCCCACAAGTCACCGCTCATATCGATGACATCCGTTTCGGTAAAACATGGCAATCTGTAACAAAGAAGTAAAGAAAGATATTACCAATAATGAGTGATGCATTACCATATCACGAAGGCCTAAATACATTTGATTGGATGATGATCCTCGCCTACGCAGCATTAATGCTCGGTCTAGGCATCTGGTACTTCCGCAAACAAACTGATGTTAAAGAATACTTCATCGCCGGAAAAGGTATGGGTGCGATGGTTGTCGGCATCTCACAATTCGCCACACTCGTCAGCACCATTTCATACCTCGGCGCCCCCGGTGAAACGATCAAGCACGGCCCCGTCATGCTCGCAAGCATACTCTCTCTCCCATTCGCATACATCATCGTCGGCTACATTCTCATCCCCCGTCTTGTTAAAGAACGACATATCAGCGCCTACGCGTTACTCGAAGCAAAACTAGGCATCACCGGAAGAATACTTGGCGCCACTATGTTTATCATCCTCCGCTTAATGTGGATGACCGCCATGGTGTACATTTCTACACGCGCGATGTTAATGCTTTTTGGCTTACCCATTGAAGCTCAACCATGGCTCGCCATCGGACTTGGCAGTGTCGCCGTCGCATACACCGCGCTTGGCGGCATCCGTGCCGTCGTCGTAACCGACTTCATTCAGTTCATATTACTGCTTGGCGGCGCACTTCTAACCTTAATTTGTATTACGTGGGCCTTTGGCGGCATCTCCCCTTGGTTCCCCAAACAATGGGATCCTTCTTGGAGTCAACAACCCATTTTCCCCGCAGACCCTTATGTTAGAGTCACTCTCATTGGCACAATCGTCCACTTCACCGCATGGTATACATGCACCGCAGGCGGCGACCAGACCATCATTCAAAGATTCATGTCTACCCCAAATGCCAAGAAAGCAAGGCACTCCTACGCATGGGGGCTTGGTGCCTACGTTGTCGTTCTTCCGATTCTCGGACTTGTCGGTTTTGCGCTTATGGCCTTCTTCAAGGAATTTCCACAAGCCATTGAAATGGCTCGTGATGCCGATGATCATTTCTTGCTTTTCATCGTGCATCATTTGCCGCGTGGAGCCGCAGGTCTTGTGGTCGTCGCGCTTTGCGCCGCTGCAATGTCCAGTCTGGATTCGGGTATCAGTTCCGTCTCATCAGTCGTTATATCTGACTGCATTAATCGGTTTAAGAAAAATCCAGACGACGCTAATAGCCATGTAAAACAAGCCATGCTAATCTCTGTTGCAATCGGCGTCATCATTGTTCTGTTTAGCTCAATCGTTGGCAAGGTTGAGGGCAATATTACTGATATTGCTTTTAAGACAGCAAATCTATTTACTTCCCCGCTGTTTGGCTTATTCTTCCTTGTTTTCTTTATACCCTTTGCCAACCCCTTCGGTGCTGTTTGGGGTGCAATCTACGGTATGGCAGGTGCTATTTACCTTGCTTATTGGGATTCATTAACAGGTGATCACGCAATCAGCATCCAATGGATTACCATCGGTTCCTTGTTGATAGATATTATTGCGGGGATAATCTTCAGTGCAATTGCAGCTAAATGCAACAGCCAGAAAAAACTCGTGATATGGTCAATCCTTGCAGCCTTACCAATACTTGTTTTTATTGTAATGGCTGTTTGAAGTCCCAGTTTCAGTTTAATCTCGGTTATCAATATATTTAGATACAAAAATGACAATCAACATTGATTTATATACATCGCTCTTTGCAGATAGCAAGCCGCTCGACGTTGTCATAGACACAGACACTTATAACGAGGTTGATGACCAGTTCAGCGTAGCATATGCATTATTATCACCAGAGCGTTTGAATGTTCTTGCCTGTTATGCTGCACCGTTCATTAATGATCGTACCTCTTGTCCTGCTGATGGCATGCGAATGAGTATGGCTGAATTAGAGAAAATCTACAATCTTCTTGAAATTGATTCTGAGCAGCGCATCTACAACGGCGCGACAACATTAATATCAGATACCAATGCGCCAGCTGAATCTGATGCTGTGCAACATTTGATCCGCCAGGCGCATGAGAGAACAGATAAACCACTATGTGTCATCTGTATCGCAGCACTAACAAATCTTGCTTCTGCACTGATGATTGACCCATCTATTGCACAGAAGATCGTTGTTGTTTGGCTTGGGGGCCATCCATATAACTGGCATACGGCAAACGAATTCAATCTTGCCATGGACATCAAAGCCACCAAGCAAGTGCTGGAAAGTAACGCACCCCTAATCCATATTCCGTGCAAGAATGTTGCCGAGCATCTCAGGATGACGATTCCTGAGCTTGAAGTTCATCTGGGTACTCGTAGCCTAATAAGCCGCTATCTATTTAGCATTTTCAAAGACTATCTTGGCAACAAACCCGGTTGGGCTCGGCCGATATGGGACATCGCTGCTATCGCATCATTGATTGATCATCGCTTCGTTTCAATGAATCAGGCACAACTTCCCTCTCTCAATAGCGACCTGACTTGGAACACGACTACCTTTGTAAGACCCGTCCTTACTGCATATAGCATCAATCGGAATCTGATTTACAACGATTTCTTTTGCAAGATTCAATAACATTGTTGAGAATAGTATGAGAGGTAGCTAATCAAGAATTTCACAGCGAGCGCAACATATAGTCGTATTTGATCGCTCAGTTTCCTAAGACCGATAGAAGTCAATCATTAAAATTTGCGGGAACAGGCCAGAGAGTGAATGTGTGAAGGTAGGGGTGACCTAGACAGCATGTCTCCGTCAAAACCGACAAAACCCATCTAGTGTATCATGCAAAGCGGAAAGTTGGAGCGTGGTTCGACCGAGTGGTGTTTGGTGTGTTCATCCGACCCCGTCCCGAGCTACAGCCGCAAAACAGCAGAGCATCGCACCTCGTGTATCCAGTGTCATTCTGTTGAGTTGGGCAATGCGGTTTGGGGGCAGGTAGTGCGCGGTTGCCAAGCCGCGAATTGTTTGTACTCATATCTGAGGTTGGTGGCTCTGTTCTATAACCTGATTATCTGTATCAGATTAACGTATTGGTGTGAGCTGCCGGCTTGGCTAGTGACCTCCGGGCTATAGGTATGGAGGGCATTGATGGTCAGGGGTTTTGTCGGTTTCGTCGGTTTTGACGGTAGGGTTCAGAGCGGAAAAAATGGCCTAGCGGGCTGAATCGAGGGTAGGGGAGTGAGCAGGGTGCGGTTTTGTCCCTGACCTGCGGTTATTTGGAATGGATGTCACACGCCTCGGCAAGCCTGAGGCAAGCCCGGGGGTGCGCATGAAAAAACGCCGGTCACGTAAATGACTGGCGTTAATGGGATTAAAATAGCGGGGACAGGATTCGAACCTGTGACCTCCGGGTTATGAGCCCGACGAGCTACCTGGCTGCTCTACCCCGCAATCTATAAATAGTCTGATTGCTGGTGCCGCCCGACATGACTTTCTCGAGTCGATTGGGTGGCAGGATTCAGCGGCATGGCCGCTGAATTGTGAGTGGGATATTAAAGCATAAACGTAGGCAGCCGTCAAAGCGGCGTGCACAAAATTGTCGGAAGCGGTTGTTTATCCACAGTTTACAAATGAATAGATGTGGTTTGGGCAGGCACGCGATAGGCGGGGATATAAAATAGCTTAATCGCTCATCACAGTTAGGATAATACTCTGGAGTTGATTGGTGAGGAGATTGCGTTTTTGAGCGGGGGGAGATTTACTGAGCTGGGTGAAAATTTTGGCGAGGGGGCGAGTGTGGGACTCAATCGAATTGGTGGGAGGAGGTGATTGAGATGTGGTTATGATGGAAGAAGGATGAGTTGAAGCGGATTTACTATTGGGTGAGGTATTGTTCGTCTCGTTATCGGTGTTGCCTAGTTTGAGAGGGGAGCGATTCGCATGGTTGTGATTCGCAACGGCCTTTTGGAAGAGGAGGAGGCGGGAGGTGAGGATAAAGGGGAAGTTGGGAGCTGATTTGGCGATGGGGCCGGCGGTGAGGGTGCGGGTGTTGTGTTTGATGGAGGTTTGTAATGGGAGGGAGAGGTTGGCGAGGTTTTGTTCTGCGAGGATTGAAGTGGCGACACCGGCGGTGAGTCCTGTGGCGGCGCCGATGATGGAGCCGGCGAGAAAGGTTGAGCCGCCTGAGAGCAAATCGATTTTAGCGCCGATGATGGCACCAGCGGATGAGCCGGTGATGGCGGAGACGGTGAGGAGTTGTGAGCGAGAGAGGCCGAAGATAATGGAAGTTCGCTCGGAGAAGAGGTCGTGTGTGAGTTCGGATGGGAGGGTGATGGGGTTATGCTTGTCGGTGTATAGTGCAGCTAGGTTGTAGGTGTCTTTGAGTTGGTGTTGGGCGGCAGTTTCTAACTGACGGATAGACGTGAGAAGTTCTTCTTGGATTTCGGGTTGATGGGGTTTAGGGTCCTCGCCTTGCGGGATGGTTTTGGACTCAGAGGCGGAGAGAGCTGTAGAAAGAGTGTCAGCAATAATTTTTGCAGATTGTGCTGCGCGGATTTGTCGTTGTTCTTGTAGAGCGTTTGCTGCGGATTCGAGCTGTGGTTTCCAGTCGGGATGTACAGCAGCAAAGGTTTGGAGGAGTTCAATGTGTTTGTTGAATTCAGAATGGTGTGCGTTGAAGACGCGGGTGGTAGAGAAGGATTGGGCGAGTGCGTGTTGCCAATCTTCAATGTAGTTTGCGTTTTCGATGGGGTTAATGATGGCCATGCGAGGTGCGGCGGTTCGACGAAGGATTTCGATTTCGTTGTTGTATTGAGGAGAGTAGGGTTTTGAGCCGTCAATGATGTAGAGGATACCGGCGTTAGGTTGAAGGATGGGGGTGAGGATTTGGATTTCGTGTTGGAAGTCGGGATGATCTTTGTGTGTGTCGATGAAGTTTTGAAAAGCTTGACGGGTTTGGTGTGGTGAGGTTTGTTGTTGGTTGAGATAGTGCAGAAGTGCGGTAGGGTTTTCGAAGCCAGGCGTATCTGTAAGGTTGAGTATAGTTTGGTTGTTGATGTTGATGGGGTAGGTAGTAGAAGTGGTGGTGGTGCCGGGGAAAGAGGAGATTTGTGGTGTAGTGGATTCGATGAGTGTTGAGACGATAGATGATTTGCCCTGATTAGGGTGGCCGACGACGACGAGGTTGGGGAGGTTAGTGTTCATGAATGGTTGTGATTTCCCACACGTGGAACGTGTGGGTTTGTGTTGTGGTTATGGATTGTGTTGGGTTGTTTGTAGGACGGTGAGGGTGAGGTGGGGGTCGGCTAGGCTTCGGGTTTTAAGTTGCCAATGTTTTAAATGATTGGGGTTGGTCGAGACAGTGCGGTTTTGATGGTCGAAAGGGACAAGGGCAACATGAATTGGTGTTGTTGTATTGATTTTGCTACGGATAAGTTTAATGAGGTTCAACGTTTCAAGCGTGGGAGGTTGATAGAGGAGGGTGATGAGGCAGATGGGTGTGTCGGTTTCGAGATTAAGTGTATTTGATGTGGAAGGGAGTGAGGTGGGAGTACTGTTTGGAAAGTAGCGGTTGAATTGATTGAGAGTAAGCGCGTCATCGTGGATGATGGAGGTAGCGGAGGGAGGAATGCCTAATGTACGATTTGATGAGATAGGATCTATATTATCAGTAGTTTGTGGTGTTTGTGAGGTGGGAATTGGCGTTGATTGGAGGCGATTAAGAAGAGCTTGCGCGTGGGGAAGGATGGGAATGGTTTGTGTGATAGTTTTGCGGAGTTGGTATGAAGCTAGGAGGAAGATTAGGAGCCGAGGGAGGAGGCCGTAGGTTAGGAGAGCGGCGAGGAGGAAAGGATACCACGCGCGAGCTTGGGTGTGAGGGAAGGCGGAGCCGGGGATATAGCGAGAGTTAGCGATGAGTTGATCAGAGGGCAATAGGATGTTGGGGTTGACCCATGCAAACGGGATAGCAAGGGATTGGGTGAGGTTTTGAATGAAGGATTGCGGGATATCGATGGTGGATGCATAAGCGAAGGAAAGATCGTTGGTGAGAAGGAGGATAATGAAGGTGATGATGATGGCGAGGTTGAGTGTGAAGGTAAAAACAGCAGCATAGTAGAGGAGGATTGATTTTTGGAGGGGTGCGAAGCGTGTGTGTGAGGAGAGGAGGTCGCCTTGAAGGGCTTGGAATTGTGTGCGAGAAGTTAACGGGAGAAGTTTTGAGAGTAGCGTTATAAATCTGCCGGGTGAAAGCGAGAGGAGAAGGTCTTGGAAGTGGGCAATAAAGGGGAAGCGAGCGAGGATCGTGGGCGGAAGAAAGAGGATGAGATTGAGGAGGACGAGAAGGAGTTGTAGTAGGATGAAGAAGGTGATGGGGAGGAAGATGTTGATGGGAGTGTTGTTTGGTCGGAGGAAGACAGAGAGTGAGGCGGAGCAGCCGAGGATGAGAGCGAGGATGATGAGTAGGAAGGTGGTGGCGCGGGCGGTTTTATGAAGCGGTGATGTATTGGGAGCGAGGTGTGTGTGTTGTAGCCAAAGGAGAAGTTTCGCAGTGGGTGTGGCGGGTTTGCCCAGTATGTTGCGGTAGGCTTGATCCTGATCGTATTTTTGATGATCGGGCGTTGCGGTGTCTGCGCTTAGTGCGGAGCGAAGGGAGAGGAGTGAAGCGAGGTTGGGTTTGAGTGATGGCTGTTTCATGGTTTGGCATTATGTGTTGAATGCGTGGGTATTGTATCAGTGAAGAGGTGGGTTTGCGTTGAAAAGTGTGACGATAACGGTTGTGGGTAGGTATGGAGTGTGGGTATGATGGCGGAGTCCAGTGGGTTCGATTGGCGGTGGTGTTTTTACGCTGATTTCGATGAACTGGAGCATAATGATGATGCATGGGACGGATGTAAAGCTGGCGGATAGGGAAGCAGGCGATGTTGTGGTGCGCGCATATCAGGTTGAAGATTTTACGGGGGTGGTTGATCTATGGAATCATCGGATGGTGCGGGACGGGATGAGTGAAGATGGGTTTGTGAAGAAGGTGTTGTGTGATGTTAATTTTGATCCTGAAGGTGTGATGGTGGCGAGGTGTAGTGGTGGGGGTGGCGATGTGGTTGGGTTTATGTTGGGAGTTGTGAGGCGGGAACCATTGGAAGGGATTGGCTTGCAGGAAGAGCAAGGGTGGATAACGATGTTCTTTGTGGATGAAGCGTATGAGCGGAAGGGGGTAGGCGGGACGATGTTAGAAAAGGTGATGGGTTTTATGAAGGTACGAGGGCGGAAGAAGGTGACGGTGAGCACGTATGTGCCGAATTATTTTGTGCCAGGGGTTGATACTGAAAGTTGTGGGAGTGGGGTGGCATTTTTAGAGAAGTATGGGTTTGAGGTGAGTTCAAAGGTATATGGGATGGGGAGTGAGTTACAGGATATGGCGATGCCTGTTGCGACGGCAAAGAAAATTGCGGGGTTAAAGGAGAAGGGGATTGAACTCGTGCCGTTTGAGAAGAAATATGTATATGGTTTGCTTGCGTTTTTGCGGCGCGAATTTGCGGGGGATTGGGCGAATGTGATTGTGGAGAAGATTAAAGCTGGGACAGAGGACGAGATCGTGCTTGCGGTGAGGGATAGGGAGGTGCTGGGGTATTGTCAGCATGAGGGTGGGCATTTCGGACCGTTTGGTGTGAGTGAGAAGCTAAGAGGAGAGGGGTTGGGACGGATGTTGTATTGGTGGGTGGTGGAAGCGATGAAGAGAAAGGGTGAGCATTTTATATGGCTTGCGTGGACAGGTGGTGATGCGAAACGCTTTTATGAAGAGAAGGGCGGGCTAAGAGTACTGCGGGAGCATGCGATTATGGTGAAGGAGATTTAGATTTATAGATAGGAGAAGGGAGATGTCACATGACTAGCGGTGTTTATGTCTGAGGGGTGAGTTTTAATAGTCGAGTGTGATCACGCGGGGGTTGGGGAAGGAAAAAAAGTGGGATTTTTCAGCGATTTGAATGCCTTGTTGAAGTTGTTCGGGAACGTATTCTTGAGCTTGCAGTGAGGCGAGTGAGGCGTAGATGGGGACGTTTTTATCGATGAGTTGGTTGATGAGCTGGTTGGTTGAGCCGAGCATGGGGAGATTGAAGCTGGGGTTTTCTTCGAGAAGCAGGTTGATTCCTTGTGCGTCACAGAAGATGCGGACGTTGTGATCGTCAGCAAGAGTAACAGCAAGGTTGAGGGCAGTGAGAATTTTGCGTTGGTGTTCGGGGGTGTGGATATTGGATGTGATGTGGATGAGGATGCCATCGGATTGTTTGGTTTTAGCGTTGAGTGATTGCGGTGTTATGGAGAGCGCGGCGAAGGTGAGAGCGATGATGGCTGTGGTGAGGATGATGGCGAAGTATGTTTTTGTTTCAGGCATCAATATGTCTCTTGTCGGGTGTTGATTGTTTTAGGGTTGTTTCGGTTTTGGTGTGGGCTTTGGTGAGGGAGGCTGTTGGACATCAGGATATTGAGTTGGTGCGACTGGTGTTTGGGATTTGCTTGCGGAAGGATGATTATTCGAGGGCTTGTTGCTAGGGGTTCTGGTGATGGGCATGGATTCGGGTTGGATGAGGAAGGCGAGCGCGGTGATGAGGAGAATGGTATTAAAGATTCCTTGGAATTGGAGATTTTGGAGAGCGGGGCGTGTGGAGCGGTAGGTGATGAAGTATTCGGAGGCGAAGGTGACGAGGAAGAGGAGGAAGAAGAGTATGGCGATGAGATAGCCGAGGGAGGCGAGCCATTTGGCGCGGTGGAAGGTGGCTTGTGTTTGAAATGAGAAGAAGAGGAGGTTGAGGGAACCGAGCGTGAGTGCGACGGCGGCGAGTGCCTGGATGAGGATGATGAAGTCGAAGGTGGTGTTGGCGAAGGTGCTATTACTGATGGCGCGGTTGAGGGGGAAGGCGTCGGGTGGGATGTCGGGGAGGGTGTACATAGTGAGAGTTTGGCTGACCTCGTTTTGGTTGAGTTGTGGGTGGGTGATGTTGGTGAAGGTGATGATGGTCATCCAGAGTGCAAAGGATGCAGTGATAAGGATCTTGGCCAGTCGGAGAATGAACGTGGTCATGTTGGTGATATCGAGAGGTGTGGGGGGGTGGGTTGATTGGGGATTGGGAGTGAGAGGGCAAGGGGAGAGGTGGTGTTATATAGATGCGGGGCTGGCGGTGAGGGGGTGGGTTGGGTGTCATGTTGGCAGGGGCTTGGGCTTGGGCAGGGAATGTGTGGTCGGGGAATGGCTTATAGTTTGGCTGTAAGTTCATGTTTATGCGTCTGTTATGATTGATGGATGGATGGCGTTCATGCAGGAAGGTTTTGGCATTGATGTTGCGAAAGATAGGGGGTTGGCGGGTACGGTCTGTTTTGGCAGGCGTACTGGCGACGATGGCGGGGGATTGGATGATGATTGCATCACGAAGACAAATTACTCTGTGAATAGGAGACGAACGGCATGGCCGCGAAAGAATTGGCCTTTGAGTCGGACGCACGAGCAGGTTTGCTGGCGGGCGTTGAAAAGTTAGCGATGGCGGTGAAGAGCACCCTTGGCCCGCGTGGCCGAAGTGCTGTGATCGACAAGAGCTGGGGCGGTCCGACGGTAACCAAGGACGGCGTGACAGTTGCGGAAGAAATTGAACTCCGTGACAAGAATGAAAACATGGGCGCGCAGCTTGTGAAAGAAGCAGCGAGCAAGACTTCGGACAAGGCGGGCGACGGCACGACGACGTCGACGGTTTTGGCGGAAGCGCTTTTCCGTGAAGGCCTGAAGCAGATCACTGCGGGTGCCGATGCGAATGCGGTGGTTCGCGGGATGAAGCAAGCTGTCGAAGCAGTTGTTGCAAACATCGGCAAGATGAGCAAAGGCATCGACGGTAAAAAGGATATTGAAAACGTTGCTGCCATCAGCGCGAACAACGATCCGACGATCGGCAAGATCATGGCGGATGCAATGGAGCGTGTGGGTAAGGATGGCGTGATTACGGTTGAAGAAGGCAAAGGTCTTGACACATATGTTGATGTTGTCGAAGGCATGCAGTTTGATCGTGGTTACCTGAGCCCGAACTTTGTCACTGATGCAGACAACATGCAGGTGGTGATGGAGAAGACATTGGTTCTGGTTTATGAAGACAAGATTGATTCGATTCAAAAGCTTGTTCCTTTGCTGGAGAAAGTTCAGCAGGCGAAGAAGCCTCTTTTGATTATTGCGGAAGACATTGAAGGCGAAGCGCTTTCGACGTTGGTCGTGAATAAGTTGCGCGGTGTTTTGAATATTTGTGCAGTCAAAGCTCCAGGTTATGGCGATCGTCGTAAGGCGATGTTGGGCGACTTGGCGGTGCTAACCGGCGGTGAAGCGATCATGAAGGATCTTGGAACAGAGCTTGATCAGGTTGAGCTTTCTCAGCTTGGTATGGCGAAGAAGATCACGATTGATGCGGATAACACGACGATTGTTGAGGGTGCGGGTTCGACGAAGGCGATTCAAGACCGGATTGGACAGATTCGCAATGAGATTGCTGGGACGACGAGCGATTATGATCGCGAGAAGTTGCAGGAACGTTTGGCGAAACTGGCTGGCGGCGTGGCGCAGATCAATGTTGGTGCTGCGAGTGAAGCTGAGCTAAAAGAGAAGAAGGCTCGTGTTGAAGATGCATTGCATGCGACGCGTGCGGCTGTTGAAGAAGGCATTGTCCCCGGCGGCGGCGTGAGCTTTATCCGCTCGATTGCCAAGCTGAACAAGCTTGAAGTGGCGAGTGAAGATGAAGCGGCGGGCGTGAACTTTGTGAAGAAGGCGCTGGAGCTGCCACTACAAACGATTGCAGATAATGCTGGCGAACGCGGTACGGTTGTGGTGAGCAAGGTTGCTGACGGCAAGGGATCATTCGGGTTTGATGCTCTTAAGCTTGAGTATGGCGACATGCTTGAGAAGGGAATCATTACGCCGGCGAAAGTTGATCGTACTGCGCTTGAAAATGCTGCGAGTGTTGCGACGTTGCTGCTATCGACGGATTGTATTGTGAGCGAGAAACCGGGTGAAGGCGCTGATGCCGGTGCTGCGGGCGGAATGCCTGGCGGTATGGGTGGCATGGGCGGTGGGATGCCTGGTATGGGCGGCATGGGTGGTATGGGTGGCGGGATGCCTGGCATGGGTGGCATGGGTATGCCAGGCATGATGTAATCCGTTTGTGATTGTTACTGTATAACAGAAGAAAAATTGCAGCGCCTAAGCGCTGGCTAGAGGAAATAAAAAGATGGCCAAGACGAAGAAGATCAATGTGAAGCCGTTGGAAGACCGTGTTTTATTGAAGCCAACGGAAGTGGCAACTCAGACGGCGAGTGGGATTTTTTTGCCGGAAAGCGCAACCGAAAAGCCAATGACGGCAACGATCGTCGCGGTGGGTCCGGGTAAGATGACCGATGAAGGCAAACGCGGTGAGCTTTCTGTGAAGAAAGGCGACGTTGTTTTGTACGGCAAATATGCTGGTACGGAAGTTGATATTGATGGCGTGGAGCATTTGATCGTTCGTGAGAGCGAGTTGCTAGGCGTTGTTGAAGGCTAAGTCGTTGTTCAATAATTAAGATTAACTAATCAAGAGATAGATGGAGCCATAAAATGGCGAATAAACAGATGCTATTTGGCAGCGACGCGGCGATGCACCTGAAGAAGGGGCTTGAACAGCTTGCGAACGCTGTGAAGGTGACGATGGGGCCGACGGGCCGAAATGTCGTGATGCAGAAGTCGTTTGGTGGTCCGGCTGTGACCAAGGACGGTGTGAGTGTTGCGAAGGAAGTGGAAGTCGCTGAGCCGTTCCAGAATATGGGCGCGAAGATGGTCGTGGAAGTTGCGAAGAAGACGGCTGACAAAGCCGGCGACGGCACGACAACCGCAACAGTTTTGGCTGAAGCGATTTTTGACGAAGGCCTGCGGCATGTGCTGGCGGGTGCGAATGCGGTGGCATTACAACGCGGGATTCTTGCGGCATCTGATGCTGCAGGCGAAGCGATCAAAGCGAGTGCTGTTAAGTGCAAAGGCAAAGATGATTACCAGAAGGTCGCGACTGTTTCAGCGAACCACGATGTTGAAGTTGGCGAGTTGATTGCGGAAGCGATTGACAAGGTCGGCAAGGACGGTGTCGTTGAAGTTGAGGAAGGCAATGCTGCCGAAACGACCTTGGATTACGTCGAGGGGATGCAGTTTGATAAGGGATACTTGTCTCCTTACTTCATGACTGATCCGGCGACGGCTGAGTGTGTGATGGAAGATGCGCTTGTGTTGATTCATGAGAAGAAGATCGGCAATTTGCCGGATTTGTTGCCGCTGCTGAATAAGGTGGCGATGGCGCAGAAGCCGCTCGTGATTATTGCTGAGGATGTTGAGAACGAAGCGCTGGCGGCGCTGGTTGTGAACCGGTTGCGCGGCGTGCTGAAAGTTGCGGCGGTGAAAGCGCCGGGCTTTGGTGATCGTCGTAAGGCGATGCTGGGTGATATCGCAACGCTGACCGGTGGTGAGTTCATCAGTGAAGACCTTGGCATTCAGCTTGAAGCGATTGAAATCAATCAACTCGGCACGGCGAAGAAGATGGTGATCGGCAAGGACAACACGACGATCATCGAGGGTGCTGGCAAGAAGAAAGATATCACTGCACGTTGTGATCAAATTCGCAAGCAGATCGAAGCGACCACGAGCGATTATGATCGCGAGAAGTTGCAGGAACGTCTGGCGAAGCTGACCGGTGGCGTGGCGATCATCAATGTTGGTGCTGCGACCGAGACGGCGATGAAGGAACGCAAGGACCGCGTGGATGATGCACTGCATGCGACGAAGGCTGCGGCTGCGGAAGGCTATGTGCCGGGCGGCGGCGTGGCACTTGTGCGTGCAATTGAAGCGGTTGAAGCGAAACGCGGCAAGGCCAAGGGCGATGAGAAGCTGGGCTTTGATATCGTGGCAAAATCGCTTGAAGTGCCGTTGCGTCAGATCGTTGAAAACGCTGGTGAAGACGGGTTTATTGTAGTCGAGAAGGTCAAAGATACTTCGGGCAACAAGGGCTACAACGCTGCGACAGGCGCGTATGTGGACATGGTCAAGGCCGGGATCATTGATCCTGCTTTGGTGGCTCGGACGGCGCTTCAGCATGCGGCAAGTGTTGCGGGCTTGATGCTGACGACCAATGTGTTGATCACCGAGCTTGGCGACGATGATGACGCGGTTGAAGGCGCGGTAAGCTAATCGGCGCTTAGACTGCATAGAGCGGGACAATGAATCCTGCTTTGCTGAGTAAAAAGTTAGAGACTCAGTGGCGAGGGCTGCTGAGTCTTTTTACGGGTCGGGATTGACGACTGTGTCTAACTGATGAATAGAGAAGCTGTATGGCGACAGAGCGCGACTATTACGAGATTTTGAGTATTGAGCGGACCGCGAGCGGGGAGGAGATCAAACGCTCTTATCGCAAAATGGCGATGAAGTACCATCCGGATCGCAATCAGGGGAATGAGGAAGCGGAGATTAAGTTCAAGGAGGCGGCTGAGGCGTATGAGGTTCTCAGCGATGAAGAGAAGCGGCGGTTGTATGATCAGTATGGCCATGCGGGATTGAAGGGGCGAGCGGGACATGATTTTGGCCACATGGACCCGAACGATATTTTCTCAATGTTCGGCGATATTTTTGGCGGCGCGTTTGGTGGAGGACGACGCGGCGGAGGGGCAAGAGGAAACCGTCCGACACGCGGGTATGATCTTGAGACGGTGACGGAGATCACACTTGAGGAAGTGTTGTCGGGGACGGATAAAGAGATTGAGTTCACACGGCAGGATAACTGCGAGACGTGCAGTGGGAGTGGAGCGAAGCCGGGTAGCGAACCGGTGAGTTGTGTGACGTGCGGGGGTGTAGGGCAGGTGAAGCAGAGCGGCTTGGGCGGGATGTTTCAGGTGGTGACAACTTGTCCGGCGTGTCAGGGGCAGGGGAAGGTGGTGAAGGATAAGTGCGGGGATTGCAGCGGAAAAGGCCGCGTTTTGAAGGATCGAAAGGTTGGCGTGAAGATTCCGGCTGGGGTGCATGACGGGCAAGCAGTGCGGTTATCGGGGGAAGGGGAGCCGGGCAGCAATGGCGGGCCGCGGGGTGATCTGCATGTGGTGATCCGTGTGAAGGGACACGAGCTTTTTGCGCGGGATGATGATGATTTAGTGTTGAAGATGCCGATCAGTTTTGCGCAGGCGGCGCTTGGGGCGAAGGTCGATGCCGCGACACTTGAGGGAGAGGTTGAGGTTGAGATCAAAAAGGGTTCGCAGCATGGGGATGTGGTGAAGGTTCATGGGATGGGGTTGCCGGACCTACGGAGTGGGCGGCGCGGCGATTTGTTGGTGGTACTTTTGTTGGAAGTGCCGAAGAAATTGTCGGACAAACAGGAAGAGCTATTAAGAGCATATGCGGAGACGGAAGACCATGATGTGTTGCCGCATAGCAAAGGTTTTTGGGACAAGATGAAAGAATATTTGGGTGCGTGACTAACTGGTGGTTAGACGCGTATGAAATAGATTGATGCAGCTGCATGCTGATGATGATAAGAGGCTGTTATGAGTAAAAAGCATAATCAAGAGAATGGGCAAGGCGGGATGGAAGGTGAGCGTCATGAAATCGAGGACGTGGAATATCCTGACGATGTGCTGGGTGAGACGGGCGATCCGATGGATGATGTGGGTGGTGGGGATGAAACGTCAGGCGAAGGGGATGCTGGTGAAGCAGAAGGACCGATCGATGCTGAATCGGCGCTTAGGGCGGAACTCGCAGAGCTGAACGAGAAGTACCTGCGGATCGCGGCGGATTATCAGAATTATGTGCGGCGTGCGGAACAGAATGTTGTGACAACCAAGGAACAACAAGTGATGAGCATGGCGCGCGAGCTGGTGATGGTGCTGGATCATTTTGATCGTGCGATGGAGGTTGATACGAAAACCGTCTCCGCAGATGATTTCAAGAACGGCGTGCAGATCGTGAAGGATGAATTACTTCGGGCACTGGGTAAGTATGGTGTGGAGCGGATTGAAGCTGAAGTTGGTGAAGCGTTTGATCCGAACAGACATGCGGCGATGATGCGGCAGGCGAGTGAAGAGGTGGAGAGCAATCATGTGGTGCAGCAGTTCCAGCCGGGCTATATGCTTGGCGAGAAAACGATTCGCCCTGCGGGTGTGATTGTTGCAGAATAGTTACAGGTATATTTGTGGTTGGATGATTGAGATGATGGCTAGGAGAGGTATTTAAGTATGCCAACGTATGATTATCAGTGTGATATTTGTAAGCATGTATTTGAAGAATTTCAGATGATGAGTGCGAAGCCACTGAAGAAATGCCCTGAGTGCGGGAAGATGAAGCTGCGCCGCTTGATTGGTGCTGGGGCAGGAGTGATCTTCAAGGGTGGTGGTTTTTACGAAACGGATTACCGTTCAGATAGTTATGCCAAGGGCGAGAAGGCTGAGAAAGATGCGAAGAAGAAAGCATCTGAGCCGAAGAGCGAGGGTAAGGATAAGAAGAAAGATGGCGGGAAGGCTGAAAAGAAGAAAGAGAGCGAGCCGAAGAAGAAAAAGAAGAACTAAAGGCAAAAGAGTCGAAGTATAATAAGCTGTGGCCAGTTCGGTTGCAGCTTTTTTATTTACATATGCAGGTGGGCAGATTAGCTTTATCTTATCTTTTGCTAAGTGGAGGTTTATATGTTCATGAGTCGTCACCATCGTTATTGGATAGCGTGTTTCATTTTTGTTGGATCAGTGGCTATGTTGTGTTTGAGTATTTCGGAAGCCGCTGAGGCTCCAGTGAAGCCAAAGGAAAAGGCGAAGTTAGATGTGTTTCGATATCCGCCAATTGATATGACGAAGGTGAGCGAGGTGCATACCTATCGTGAAGTTGACGATGTAGAGTTGAAGCTATATGTGTTTCGGCCTGAGGGAGTAGAAAAAGAGGAGAAACGTGCGGGGATTGTGTTCTTCTTTGGCGGTGGTTGGAAGAGTGGTTCGCCGGGCCAGTTTTGGAAACAGTGCGAGTATCTTGCATCACGCGGGATGGTTGCGATCACGGCAGATTATCGTGTGAAAAAGCGTCATGGAGTGGCGGCAGTGAAATGTGTCGAGGATGCGAATGCGGCGATGCGATGGGTAAGAACGCATGCAGATATGCTTGGTTTGGATGAACAGAGACTAGCGGCGAGTGGCGGTTCGGCAGGTGGACATCTTGCGGCCGCGTGTGCAATCTTTGGTGATGTTGGATATGAACGCGGCTATGATTCGGGTGCGGGTGAAGTAAGAAAGTGTTTGGCAGATTTACTTGTTTTATATAACCCGGTGATGTCGCTTTTACCGGTGGGTGAGCAGCAATTTGATTTTGATCGTGAGATGCTCAGAGAGAGGATGGGGACGCCTGAGGTTGAGGATTTGTCGCCCTACCATCATGTGCGTGAGGGGTTGCCGACAACTTTGATGATGTTTGGTGAGAAGGATGTGATGCTCTTGGGGTGGGCAAACGAATATATTGGAGAGGCGAAGGCATTAGGGAATGATGTAAGATTGCAGACGTGGCCAAATAGGGGGCATGGTTTTTTTAATTATGGCAGAGGGACATTTAAGGTGTTTAAGGAAACCATGTTGGCACTTGATGCGTTCCTTGTTGAGCATAGTTATTTGGAAGGTGAGGCCGATGAGAATCGATTGGATGAGATGGATTGGCGAAAAAGTTAGTGTTGATCGAAACAGTTCCAGTTTGAGTTACCTAAAAAAGGTTTTAATATTCCCTTAAAATCTTCAAGAGATTTAGATTCGATCTTTCTGGCTTCTTTCTAAGGCTCTATATACTCTTTTCCAATAGAGGGGGTAGGCTTCCATTCTTCATTAGCATGACCACGAAAGACAGTATTGTCCCCAGTAGTTATCTGTTCGAGATATCTTGCAACGTGTTTCGTAAATTGAGCCTATATGTTTATTGAAGAGTACTTAATTTTGTGCTTTGCTGATGCGCTAGATATTTGACCTGACATGATTGGCAAGAATATTGTAGTGGAATATACAGTCGTGATAAAATGGCATATACATCGTTGATAGTTGATTAATTGTTTATACATCAACAAGTTATCATACGTTAAGGGTAGTGGGGATCGATACTAAAAGCCCACGCGGGGTGCGTGGGCTTATGTGTTTAGGTTATGTAACCATGTGTTAGAAGGTTTTATTTAGCGGTATCTGCTGGTTTCGCAGGGGCTTTCTCTTCGGGATCGCCTTGGGTTGCGACGATTTGTGAAAGCTGTTTGTAGACTTCGATGCGTTCGCGGGCTTGGCGTTCGGCTTCGATGACGAAATCATCATAGATTTCCGGGTAGGCTTTCTTGACCTGACGGAAACGGTTTTCGCCGGCCATGTATTCGCTGACGGAACCCTTGAAGACTTTGGAGTCGAGTTGCAGACGCGGTTTGCCTTGGAGGGCGAGGTCTGGATCATAACGGTAGAGCGGCCAAATGCCTGCATCGACGGCGAGTTTTTGGTGGTCGAGGCCGTTCTTGAGATCGTAACCGTGCGCGATGCAGTGTGAGTAGGCGATGATGATGGATGGGCCGTCGTATGCTTCGGCTTCCTTCATTGCTTGTACGACTTGGTTGTCCTTGGCACCGAGGGCAACGGAGGCAACATAGACGTGACCGTAGGACATGGCCATGAGGCCAAGATCTTTCTTGGAGACGAGCTTGCCGGAGGTTGCGAACTTGGCGGCAGCGCCGAGCGGTGTTGCTTTGGAGGCCTGTCCGCCGGTGTTTGAGTAGACTTCGGTGTCGAGGACGATGATGTTAATGTCGCGTGTGTTTGCGAGAACATGGTCGAGTCCGCCATAGCCGATGTCGTATGCCCAGCCGTCTCCGCCAACGATCCAGACGGATTTGTGGGCGAGCGCGTCAGCGAGTGTGAGCAGACGTTTGGCTTCGGGTTTGTTGGAATCGGCGAGTTGCATCTTGAGTGTTTCGATGCGGCCACGCTGTGCAGCGATTTCAACTTCGTCTTTGCATTTGACGTTGTCGAGGATCTCGGTGACCAGTGTGGTGCCGATTTCGTTTTCGAGTTGTTTAACGAGGAAGACAGCGGCGTCACGTTGTGAATCCATGGAGAGTCGCATGCCGAAGCCGTATTCGGCGTTGTCTTCGAAGAGTGAGTTAGACCATGCGGGCCCGCGGCCTTCAGCGTTGCATGTGTATGGTGTTGTTGGGAGGTTACCGCCGTAGATGGAGGAGCAGCCTGTTGCGTTGGCGATCATCATGCGGTCGCCGAAGAGTTGTGTGAGGAGTTTGACGTATGGTGTTTCGCCGCAGCCTGAGCAAGCGCCGGAGAATTCGAACATTGGTTCGAGGAACTGCGAGCCCTTGGCGTCGAGTCGGACGATTTTTTCGCGTGGTGTTTCCGGGAGGTTCATGAAGAAGTCCCAGTTCTTGCGTTCTTCTTCGAGCAGTGGCAGGCGCACATCCATGTTGAGTGCTTTCTTACCGGGCTCGGTTTTGGATTTAGATGGGCAGACCATGACACAGAGATTGCAGCCGGTGCAGTCATCGGGTGCGACCTGCAATGTGTACTTGAGACCTTTGAGGTCTTTGGCTTTGTAGTCCATGGACTTGAAGGTGTCGGGTGAATCGGTGAGTGTCGATTCATCGACGGCCTTGGCGCGGATGGCTGCGTGGGGGCAGACCAGTGCGCACTTGTTGCACTGGATACAGATGTCATCGTCCCAGACGGGGATTTCGGTGGCGATGCCACGTTTTTCCCATTGGCATGTGTCCATGGGCCATGTGCCGTTGACGGGGAAGGCGGAGACGGGGAGCAGATCGCCGCGACCTGCCATGATTTCAGCGGTGACTTTTTGAACAAAGTCGGGCGCTTCAGAGGGAACAACTTCGGGGCGTTTGAAGTCTGCGGTTGGCGCTTCGGGGATTACAACTTCGTGGAGATTGTCGACAGAAGAATCGACGGCTTTGAAGTTCTGCTCGACGATGTTTTGGCCTTTGGAGGCGTAGGTTTTTTCGATGGCGTGTTTGATCTTGGCGATGGCTTCGTCTTTGGGTAGGATGCCGGAGATGGCGAAGAAGCAGGTCTGCATGATGGTGTTGATGCGGCGCCCCATGCCGGTGGCTTGTGCGACTTTTTCCGCATCAATGGTGAAGACTTTGATCTTCTTGTCGATGATGGTTTGCTGAATTTCTTCCGGCAAACGTGACCAGACTTCATCAGCAGGGAAGGGCGAGTTTAGGAGAAAGATCGAGTTTGGTTTGGCGAGTTGGAGAACATCGAACGACTCGGTGAACATGAACTGGTGGCATGCGACGAAGTCGGCGTCGTTGATGAGGTATGGGGCGCGGATGAGATCGGGGCCGAAGCGGAGGTGGGAGATGGTCATGGCGCCGGACTTTTTGGAGTCGTAGACGAAATAGCCTTGGGCGTAGTTGTCGGTTTCTTCGCCGATGATTTTGATGGTGTTTTTGTTTGCGCCGACTGTTCCGTCTGCACCGAGGCCGTAGAAGACAGCGCGGAAGACGTTGTCTTTTTCGATGGACATTTCGTTGTCCCATTTAAGGGACGTTTTTGAGATGTCATCAAGGATGCCGACAGTGAAGTGATTCTTGGGCAGGTTTTCAGTGAGGTCTTCAAAGACGCCTTTGACCATGGCGGGGGTAAATTCTTTGGAGGAGAGGCCGTAGCGACCACCGACGATGACAGGATCGAGTTCTGTGAGGCCGGTGTCTTTTGCTTCGCGGAGTGCGGTGATGACGTCTTGATAGAGCGGCTCGCCGGTAGCGCCGGGCTCTTTGGTACGATCGAGGACGGAGAGTGCTTTGACGGTTTTGGGAAGTGCGCTTACGAAGTCTGAGATTGGGAACGGGCGGTAGAGTCGGATTTTGAGGACGCCGACTTTTTCGCCGTTGTCGTTTAGGTGTTCGACGGTTTGTGCGACGGTTTCGGCGCCGCTACCCATGATGATGACGACGCGATCTGCATCTTCAGCGCCTTCGTATTCGTAGAGCTTGTATTGGCGGCCGGTGACTTCGGCGAATTTGTCCATCATGTCCTGGACGATGCCGGGAGCTTGATCGTAGTAAGGATTGATTGCTTCGCGGGCCTGGAAGAAGACGTCTGGGTTTTGCGCGGTGCCACGTATGGCGGGGTGATCTGGTGTGAGTGAGGAAGCGCGGAATTTTGCGATGGCATCTTCATCGATGATCGCGCTGAGTTGTTCGTCAGTGAGTAGTTCTATTTTTTGTACTTCGTGTGAAGTGCGAAACCCGTCCATGAAGTGGAGGATGGGGAGTTTGGCATTGAAGGTTGCGGCATGAGAGATGGCGGCGAGGTCATGTGCTTCTTGAACGGAGTTTGAGGAGAGCATGATGAAGCCTGTTTGTCGGCAGGCCATGACATCGGAGTGATCGCCGAAGATAGAGAGTGCGTGTGTGGCGAGTGTACGTGCGGCGACGTGCATGACGAAGGGCAGCATCTCGCCCGCGATTTTGTACATGTTGGGGATCATTAGGAGAAGGCCTTGCGAGGCGGTGAAGGTTGTCGCAAGTGAGCCAGCCTGGAGTGCTCCGTGAACTGCGCCGATCGCACCGCCTTCGGATTGCATTTCAATGACATCGGGGACGTTGCCCCAAAGATTGGTTTTTTGTTGTGCCGCCCATCCTTCTACAAACTCGCCCATGGGAGAGGAAGGTGTGATGGGGTAGATGACGGCAGTTTCAGAGAGGCGGTGTGCGACGGAAGCGACTGCTTCATTGCCATCGAGTGTCATCATTTTTGGAGTGGTCATTGTTCATCAGTCCTTTTGATGCCGAGCTATACCGCTGAGCAAGGTGGTGAGTCTTACGCAGCACTGTGTGCTGAAGTTCCGCTTCAGCGCTGTCGGCATGGTTGAGCGGGGGAGTTATGGCTGGCGGGCCGCGGGGATAAGCACCGTGGCGAGCGGAGCGAGGGTGCGGCCTCAACCAGGCCTGTGGTGGCAAGATAAGAATGGTATCTCGCCAGACTACATTATAAGATAAAAAAAGCTTTTTTTCCTCTGTTTAGTCCGGCAAGTATAAGTCATTGTCTTGAATGACATAAGAGAAATATGGTGCGCAGCAGTTTGAAGGTTTGGGGTGTGCTGCAGCATGGACTCTAGGGAAGGAAAGTGAGACTGCTGCGTGTGTTAGAATGTCGGATGAGAGGTGACGAAGCTTTGCAGTGGGTCTGTTGCTTGCGTCGCGGCGCTGGGTAGTGCGGTGCGCTGCGGCATGGTTTTGATTCACGAAAGGCGAAGCGATGCGAGAGGTTAAGTGTGACGTTTTGATTGTGGGCGGAGGTTTGGGTGGTGTTGCTGCTGCGATCGCAGCATGCGAAGCGGGGCGGAAGGTGGTAATGACTGAAGAAACAGATTGGGTGGGTGGACAGATGACGGCACAGGCGGTGCCGCCGGATGAGAGTAAGTACATTGAAAGCCGGCAGTATGGGACGCGGCGATATCACAAATATCGTGATGCTGTGCGCGATTATTATCGCACATGGTTTCCTTTGCGTGATGAAGTGAAGAAGGATTTGCATTTCAATCCGGGTGGCGGATGGGTGAGTTACCTGTGTCATTTGCCGGGGGTTGGGTTTGATGTGATTCGCGGGATGCTCTTGCCGTTTGAGCAACGTGATTTACTTAAGGTGATGTATGAGGTGAAGGCGGTGAGTGCAGAGGTTGTGGGAGATGAAGTGAAGAGTGTGACGGTGCGTGAGAAAGATGGGGAAGAATATGTGATTTGTGGGAAAGTTGTGCTTGATGCAACGGAGGTGGGGGAGTTGTTGCCGCTGGTAGGATGCGAGTATGCGACGGGGTTTGAATCTCAGGATGAACATAACGAGCCGAGTGCGCCAGCTGAGATGCAGCCCTTGAACATGCAAGGAGTGACATGGTGTTTTGCGATGGATCATGTTGAGGGGGATTGTGTGATTGATAAGCCGGAGGGTTATGAGGTTTGGCGGCAGGCGCGGTATACGCACAATCCTGACTGGCATGGGAAGGTGTTTCAGTGGCAGGATTGTGTAGAAGGGGATATTGATGCAGATCGATCTAATATGCGCTTAGAATGGCCACGTGAGGGAGAGGGGCGTAGTGAAGTTTGTTCGTGGTGGGGCTATCGTCAGATATTTGATCCAAAGTTGTTTAGAGGTGATCTGTCATGGGCGGGGGGATGTGGTGGGAGAGATTCACTTTTGCCGGGGATCACAATGGTGAACTGGACGCAGAATGATTATTACGGAGGGAATGTGTATGAGGTCGAGGATGCGGCGATGCACAGACAGAAGGCTAAGGAGCTGAGTTTGTGCTGGTTTTACTGGATGCAGACAGAAGGGCCTCGGCTTGATGGTGGTGTGGGGTATCCGGGATTGCGAATGCGTGGAGATGTACTTGGGACGGCGGATGGCTTTGCAAAGAGTATTTACATTCGTGAGAGCCGACGGATTAAGGCGATGTTTACGCTGACGGAAAATCATTTGAGTCAGGCGATCTGTGATGCAAAGGGTTACGGGGGGCACGCAGCGCGGTTCTGGGATTCGGTTGGGCAGGGGCATTATCATCTAGATCTGCATCCATCGACAGGTGGAGATACCTCGTGTTATGTGCCGACGTATCCGTACGAGATTCCGATGGGGAGCTTGGTGCCGGTGCGACTGAAGAATTTATTGCCAGCATGCAAGAATTTTGGGACGACGCATTTGAGTAATGGTTGTGCACGTGAGCATCCGATCGAGTGGAATGTGGGTGAGGTGGCAGGTGTGTTAGCGGATGAGTGCATCGCGCGGGGTGAGAGTATGCAGGGGATTTATGGAAACAGAGGCGTAGTTGAGGAGATTCGAGAAAGGTTGGTGCAGGAGGGGGTGAAGCTAAATTGGTCTGAGATTACGTTCTAGTCACATTGGATGATGTTGGCTGAAAGTTAATGTTGTTATTACGAAGTGGGGCGGCTTCTTTGCTGAGGTGTTCGTGGATTACCAGCCACGTGCCGTTTTTATGGGTAAGAATACTGGTGCCTCGGCCAGATCCAGAAGCTGGCTTGTTGTTGATGGTGCCTGTCCAGCGAAAGCGATAAATACAGGCAGCTATATTTTCAGAGATTGTGAGCCATTTGAGATCGTTGATGCTGTAGGTTTCATTTTTAATGATCTCAAAGTTACGGCGGATTGCGTTCTCGATTTCATTTTTGTTCACATGGCTACTGCCGTCACTAAACCAATAAACCGCGTGTTCATCAATCATATTCAGTGTTTGCTTGAGTTCGTGGTTGTTTACTGTGGATTCATATGCTTGTATGAATTTTTGAGGCGTTATGTGTGTGCTTTTAATGATTAAGATTAAACTTCTGCATCTGGCATGTAAGCTCGTTCGACGGCTTCAAGAATGATGTGCATGATCAGTTGATGTGCCTCCTGGATGCGGGCAGTAGCGCTGGAGGGCATGATGAGTTGGTGTGTGGGCCGGTCTTTGAGTGCGCCGCCTGTCTTGCCAGAGATCACAACAGTGAGGATGCCATGTTGTTCAGCATGGTCGAGGCAAGCTTCAAAACCTTTGCCGTTGCCGGAGGTTGTGAAGATGACTAGGACGTCGCCGGATTGTCCGTGTGCTTGGAGTTGTCGTGGGAAGAGTGCTTCGAAGCCGTAGTCGTTGGCGATACATGTGAGCAGTGGTCCGTCGGAGACGAGACAGATAGCGGGGAGTGTCTGGCGATCGTGCATGAAGCGGCCGACAAATTCTTCGGACATATGTAATGCTTCTGCTGCAGAGCCACCGTGTCCTGCGGTGAGGATCTTGTTACCGTTCTGTAGTGCGGAAACGATAGTATCGCAGACGGCTTTGATGTCTGGGATAAGGCTATGGAGTTGTGAGATTAGGCTCGCACTGTCAGTGATGGATGCGGCAATATGATCGTTGGTGGTGGGGTTGTGATTGTTCATTAGCTGATTGCGTTGTGCTTATTGCGTATAGATCCTCGGCGCATCACGGTGTGCGGCCGAGGTGTGATTATTGTACAAGAAAGGCTGTATTCAGGTTACTTAGCAGCTGAGGAATCTGCGGAGGATGTGGATGATGGGGCGATGTCGGCGAGTGTGACGGTGAAGCCAGCGGGGAGAGTGTAGTCTGGATTTTGAATGGTCCAGACAGTGCGGAAGGTTTCGGAAGCAGAATCGATGATTGGATCGATGTAAATAAGTGTTGCGGGAAGGGATTTATTGATGGGTGATTGAGCGTGGAGTGCATAGGTTTGGCCTTGCTGGAGTTGGCCGAACAGAGCGATGGGGAGATAGAGATTGACTTCGAGCGGAGAGAGGGAGGCCATGGAGAGGATGGGATCTTCGTCGTTAATGGATGAGCCTGGTTCCGTACTGATGCGAATGATCTGTCCTGTGAATGGTGCTTCGATGCGATGTTGTGCAAGACGCTGCGATTCGAGTTGAAGGTTGGTTTGCATCTGCGCTTTGTTTTCTCTTGCGAGTTGGAGGTCGGCTTTGGCTTGGGAGAGCAGGACGGCAGCTCTTTGGGCTTCAAATTGTGAAGCAGCGTGACGGTCGACCATTTGGAGGGTTTGGTCATGAACGAGTTGTGCTTCGTCGAGTGCGGCTTGCGCACGATTGATGGCAGCGTCAGATTCTGCCTGCTGTTGTGCCAATGACACGGTATAGATTTGAATGCGGTCGTCCATGTTGGCAAGTTTTTCACCTTGCGTGACGCGATCTCCTTCTTTTACGTTGATCTCTTGAAGGATACCCGGGAATGGGGCAATGAGCTGAACTTGTTGGGAAGGGATGACGACGCCCTCGTGCTTCGTAAGATCGATCTTTGTTTGTGTATTGGTGCCATCGTTATTTTGGCTAAAGGCTGAGGATGACAGTGAGAAGAATATGATGCAAGTTGCGAGCAATACCGTACAAAAAGATTTTCTTGTGTTGAGAATGTGATTCATATGGGTACCTGAGGGTTTAATCATGTTGCATGTGCGTTAGTCTGATAGAGGATATTAATTGCACATTGTGAATATCTTTACTCATTATCATTTCGTGATAGTGATGCATAGGCAAGTGTATTTATGAAAAATCATGACAGGCAATGTACTTAGTATCAGCGGATGACGAATGTTTTCAGTATCTTCTTGCAGGTTGATTTAAAAGTCGTCGCTTTATCTTGCGGAGTTGGAAAATAGGCTTGCAATTATCTAATCAAAACCTATTTTTGTGTGTACATGAAAGCTGGTTGGATCAGGGGTGTAACCCAGTTACGCAAGTTCATCCACGCAACACTATTATTGATATGAATCATTCTTCACGGTGTTGTTTATCCGGCTACATGTGATTGATCGATTTTTTATACACATCTTGTTTGATTCTGCTATGGCTGCGATGAATGCATCGTATGTTGTGGTAGGGATGCATGTAAACCGTCATTACGCATGAGTTTTAGGTGTGCGGTGATGCATCTCTGGTGCAGCATGAAGGGTATTGTTGTAGCTGTGACACGTAGAAAAGTCACGAGAACATGCTTTGATATGGGTGAGGCATTTGTTAGATGTTTCCCCATGGGAATAAGTACGGCATGTGATCGGTAATGGACTTCAAGCACTTGTTTTACAGGTGTTTGCGTGATGTATGCGTGTCCAGTTGCAGCCGTTCGGAAGAACTGTTTGTATGCAGGGTCAAAATGAAATCGGTGATGCATTGATTTGTGGTCAGGTGTAAGCCATCAATATGTTGGCAAGTTTTGTTTACAGGTAACCGAGGTGGATGATGGTCAGCATCGCCCGAGTGTCGGATGCGTTGATTGGATTTTGTAAATTCAAACTGTGAGCAGCTGCCAACATTGAAGTGTTGTTGTGAAATTCATGGTGGATTTCATTGCTTCAATTTTAATATATGTTGCGCAAGCTTGCGGGCATGATTAACACACACATTAAAGTTAACCTTGAAAGTAATCAGGAGTTTGGCATGGTTAGTCGCGGTTCAAACGGTGGAAATGAAGACAAAAAATCAAAGGCAGTATCTAAGTCGAAACGTTCTAAACGAAATCGAAAGAAAGAACAAGCTCCTAAGGGTTTGGAAACTTTAGAGCAGCGGCTGATGATGAGTGCGAGTCCGTTAGGAGATGAAGCTGCTGTGCAGGAGGACGTTGTCTCTGCCGCGATTGAAGCAGCAGCTGAAAGTGTTGAGCAAAATGCAGACCTGACGCTTGGTGCAACGGATCAATGGGAAAGCGGTTTTACGGGATCGCTTACACTCACGAACAATAGTCAGGAGGCGTGGGGGAGTTGGCGTGTGGAATTTGAGAGTTCGCACAATATTGGTAGTGCGTGGAATGCGCAGTTTGAGAACTTGGGTGAAGGACGATTCGCGATTTCGAGTCCATCATGGGCTGCGGCACTTCAGCCGGGTGAGAGTGTAGAAATTGGTTTTACCAGTGGTAGCGCATATGACGGTAGTGGCGCGACGATCACAGACGTGACGACCAGTGCAGCTGCGCCTGATGCTGGTACGCCAGGTGGTGGTACTGTGACACCGGGCACCGGGACGGGCGAAACCACAGGGACAGGTGCACCATCAGTTGCTTCAGTGAATATTCTGGATGCGAAGCCGAGTGATGGCGAATTTACGGTGAACTTTGCTAAATATAGTGGTGCGGCAGCGACGAGTTGGGAGCTGTTGGAGAACGGAGAGGTTATCGCAAGCGGTGACTTCGATACACTAGGTGCGACGCAAACAGGATCGATTGATATCTCTGGCCACGACTATGGTACGTATGAATATCAAGTGCGTTTGATCAATGATGAAGGCAGCAGTATCAGCGCGACTTCGGCGAAGTCGACGAATGGTGCGAGCTTGATCGTGATTGATGAGGTTGACGCGGGGGATCAGGCTTTACAGCTAACGGTAGAGCAGGGGACAACGGCATTTTCGCTCGATGATTTGTCTAGTGAAAACGAATCGTTTGAGGTTTTCACAAACAACAATGGCGTAGCTGATGTGAATGTAAATGCCAATGGTGAATTAGAAGTAACAGGGCTTGCGGCTGGGCGCGCTTCTATTCGGATTTTGAATTCTGAGACGGGTGAAGAACGTTTTATTGGTGTACGTGTGTTGACGCCAGAAGGCGAAGTACCGGGGCGACCCGATTATTTGGCGGTTGGTAGTGTGAGTGAAGATAGCGCTGCGGATATCGGGTTCTGGCAAGATTTCGGAGATGGCGATGATGGGACGAATAAGCGTGTGGACTCGCGTTATATCTATTTGAATGGTGGGCCAGAGAATGGTTGGCGAAGCTGGCAGGATGGCCAGCGATTGCAGAGTTATCTGCGTGAGAGTTTGAAGCTTGGGTTCACGCCGCAGTTTGTGTATTACAACATTCCAGATGGCGGAGAGAGCTATTACACGAATAATGAGCATCTAAATAGTGAAGAGTACATGCGCGGGTACTTTGAAGATTTGGCGTATGCTCTGGATACGATTGAAGAAATTGCGGGAGATGAGAAGGTCGAGTTTATTCTAGAACCGGACTTTATCGGGTATTTGATGCAGCTTGGCCAAGTGCCCGCGGATCAAGTATTTGCGTATACAGATCAGGCGTATGCGGCAGGCTTGCTTGAACGTGGTGTTGATCCTGATTTCGACAATACCGTTCAGGGATTGATTCAGGCGATTAACTATTCGATCAGCAATGCGGATGCGAATGTTGATTTTGGTTGGCAGTTTAATCTATGGGCCTCGCCGGGTATTACGGTGGGGATTCCTTCGACAGGTTTGATCCGCATTACCGATAGCCTTGGCATTGAAGCTGGCCGCGAGGCGATCGTGAACGAAGCGCGTGAGATTGCGGATTACTACATCAACGCAGGTGTAACAAGTTATGGTGCCAATTTTGTCTCTATTGATAAATATGGTTTGGATGCGGTAGGTTATCAGAGTGGTGCGGCGGCGGACCCTGAAAGTGGTACGTGGTTCTGGAATCAGGATCACTGGGATAACTACCTTCTGTTTACTAAGACATTGCATGAAACCACGGAACGCCCAGTGACGTTGTGGCAGATTCCTGTGGGTCATATCAACGGAAGTCAATCTGTGAGTCCATATACGGGCGATCAATTTGCAGACTTGCCAAATACGACGGCACGTTATGAGGATTCAGCTGGAACATACTTCTTTGGTGATACATTTACCGGTGATCAGCGTCGCGTGGATTATTTTGGTAGCGATGCTGATGGTAGCGGCGGCGTGACAGTTGATGGTGATCAGATCACATGGGCTGGTGCGTTCGAGAAGGCGCGCGATGCAGGTGTAACACAGATCTTGTTCGGCGCTGGCGTGGGGATCAGTACCGATGGTGTGGGTGACCCGCCAACGGATGGTTACTGGTTCATCTCGAAGGTGCAGGAATACTATGAAAATCCGGTTGATTTAAGCGAAACTGGTGGCGATGTCGTGCCGGGTCCTGGTGATGGTGGTGTGGTTGTTGATCCGGGCGATGATACCGGAAGTGGTGATGATGGTAGTGATACAGGTACGCCAACTGATGAGACGCCGGATGATGGCGGCGTGGTGGTCGACCCAGGAACGGGCGATGGCGGTGACACAGGTGACGATGATACCGGTACGCCGGATGACGGCACAGATGTGGTAGCGTCTAATCCTGCAATTGACATCAGTATCGATTCGGCTTGGAGTAACGGTTTCACTGCAACATTGACTGTAACTAATCCAACAGAAGGTGCGGTGAGCGATTGGACAATTGAATTTACGTTGCCAGACGGGATTGGTATCAGCAGCTTGTGGAATGGCGAAGTGTCCGATCTTGGTGATGGCCGCTTTAGCGTGAGTAATACAAGTTGGAATGGCACGTTGGAAGCCGGCGCTTCAGCAACATTAGGCTTTGTAGGCGCGGGTGTTGCGGGTGATGGTATTGAAGTGAGTGATGTAGTATTCAATGGTTTGGCTGTCGCACCGGTTGTGACACCGACTCCAGGAACTCCGGGAACCGGTACGCCAGGCGAGGATGGTGATACGGGTGTGACCGATCCTGATACGGATACAGGAATTGATCCTGGCGGCGATACCGGGACTGGTGATGGTGGGACACCGGATGATGGTACGGATGTGCCGGGTGATGGTGATGTCGTGATCCAACCAGTTCCAGATGATGGTACGGATACAGGTGACGGTGATGACGGCGGCGATGTTGTCGATCCGGGTACAGGAACTGGTGACGATGGCGTTGTTGATCCGGGCACGGGCACGCCGGACGATGGTACGGATACCGGTACTGATGATGGCAGCGATAGCGGCACAGATGTTGGTGAGGATGTGAATCCTGCGGTGGCGCTCAGTGTCGATTCGAACTGGGGCAGCGGTTTTAATGCATCGCTGACAGTGACGAATACGACGGACGGCCCGATTGATGCGTGGACTGTTGAGTTCACACTGCCGGATGGTATAAGCATCGATAGTTTATGGAACGGCACGTATGAAAGTTTGGGTGAAGGTCGATATAGCGTGAGCAATGTTGACTGGAACGGTGGGCTAGCCGTTGGTAGCAGTGTGACAATTGGTTTTGGCGGCAGCGGTGATGCGTCTAATCTGCAGATTAGTGACGTTGTGTTCAACGGTACGGCTGCGGTGGTAACGAATCCAGATACTGGCACTGGAACCCCTGGAACCGGCACGCCGGGTGATGGCACGGATGTTGATGATGGTGTGACCGATCCGATTGCGGCCTTGCCGAACGCATCGATTGAAGGCGTGAGCGTAACTGACTCACATGATGGGCAGAAGCAGGTCATGGTGACGGTGACGATTGATGAACCTTCAGATGAAGCGGTGACGATTGAATATCGCACACAAAACCGTACCGCTGTTGCGGGTGAAGATTATGTTGCGACCAGTGGCGTTGTGACGATCGAAGCTGGCCAGACGCAAGGGACGATTGCGGTCGGCATCCTTGGCGACAACATTGATGAGTACAATGAACAGTTTGATGTCGTGCTGTTTGGCGCGGAAAACGCGAAGTTGTCAATCGCTCGTGCTGGTGTGGTGATCATCGGCGAGAACGGCGAAGCTCCGGAAGGATTGAACGACGACGAATTCCGCGTAGTTGGCTATTTCCCAGAATGGGGGATCTACCAGCGCGGCTATGACATCGCGGACGTACCTGCGGACAACTTGACACACCTGATCTATGCGTTTGCGGACGTGAACGCGCAGGGTGGTGTGGAGGTATTCGATAGCTATGCAGCTCTCGAAAAGACCTTCCCTGGCGATACATGGGATCAGGAAGTACGCGGCAACTACAATCAGATGAATGTGTTGAAAGCAGAAAATCCACACCTGAAGACGATGATTGCTTTGGGCGGTTGGACTCTGTCCGCGCACTTCTCTGATGTGGTGTCGACAGAGGCTGGCCGTGAGATTCTTTCAGAGAATGCTGTTCAATTTATGTTGCAGTATGGCTTTGATGGGATCGATATAGACTGGGAATTCCCAGGTGGTGGCGGGCTTGAAGGCAACAGCGAAAGCCCGAACGACCGTGAAAACTTTACGTTGTTTATCGAAGAACTACGGGCGCAGCTGGATGCACAGTCACAGATTGACGGCAATGATTATGAGTTGTCGGTGGCAGTGTCTGCGGGTTATGACAAGTTTGCACATGTTGATTTGCAGGCAGTTTCAGAGTCTATCGACTTCTACAATATGTTGACGTACGACTTCCATGGCCGCTGGGATGCAACACAAACTGGTCACCTATCTGGGTTATACAACTCTGATACGAATACCAATCTTGATTCGCGATACAACGCTGACTATGCGATCCAAGAGTTCTTGGCTGCAGGCGTTGATTCGAAGAAGATTACTCTTGGCGCTCCTCTGTATGGCTTTGGTTGGAGCGGTGTGAGTGATGTGAACAATGGTTTGCATCAGGCAGCATCAGGCCTTGCGCAGGGCGGTATCGAGAAGGGCTATTATGAGTATCGTGATGTTTATGAGCTTGTGAAGAACAACCCGGACGAGTACCAGTTCTACTATGATGAGTCGGCGCAAGCAACTTATGTGTATGCGAAGAACATCGCAGGTGGCACGTTCATCACGATTGAAGACGCACGGTCGATGCAGGCTAAGATTGATTATGTCAAAGAATACAATCTTGGTGGCATGATGTTCTGGGAACTTAGTAACGACCTGCGTGAAACGGATCATCCTGATAGCTTGGTGTTGCAGGTAGCTGATCAATTGCTTCGTGGTGTGACCGTGTAAAAGATTCGCAATACTTTGGCCATCAGTTGAGAAATCAACTGATGGCTTTTATCTCTTCTCCGGTTGGATTGAATATTGGCATTTATGGGAGATCATTTTGGTTAAAGATGTGGAAACAAAAGCGGCTCGCGGCGGTACGGTGAAACAGCATCGTGGAACCGGTGATCGGGGCAAGGCGCTCAGTTTTGACACGACACTTTGGATTGATCGGCTAGAGAGATTTGAAGGTAATTTCCCAGAGTTTATCAAACAGCTGTTGGCAGTTCAGTGTTTGGTCGCACGAGCAAGTGCAGGGGCGATTATCGAGCAGGGGGCTGAGCAGGGGAGTTGGTCAGTACTTGCGGCAAGGCCTAGTCATGAAAGAAAAGCCGGAATGCCCGATTGGCTAAGCGGAGCACTGAAACGTGTACCACCGGTGTCGAATGCAAAGCAAGCATATTTAAAGAAATACTGTGCACAGAAAAAAAGCTCGAAGGAAGTTGGGAAGCAAGAGTATCTGATTTATTTGCCACTGATCTATGAGCAGGCTCATCGCGTGATGGGGGTGTTCTATGTAACTGTGGCCGATGAATCGGTCGCACGAGATCGTGCAAATGGTCTGAAGCTGACACAGAGCGCGTACACCTGTTTTGATTTACGTAATCAGATGCGTAAGCAAAACAAGGATATGACGATCATCACACATGCTATGGAGGTGTTGGATCGTTTTAACGAGCATAGCAAGTATAAGTCGGCAGCTATGGTATTGTGCCATGAAGTGGCAACGGTTTGGCGGGCGGATCGTGTGGCATTGGGTTTGCAACAAGGCGCCTACGTGAAAATGGTGGCCCTGAATCAGACGGAACATTTCAGTCGAAAAATGCAGCTAATCCATGATCTCGAGGGGGTGATGGAAGAGAGTTACGATCAAGATATCGAGGTGTTCTGGCCAGCTTCACCAGAGAGTTCGGTGATAGCACGGCAGGCCAAACGTTTAAGCGATCGCTATGGGCCGGAATGTGTATATAGTTTTCCTCTTCGTCGGGAAGGGGAAGTGATTGGAGTGTTGACCGTTGAGATGCCCATAGATCGGGCACTTGATGAACAGGGTTTAGAGGGGTTGCGGCTATTGTGCAATTTAGTTGCGCCACGTGTAGATGATTTGAAAGAGGCGAACAAGTGGATCGGTACGAAGTTGGCAGATAGCGCGAAAGAAGCCGGTAAAAAAATTGTTGGCCCGACGCATACGTGGGTTAAGGTCGCAGTGGTTGGTTTGAGTATTGCACTTGGATTTTTGTTCTTCTGGCCGGTGACAGATACGGTTGAGTCGCCGTTCATGATTGATGCAGTGCGACGGCAAGTGATTGCGGCTCCGTTTGATGGATATGTTGAAGAAGTATATGCGGAACCGGGCGATGTTGTGACGGATGATCAACAGGTATTGGCGACACTCTCAACAGGTGAATTACGATTGCGTCGTGCGTCTCTTGTGGCGGAACTTGCGCAGAACAGGATTGAAGCAGATATCGCTCGGAGGGAAGGAAACACCGTGGATGTTCATATCGCACAGGCAAAAGCAGATGCGAAGCAAGCGGAAATCGGGATTGTGGATGATGATATAGAAGATGCTGCAATGCGAAGTCCAATGTTGGGGATCGTAATTGATGGAAACTTGAAACCACGGACAGGTGGGGCGGTACAACGTGGAGAAGTGCTGTATGAGGTTGCACCAATTGATAGTTTGCGTGCGGAGTTGTATGTGCCAGAGGATCGGATCAATGATGTAGAGTTGGGACAACGTGGTGAGTTATCGAGTGCTGCTAATCCGGGACGCTATATCGGATTTGTGGTGGAATCAATTGAACCGATTGCACAAGTACGGCAGGGACAGAATGTTTTTCTGGTAAGGGTCAAGCTGGATGGTTTGCCAGCATGGATGCGCCCGGGGATGCAAGGATTGGCAAAGGTGGATGTTGGAACGACTAGCATGGTGAATAAGTGGACGCGCGGGGCGGTGAACTGGGTGCGAATGAAGCTATGGATATAGAAGTTTTGATAAATGGCCTAATTGACGGTTAGATGAATTACTCAGGAGTTAAGATGGCGGTAGATAGGCCAACATTCAGTGAGAGTTGGTACCGTGTAGCGGAACTCAAACCACGGTTGCGATCAGTAGTGCAAACGACACGACAGCAGTATCGCGGTCAGATTTGGCATATCCTTCGTGATCCGGCGAATAATCAGTTTTACCGCTTGGATGAGCCAAGCTATCACTTGGTAGGATTGCTTGATGGGCAGCGAGATGTGAATGCGGCATGGGAGCGGTGTTGCGGTGATTTGGGGGATGAAGCCCCAACACAAGGTGAAGTGATTCAAACATTAGGGCAGTTATATCAGAGTAATTTATTAGATGCAGAGATTACGCCGGACGTTGCGGGGATGTTTGAACGACAGCGTGAGCGTGTACGGCGTGAGGTGAGCGGATATATGATGAACCTGCTTTTTTCAAAAATTCCGGTGTGGGATCCGGATCGTTTTTTGAATCGATGGACACCGGTGTTTGGTTGGGCATTTGGACCGGTGGGGATGGTGATGTGGTTTGTGTTGATTGGTGTGGGTTTGTTTACTGTGATCAGTCAGGGCGATTCGTTCTTTCTGCAATCATCATCTGTGCTATCACCAAGTAACTTGGTGTGGTTATATATATGTACGGTCGTGATCAAGTTGATTCACGAATCAGGACATGGTTTTGCGTGTAAATACTTTGGTCAGAAGGAGAATCGTGGTGGGGTTGAAGGGATTGCAGGAGAGGTACACACATTTGGGGTGATGTTTGTTGCACTGATTCCAATGCCATATGTGGATACGAGTAGTTCATGGACGTTGCGTAACAAATGGCATCGTGCGTTTATTGGTGCGGCGGGGATGTATCTAGAGTTAGCTGTCGCGGCGATTGCAGCCATTGTGTGGGCGAACACCGCGCAAGGAACATTGACGCATGGGCTGGCATACAACATGATTTTCATCGCAAGTGTGTCGACATTTTTGTTTAATGCAAACCCGTTGATTCGATTCGACGGATATTACATTTTAAGTGACCTGACGGAGATGCCGAACCTCGGGCAGCGGAGCAAGTCCTATCTGTATTACGTGATTAAGAAATATGTTTATGGCGTGAAGAAAGCATATGACCCGTCACATAGTCGGGCAGAGCATGGTTGGCTCTTGGTGTATGCGATTGGGTCGGCCATCTACCGTGTCTTTATTTCTTTGGGGATTATTCTTTTTGTTGCTGACAAGCTGTTTATTCTGGGGATGATCATGGGTGTGAGTACGTTAGTGGGGATGGTGATTGTGCCGTTTAGCAAATGGATGCATTATTTATTCACAAGTGGTGAATTAGCACGACAGCGATCAAGAGCGATCGGTATCACAGCAGGGTTTGGTTTGATGACGGGTGTGCTTGTGGGAGCAGTGCCGATGCCCGACCGTAGTCGCGCGCAAGGAATAGTGGAGCCGGATGAATTTACAACGGTGTATGCGGAGAGTGAGGGGTATGTTGAGAACGTGCTGCCAAGTGGGGCTGCGGTGACGCCTGGAGGGCAGGTGATGGTTGAACTGCGGAATGCGCACTTGGAGCTTGAATTACAGGGATTAGAAGCACAGCAACGTGAGTATCAGGCGGAGTATCAAAAGCATCGAGAAGACAATGTGGCAACATCAATGGCGATGCGAGAGCGCTTGGATGCGATCAAACAAGAGATCGAACGAGCAGGGCGAGATGTTGAAAATTTACGCGTAACATCTCCGATCAAGGGGAACTGGATGGTGGGTAACAAAGATTCAGTTGTGGGGCACTATGTGCAGCGGGGAGAAGAATTGGGGGAGGTTGCGTCTTTGGATGATATGAAGATTGTAGTGGCGGCGGATCAGTTTTTAGGGCCACGATTATATGGTATGCGGGATGAAGATGTGTCAGTTGAGATCATGGTGCAGGGACGACCTGATTTGCGATTAGATGGCACGATAGAACGCGTAATTTCGGCAGGTCAGCGAGATTTACCTGCCGAGGCTTTATCTCAACAAGCGGGTGGTGAAGTGATGATGAAAGAAGGTGGTGAGGATGGTAAAGAAATGATGGCAGAGCAGGTGTTTTTTGAGGTACATATAAATCCAAAGGAGTTGGCTGATTTTCGATTGTATCCGGGGCAGAGAGTGATGGTGCGGTTTGAATTGCCAAAGCAAACGATTCTTACGCAGGGATGGCGATCGTTCCGGCAGTTGGTACAGAGTCGATTCCAGATTTAATGATGATCTAAACGCACATTAGAAGGTAAGTAATGGAAGCACGATTGAATCAAGGTGAGCGAGTGATATTTGGGGATAAAAACGGTTTGTCACGTGTTGATGATATGCCACGGGTTAAAGATCAGCTTGCGTGGGAGTTGTGTCGGAAGTGGCAGCCGCTTAAAGGGGATAAAGAAGCAAAGAAGTTATTGCAGGGGATGGATGCATACTGGGATGCTGGGGTTGCTCGCCTTGTGAATTGGTATCCTCGAACCCAGGTATTGATGAAGAAGGCAACAAAGGTACTGGAGATTTCAGATGGATTTAGGAGCTTGGGTGAAAAACCTCTTAAAAATAAGCTTGAAAACTACCGTGAGAGATATCGACGTAACAAAGACGATGAGGTGCTTCAACTTGAAGCACTGGCCGCTGTACGTGAAGCTTCACGGCGGGCTGTGGGGATGGCACACTACCAGAATCAGGTAGCGTGTGCGTTAGCAATCACACGTCATTGCCTTGCAGAGATGGCGACGGGTGAAGGGAAGACATTGACGGCGACGATGCCCGCGGTGCTGGAAGGTTGGCGTGGACAGGGTGTCCATGTGATGACATCGAATGATTATTTGGCGAGTCGTGATGCAGAAGATATGCGCGCGGTGTATGCATATTGTGGCTTGACGGTCGGTGCGGTGACGCAAGAGATGTCACCGCAAGATCGCACTCGAGCGTATGGCTGTGACGTAACGTATGCAACGCATCAAAACGTGGCCGCAGATTATCTGCGAGACAAATTGCAGATGGGTGAGGTGAAAGGCTTAACTGGTGCGATTTTGGATCGTGTTCGTTCTGGGCGGCGAGGCAGCGCAGATAAGTTGGTCATGCGTGGTTTAGCTGCGGCGGTGATCGATGAAGCGGATTCAATTTTGATTGATGAAAGTGTGACACCATTAATTATTTCGGGAGATAGTTCAAATGGTCAGGAATCAGATGCATTTCTTGAAGCACGGCAGATGGCCTTGCGATTGGAAGAAAGCATTGATTATAAGGTGAACGAACGGCATCAAGAGGTAGAGCTGACCAATCAGGGTCGTGAGCATATTGAACATTTGTGTGAAGGGTTGAAGGGTATTTGGCAGAGTGCGCGGATGCGCGGTGAATGGGTTACGCAGGCGCTTACGGCAGCCCATCTGTTCCGTAAGGGCGAACAGTATGTGATAGATGACGACAAGATCGTGATTGTCGATGAATCGACCGGTCGATTGATGGCCGACAGAACTTGGCGGGCGGGATTACATCAAGCGGTTGAAGCAAAGGAAGGCGTGACAATTACAGGGGCGAAAGAAACACTGGCAAGGATCAGTTTTCAGCGATTTTTCCGCATGTATCCACGGATTGGCGGGATGACGGGGACGGGTTGGGAGGCGCGGCATGAGATGTGGCAGATGTATCGTTTACCAACGGTCAAGATTCCAACGAACAAGCCGTTGCAGAGGGAACAGTTACCGGAGCAGGTGTATGCGAGTAGTGAGAAGAGGTGGGAAGCTGTTGCGGATGAGATTGGGCGGGTACATCAGACGGGGCGACCGGTGTTGGCTGGAACCAAAAGTGTTGAGGATAGTGAGCGGCTAAGTGAGCTGTTGTCTAAGCGTGGGATAGAACACGAGGTTTTGAACGCAATAAAGCACGGTGAGGAAGCCGAGATTGTGAAAGCAGCTGGCGGAATGGGGCGAGTGACAGTTGCGACAAATATGGCAGGGCGCGGGACTGATATTAAACTCACCGATGAAGTGAAAGCAATAGGTGGGTTGCATGTGGTATCTGCGGAGCGGAATGAATCTGGGCGTGTGGATCGACAGCTGTACGGACGCGCAGGGCGGCAAGGCGATCCGGGAACCGCGATCTCATTTGCCTCGCATGAGGACGAATTATTAAAGCGGTATGGCGCGAGCAGGCTAGCACGAATGGTGGGCTTAAAGGGGCGGGGAAGTCGGTCTTTGGATCGTGCGCAAGATCGTGCGCAGCGGCGAGCGCAAGGCCAGCGCCGCTCTGTTTTGAAGCAAGACGATTGGCTGCGAAAAAATTTGGGGTTTGCTGGGCTTGAACACTAATTCACTGAAAATATAAGGTGCTTGGGCGTCGCAATAATGAGGGATCACTTGTTTGCGCGACAAAAAACCGCAGGGCAAATGCCCTGCGGTTTTTATTGATTGCGTACGATCTAATTAGTGAATAGGTTGAAAATTTGAAGTGGTGGCGGAGGTCATGCGTTTTGGGGTTTTGCGGAGTGGGCGGTTTGCAAGTCTGCGGAGTGTAGGACTGATCTTCGGTTTAGGGCAAATGTTGACTTTGCCGCGAAAGGTCGCGCCGGTGGTAACTGAGAGTGCTTTGGCAACGAGCTCGCCAGTGGTCAGCGATGCGCCTTGAAGGGCGATCGGTCCATAGACGAGGGCTTTGCCCTCAAAGCTCCCTGCGCTTGTAAGCTGTCCACAAACAAGCCGACCGTTCATTTCGCCTTGATGATCCAGTTCGATGTGTCCCATGGTGGAGACGTCGCCTTCAACGCGGCTATTGAGCGTGAAGTCGGAGAACTGAAGCGGTCTGGTGCATGCGGGGCAACGGACAGAGATCGCGCGTTTGGAGATCTCGAAGTTGTTGCCACAATGCGGACACATGACCGGGCGAACGGCCTGAGGCTTTGGGCCTCGAGGATGAAACGCAACTAATGCCGGTTTGATAGGCATAGAGGCTTAGCCGCTACTCTCTAGAGCATCGCGCCTGCATACAGATTTTCTTCTGTGTGCAGGGCAGATGGTCTATTAGGTGATTAGACGTCAGTTTGATTTATTGCACGCCGCGAGCAGAGAGCACCTTTGAACGACGACGTTGAAGGATGGCGTTGACGGAGCCGGGTACGGTTGGCTTAACTGCTGCTTCGGCTTCTTCAATCATCTCTTCGTCAGTCTGTTCATAAGTTTCAGATGGCTCAGGCATGGAGATGTTTTGCTGTGCGAGGACTTCGCCGGCGGCTTCCATAGCCTTTGGCCCCACGCAAACATCGCCTTGGAAGACGGCGCCTTCGACAACATTTAGGCGGCTGGTGTAGATCTGCCCGATCAGTTGTGCACCAGGAAGCAATTCGATGCCATCTTCAGCGATGACGTCTGCTTCTGCGCGACCTGAAAGGCGAAGGTTGCCGACGATAATCGTGCCAGCGACTTCAGCAGAGTCTGCGAGTTCGAGCGTTCCGCTGACGCGGAGTGTGCCCTTGAATTGACCCATAATGACCGCATCGTTATCGAGTGAGAGTTCACCAGAGATGCGGCAGTCAGGGCCGAGTACGGTTTTGTTGGTAGAAGTTTGTGCCATGTGTATTAAGCTCCGTTTCAGTCGGTCTGTTCGGCGTTTCCTTTTGCCGGGCTTCTAATTCATCGGGAATCGCGGGTGAATTGTGTAAAAACAATTTAAAAGGGATTGGTGGATAAATTTTGGCGGTTTTCTCGGACCATACCCGGCTGGGGCGGCTAGAGAGCGGGTCCGTTTCCGTGTATGCTTGAGAGAGATGAGTGATATGCCCCCTCAAAATCCAAGCCGCGTAGCCCGGCAACACGTGCTTACCGATAAATTGCTCGGTCTTGATGCCGTGCCGTGTGAAATTGGTAGCGGGACCGATCATGTTCTACCAGCGGGGAGCCGTGGAAGGGCACAGCAGGTTATGGGACAAATGGGGGAGACGGGTCATCAAAAGGCTCAGGCGATAGCACCAAATACTAGTGCTTCACAGATCAGTTCAGCGCCGGCTAGGCCGACCCCTGTGACGATGCGATCAAGTTCGTTACCGATGACTCCCTCAGCAAATGGTGGTGCTGCGGGGGCGGCGCCGCGTACTGAGCCGATTGAATTGCCTGTGCTGGCTCTTGATGCGAAGGTTGGAAAACTGTCAGCGATGTATGAGGAGGAAGTACGAGATTGCCGAAAGTGCCCATTGCATGAAGGACGGATGCATGCGGTGTTTGGGGAGGGAAACCCGGAAGCAGCGATTATGTTTGTGGGGGAGGGGCCGGGGTATCACGAGGATGTGCAAGGGCGACCTTTTGTTGGTCGATCAGGTGAGTTGCTTGAAAAGCAGATCAGCGCGATGGGAATGCAACGGGAGGATGTGTACATTGCGAATGTGGTAAAGTGCCGGCCGCCGAACAATCGTACGCCGATCGTGACTGAGGTGGAAGCATGCCGCGATTATTTGCAAAGGCAAATTGCAATTATTCAGCCAAAGGTGATCATCACGTTGGGTGGGCCAGCAGCGAAGTTATTGTTGGAAACTAGTGAAGGAATCACACGACTACGCGGGCGGTGGTGTGCATACAAAGGGGTGAAGCCGGAGATACCAGTAATGCCGACGTTTCATCCAGCTTACCTGTTACGCCAATATACGAAAGAAAACCGCATGAAGGTCTGGTCGGATCTTCAGGCTGCAATGGAAAAAGTTAACGGTTGAAGTCGTGACTAATTGATAATTAGACGGTGAGAGTTTCCTCTTCTTCGAGGTCGGCAACACCATCAAACAGTTGAAGTAATTCTTTACGTGAAGAGATACCGAGTTTGCGATAGATGTTCTTAACATAAACGTGGATTGTATGGCGAGATCGATCCATAATCTCAGCTACTTGACGTTCGGTTTTATTGGTTTGCAAGTGATCAAACACAATGCGCTCGGTCTTACTGAGTTTAAGCAGTAGCTCTGCTGCGGTGTTTTGATTGGGGAACGAGGTCATGTATGACTCGTGTTGAGGTAAGGTTTCGCGTTTGAGTCCGAGCAGCAATAGCCGTGCAATTGAAGGCTTGAATCGTTTGAGTGTGTCGATATGGGATTGGCCAAAGGGTTCGCTTTCGCCGCAACGTATAAAAATAAGCTTGCCCCATGTGGATTCATTGAGCGTACAACTCAAGCAAAGTACATCGACAACTTTGTGATGGTTTTCAATATGCTCGAACATATTGCATGGTTTGTTTTCACCGAAGAGAACACCCATATCCCGTTGCATATGTAAGATATTGTCACGGAGATCACGGTTGTAGAAATGTTCGAAGATGGATTCTTTGTCGTCCGGCCAAGTCTGAAGCTCAGTTACAGCATTGATTGGCAGTGTGATATCAACCAGAGATACATAGCTACTGAGTAGTTCGCCCGGCACATCAAAAATTTTACCTGCCGCGATGTTTGCACCAATGGCTCGGGCTGTAACTTCGATTGCATGGATGAGTGAGCCGAAGAGTGCGGAATCAAGCTGTTTGAATGTCTTGGCTTCGTCCTGCATGAGATCCGTTTTGATGAATCGATCTACTCATAACGGCTGAGTAGGGTGATTGCTTAATGCTAAGTTTCGTCTTGGAAATATTAAGCCCTGTTGGCACCGCATTATTCATCTGTGAGCGAATCTTGCAAGTCCAAATGTGCAAATAAAGGGAAGATTGTATTGGAAATTTGATACGCATCAGGAAAATTTCGGTGTTCGTGTGATTTCAGTGTTGGATTGGCAAGCACTTAACGGATAAAGGATATCTAAATATCATCAGAGGTCGCTATAAATAGAATAATGCTGAGTGCCAAACAGATGTCACCTCACAGCGTTTAAATTGTGCATAAAACAAGGAGCAAATCAGGTTAACCGACTCTTCTGTTTTTGTTTTTCGTGAGACTTTATTAACCAAGATAGCAAAGGGTTGTTATTTTCTTTTGCGAAAATAGGTTGTCAGAAAAAGCCACATACTCATGGTCCCAGCCATAACAAAACCGATCACACCGAGGGCAATAAGGTAGCCTGTCGTTGTGGCGATCCGATCAGACAGAATCAGGATTGATGAACTGATGACCAGTGCCGCGATGATGAGTGCTTGTGAAGTGCTGCGGGATGCGTGCTCAACCGTATTGTCAATTTTATCAAGCTTGATTAGGTCCAAATTAACAGTCATCTGATTGTGACGGAGATGGTTAAGAAGTCCGAGTAGATCAGAAGGTGCTTCTTCTAGTACATCAACATATTTTGTGAGGACACGTATGACCCGTTCGCGGATGGCACGTGGTGTGTAACGTCGGCGGACGAGTTTCTTGATATGCGGCTCAACATGCCCAACTAAATCCCAAGATGAATCAAGCTGTTCAGCAACACCTTCGATTGTGGTAAGTGCTTTGATGAGGAAGACGAGGTCGCTGGGGCATTGGATGTGGTACTCGCGCAAGAGTTCAAAGAACTCGCCGAGTAGTGCCGCAAAGTTGAGTTGCGAAACTGTATTAGTTCGGAAGTGTGATATGAATTCAGAAACATCGTTGCGAAACTTTCTTTGTTGCGCGATATCAGGATCTACATCAGTGAGTGAAGATACTGAGCGTATGACACGATCGACATTTTGCATGAGGACGCCGCCGACAAGATCACCGAGGTCTTCAGTTGTACGATTATCAATCTGTCCGGTCATACCACAGTCGATGAAACAAACTTTGCCGTCATCAAGGGCAAAGAGATTGCCTGCATGTGGGTCGGCATGAAAGAACCCTGTTTCTAGACACATATGGAAAACTGCATCAGTGCAATGGCCCATGATGGTGTGCAGCTCATCGGTAGGGAGCTTGCCGGGCTCGTATTGAGAAAATCGTAGGCCAACGATTTCACTCATCGTGACAACGTTGCGAGTGGTGGCTTGCCAGTAGATGGTGGGAAAGCTGATGTTGGGGTTGTCTTTGAAGGTTGCGTTTAAGCGGTCGCATGAGCGAGCTTCAGTGGTGAGATCAACTTCTTTCTTGAGTTCACTGGAAAATTCTTTGATGACTTCTGTGGGGCTGAATCCTGAGGTGAGATCGTGTCGCTCAGCCATTTGTGCGAGCTGTTCCAAGATGCTCATATCAGCTTCGATGGTTTCGCGAATTTTAGGGCGGAGAACTTTGATGACGACAGGTGTGCCGTCGATAAGCGTGGCTTTGTGGACTTGTGCCATGGATGCGGCGGCAAGTGGCTCTTCGGAAATTGATGAGAAAAGATCGTCGAGTTTGTTTGGGAATTCGTGTTGCAGGATGCGGTCGACTTCTTCGTAGGGGAAAGGTGGGCAGTCATCTTGGAGTTTTTTTAGTTCGTTGATCCATTCATCTTCGAGGAGATCGCCACGGGTGGAGAGGATTTGGCCGAGCTTAATGAACGTTGGACCCAGTTCCTCAAGTGCGTGGCGGAGGCGGGTCGGTCTTGGAAGCTCCGCGAGATCGCGGATATCGTCATGAGGGAGCTCCATCCGATTTGGATGTTTTCTTCTACGTTTTTCTGCTTTTTTCTTCTTCTTGTCTTCGGTGATGCTGTCGTGGTGAAGGAAGCGGCTGAGTCCTGTCATGGTCAGGATATCGGTGAAGCCATACCGTAATAGGACATGTGCGATTTCGGCGTATCGCTTGGCATTTCTGACGGTGGATCGAATGTTGGCAAGCGGCATACCGGTGACCCTTGAGGGGGGGGGTAATGAGGTGAAAAAACGTTCGGTATGCTCCATGATCATCTTCGGCAAAGTGGCGGCGAGACTTCCTGTTTCATGTGATGGGGTTTGTATGGATTTTTCGGGAATGCGGACCAGCCGCAAGGGGCGGTCCTTATCGGACATTCGATTGCAAGTATTTGACATATAATTGCTTATCGATATATGCGTCAGGGTGAATTTGCACTTCAGGTTTCAAGTCAGCGGCTGATTCGGGTCGATAAAAGAGACACGGTTTTATATTTGTGTGCCAGTAGGCAGAGATAGGGGGTCCACCATGGGCCAGATTACCTCCAGCGTCGGGCTGATTAGCGGCATCGATCAAAAAGCGATTATTGACCAGTTGATCGCGATTGAATCCCGACCCAAACAGAGCATCGAAAGAAACAATGCGGTTCTGACTTCACAGAAGACCGCGTTTCAAGCAATCAATGCGCAGTTGCTTGGTGTGAAAAGCAACGCGGATTCGCTGTCGACCACGACTGCTTTCACTCAGACGACGATTGCTTCATCTAACGAATCGGTTCTCACCGCAAGTAGTTCCGTCTCGGCTATTCCTGGTAGTTACAGTTTTGTCGTGAATCAGCTGGTTGCGTCGCAACAAACTGTAACCAGCGGTTTTACCGATAGCACCACAGCGCTCGGGCTCGATACAACTTTCACCGTTGAATCAGGCTTGGCGCGGCTGGATTCAAAAACCCAGCTTGCAAATCTCAACGGTGGCGAAGGCGTTCAGCGTGGCTTGATCCGCATCACGGATCGTTCCGGCAATTCTGCCTTCGTGGATCTGAGTACTGCAGTTGAGGTAAATGATGTACTCGACAAGATCAACAACACACTAGGCGTCAACGTGATTGCGACGCATACCGATGACGGTTTTCAGTTGACGGACAATTCAGGCGGGACGGCAACTAATCTCATTGTCGAAAACGTTGGTACCGGCACGACCGCAAGCAGCCTTGGCATTGTTGGTAGCTCGGCAACCGGCACGATCACAGGTACAGCGATTAACACCGTCGGCTTGTCAACAAAGTTGGCGACGCTGAATGATGGTATGGGGATTCAGCAAAAAGAAGGCCAACCCGATTTTCAGATTGATACCGCGGCAGGAAACTTTACGGTCGATATCTCGGGTGCACTGACACTCGAAGATGTGATCGACAAAATCAATACTGCGGCAACTGATGCAGGAATCGCGGTGACTGCGGCAATCGGTGACGACAATGTGAGTTTGAAGCTCACTGATGGGGGCGGTGGCAGTGCGGCTTTTGAGGTGACCGAACTCAATGATTCAAAGGCAGCATCAGATCTCGGTATTCTCGGAGCAGATGTTGATGCGGACGGTGTGATTGCAGGTGATCGTGTGATCTCTGCGATCAACTCGAAACTACTTAAGAATTTGAATGGTGGAGAAGGCCTTGCTGGCGCTGGTGGATTAGGTCCGCCAATTCTTCTACCGAATACGCCGCTTAGCTCGCTGTTTAATGGGACAGGTATCACCACCAGTAATAGCGCGCTCTATGAATTTGAGATCCAGGATCGTAATGGCGATGACTATTACATTGATATCGATGGTGCGCTAACGGCCCAGGATCTGATCGACACGATCAATACCGCTACAGGTGGCGCGGTGACGCTTAGCATCGACGGTAATGCGTTCAAAGCGACCGACAACACCGGCAGCACAACGAATAACTTACGCATCCGTGTTCCCTCTGGTGGTCAGCCTGCTGTAAATGAGCTTGGTTTGAATCAAGATGTAGCTGCCAATGAGATTGTTGGTGTTGATACCTCGCCGGAGGCATTGCCTAATGGCGAGTCGGGGCCGGGTACGATCCGAATCCGTAACCGTGCAGGTACGACGACCGATGTCGATTTAAGCAGTGCGCGTAGTGTGAGTCAGATTTTGAATCTGATCAATAACAGCGGCGCAGGTATTACGGCCTCATTGAATCAAGCTGGCTCTGGCATCGAACTCAAAGATACTTCGGGCGGCACGGGCAAAGTGCAGATCACTGATGTGACCGGCGCAACCGCTACGAACCTGAAAATATCGGGCGAGCATGATGGTGATGTGATCGATAGTGGTAGCCTTGAATATCAGTACGTGAATGAGTCAACGCGATTTGAATCGCTGGGTGTGTCACGTGGTAAGTTCCGCATCACTGACAGCAAGGGTGGCAGTGCAGTCGTTGATCTGACACAAGGTAATGAGATTACGATCGCAGATGTGCTGAGTGAGATTAATAGCCGCGGACTTGATATCAATGCGCGGGTTAATGATGCTGGCGACGGGATCGTGATCGAAGATACCGGCGGCGGTGCGCTGAAGATGATCATCGAAGAAGAAGGGTCAAGCACGGCTGCAGACCTCGGTATTCTAGGTGAAACGGCTAATCCCGGTGAGGGTATTGATGGCAGCTTTCAGAAATCCATCAAGGTTGAAGCGACCGATTCACTTGAAGATATTCTGACTAAGATCAATGATGGTAATGTTGGTGTGAAGGCTACGATTATTAATGATGGTTCAGGCAGTGCGCCTTTCCGTTTAAGTTTGACTAGCACGAAAGAAGGTTCGCAAGGCGCGTTTGTGTTTGATGATGGCGGTACGGATCTAGGAGCATTTAATCTATCTGAAGCACAGGATGCGGTGGTATTTTACGGCGCAGGCAATGTGGCAGATTCGCTGGTGATTACATCATCAACCAACACGGTTAAGGATCTTGTGGCGGGTGTTACGATTGATCTGAAATCAACCAGTCAGGAAGCGGTTCAGTTGACGGTGGGGCGGGATGATAATGCAATCACCGACGCGGTCAAAGGTTTTGTTGACAGCTTCAACAGTTTGGTCAATACGCTTGATACCTACGACAGCTACAACGCCGAGACGCAAGAGCGAGGGTTGCTTTTGGGTGATTTTGCGGTGTCGACAGTTCGTACTTCTATGTATAACGCGATCCTGTTCGGCAACAATGGGTTGACTGGTCGGTATACCAGCTTGAATCAGATTGGCATTACGGTTGGCGGTAAGGGGCAGGTTCAGTTTGATTCCGCAAAGCTTCAAACTGCCTTGGAAACCGACCGTGAAGCGGTGATTGATCTGTTCACTTATAAGAAAACTGAGGAAGATGCGGACGGCAAAGAAGTGATTGTCGAATCCGGTATTGGGGTTGAGATTAATGAGTTGCTCAAATCATTGACTGATGGGGAAGGCGGCGCGATCCAACGGCGGCTTGACACGATCGACAGTCAGATTGAATTGAACAACAAGAAGATCGAAGATTTTGATGTGCGTTTGGCAGCGAAGCGAGCGCGGCTCGAATCGCAGTTTGTGGCAATGGAAAAAGCGCTGGCGGATATGCAATCACAGAGTGCGGCCTTGGGGCAGATTCAACCGCTACAGCTACCAAATACGTCGAATAACTAGTGTGTTGTTGCTTGCTTGGCACTAAAAATATAGTAGAAAATTGACTTTTTTAAGTTATTTTCAGATGCAGGATGAGCAGGTTCACGGATGTGTAGATTATGGGACAGTGAGGGTGGGAGTATGATGATCGGGCTAAGGCTCAGATATGAGACGGGTCGATAAAGAATGAACTTGAAGTGAATGAAGCCTAAGAAAGAGGAAGGCTGGATCAATCGATGAATCAACAAGCGGGTCCAAATCCATATTTGCGCACCAAGATCATGACTGCTAGTTCAGAGGAACTGCGTTTGATGTTATATGACGGGGCAATCAAGTTTTGTAATCAGGCGAAGCAAGCGATTGCTGCGAACAATTATGAAGACAGTTATAACAATCTGTCTCGGGCGCAGAAGATCGTGTTGGAGCTATCGACGAGCTTGAATCATCAGATTGAGCCGGAAGTGACGGAGAAAATGGCATCGCTGCACAACTATATCTACCGCAGGTTGGTTGATGCGAACATGAATCGTGAGATTGAGGCGATTGATGAGGCGATCAAGCTGATCCAGTATGAACGTGAGACATGGCAGATGCTGATGAAGAAGGTACACGGGTTGCAAGGTGTGCCGGAGTCGGATGGAACCTCGGGTGAGAAGCCGGCATCAAATCCTGCAGCGGGATACGGCGAACTGACCAAAGCGCAGCAAACCGCGATCAGCTCGTATTCACAGAGCGCGTAAGCGGATGACACTTAAAACAAGCGAAAAAGAAAACTTCGCATCATAAGGATGTGAGGTTTTTTTATGTTTGGCTGAGATGGATGTTGCGGGGTTACAGGCCAGCGGCGGTGCGGGCACGGTCGGTGACGTTCGTGATGATCTTGTTGGCCGCTTCGGCGCCGGCTTTGAGGACGCTGTCGACATAGGATTGATCGTCCATGAGTTCGATGCGTTTTTTACGGGCATCTGCAAAGTGATCAAGGATGTATTCGTGGAGAGTTTGTTTGGCTTCGCCGTAGCCCATGCCGCCGTTTTTGTAGCGGTCTGAGAGCGCGGCGGTTTCAGGTGCGTCAGGCCCAGCGAGTGCGCGGAAGATCTGGTAGACGGTACAGGTGTCGGGGTCTTTGGGGTCGTCGATGCCGAGCGAATCGGTTTTGATTTTCATGATGCGTTTGCGGAGGGGCTTTTCATCCATGAAGGGGTCGATGGTATTGTCGTAGGATTTGCTCATTTTTTGTCCGTCGACACCAGGGACGACGCCGGCTTCGCGGCGGATCATGGCGTCGGGGATTTTGAAAATGTCGCCATAATAGTGATTGAACTTTGAGGCAAGGTCGCGGGTGATCTCGATGTGTTGCCGTTGATCTTCACCGACGGGAACGAGGTCGGGATCGACGGCGAGGATATCGGCAGCTTGGAGGATGGGGTAGGTGTAGAGACCGACCGAGGACGGGATGCCCTTGGCAACTTTGTCCTTATAACTGGTGGCTTTATCCATCATGTGTTTGGGACAGACACAGCTTAGCAGCCAAGCAAGTTCGGTAACGGCGGGGACATCTTGTTGGAGGTAGATGTTTGTTTTTTCGGGGTTGAGTCCGAAAGCAATGTAGTCAATAACGACTTGCCGAATGTTGGCGCGGAGTGCGTCAGCGTCGCGCATGGAGGTCAGTGCATGGTAGGACGCGATAAAGACGTACATTTCATGCGTATCCTGCATGCGGACGAACTGTTGAATGGCTCCGGCATAGTTGCCGATGTGAAGCTGACCAGAAGGTTGTATGCCTGATAATACTCGTTTCATAGTCGGGGTATTGTAATCGGAGTGGCGGGTCTTTGGCGAACCGGCAAAAAGAAGTTCAATGAAAATAGGGTGGGCTGACCGATGAGAGCGATGGTCGGTTTGGAGATGTCATCTCCCCGTGGTTGCTTTTTCCGGATAAACCTCATTTCAGGGACGAAACAATGGTGCAAATGCGAAGATATGCAATGGTGGTTGTGCTTGTGGGTGTGACGTTGTGTAGTAGTGGTTGTATTGCGCTGGCTTTGGCGGGGATTGCGGGTGCGGCGAGCATGGGGATGGCTTATGCGATGGGAGAGTATGAGGGGCATGTCGCGGCGAACCCGCCTCAGGTGACCGATGCGGCGGGCGATGTGCTGCGGCATATGGATGCGAAAATTGAAGATGAAGTTTCGAGTTGGAAGTACGGTCGAATTGATGGTGAGCTTCCAGGTGGCGAAGAAATCCGCATTCGCGTGGAAAAAGAATCGGATGATATGAGCAATCTCAGCATTCGTGTGGGCGTTTTCGGAAATGAGCCACAGAGCACGGCGATCTACAATCAGATCAAAGTGCGGCTTGAAGAGAGCGAAGCTAACGCGGGTTGAGATTGCGGTTGTTCATCTGTTTACACGAATTGCGATGGATGACGTAAGATTATGTTTGCGCTAGAGTATAATGTGCTGGCCTGCTTGCAGGCCGGCATTTTTTAGTACGAGCGTGGATATCCAATAAGGTTATTAAAAATAGGAATGGTATGATGGCAAATAAATTAGACGCATATACTAAGCGAGCTACAGCGATGTTGCTGGCAATGATATTGTTAGTGATGAGTGGTTGTGGTGCGGTGATCTTAGCAGGTGCAGCTGCTGCGGGGACAGGGGTTGGTGTGGCGTATTATGAAGGCGCGCTGCGCGGTCATGTCAATGGTGATCCGATCAAGGTTGCAGCAGCTGCGAAAGAAGCAGTCGAAGAGATGAAGTTTACTTTGGTGAGTGATCATGCTGACGCGGCGGGCGGAGAAGTTGTAGCGCGGACAGCAGCAGATAAGAAGGTGACGATCTCGATCGAGCCGGAAGGCGACAACATCAGCAAAGTGACGGTGCGTGTGGGTTTCTTTGGTGATGAAACAATTAGTCGAGACATCTTTGACAAAATTCAATCACGTTTGGGTAGTCCAGAAGCGAAAGAAAAGGGTTGATTTAACGCTATGTTTTTAGGTGAACTCACACTTTAGCCTGCGGCATCCCCTGTTAGTGGGCGAGTGTCGGCTTCGTGGACAGCGGCACAGAATTGTTGAATTAGATCATGATCTTTGATGCCACGTGATGATTCGACGCCGCTGGAAACGTCAACGCCATAGGGGTGTGCAATTGCTATGGCTTGTCCAACATTGGTGGGCGTGAGACCGCCTGCTAGGAAGGACGGTGGGTGTAGATCAAGCTTGCCGCTTTGTTGTAGTTCGGCAAAGTCGTGCCAGTTGATTTGATTGCCTGTGCCGCCGAGTAGTCCTTGATTGGTGGCGGATGGAGCGGCATCCCAGAGGAAGCTTTTAAGGTGATGGGGGAGGTCGATCCATGATTCAAGGCTGGTGTCGATCTGATCTTTGTGGAATGAGAGTGCCTTGATGATATTGAAGTCATCGAGTGCGGCGAGGTGTTGGAGGGTTTCGTGGCCGTGGAGTTGGACGGTATGCAGACCGACTTGTCCGGCTACACGGCGGATGTGTGCGGGTTCTTCATCGACAAAGAGTCCGACGGGTTCGACAAAGGAGGGTAGCGAGCGGACGATGCGGCGAGCGGTGGGGATATCGATGAAGCGTGGCGATTTTTCGACGAAAACAAGGCCAATGGCATCGGCACCAGCAAGCGCGGCGATACGCGCTGTGTCGTGGTCTTTGATGCCGCAGATTTTGATGCGCGTTCGTGGCATGTTGGTCCTTATGGCCGGTGCGTTTAAGTATGAACGTTTATCTATGGTTGATTATTGTGTGAATCGGGCTGTGCCGCAATAAAAAAGAACCCCATTGTAAGTGAGTACTAAAAGTGTAGTTCGTCGGGGTCGACAGTTTCAAGTTTGGCATATTCGAGGATGAGGGGTTTGACGCCGACGGTGTTGAAGGCGACTCGGGCACGGGTGTGGGCACCCATGGGGGTGACGTCTTGGATGCGCCCGAGGCCGAATTTGGGGTGGCGAACAAATGTCCCGGGGGGAAATTCTGCGGCGATGGATCCAGCGGGAATGCGTCGTTCGAGGGTTGAGCTTGGTGAATCAGGATCGAATTCATCGGATTGATCGGTTTCAGAGAGGATGTGTTCGGGGAGTTCGCGGAGGAAGCGGCTGGGAATGGTGGGGAGGGTTTGGCCGAAGATGGTGCGGTAGCGGGCGTGGGAAAGATAAAGTTCTTTCATGGCGCGGGTGATGCCGACGAAGCAGAGGCGGCGTTCCTCTTCCATTTCGTCGTTGTCGTTTTGAGCGCGATCGTGTGGGAGGATGCCGTCTTCGACGCCGATGATGGAGACGACGCGGAATTCGAGTCCCTTGGCGGCATGGAGGGTCATGAGTGTGACAGCGCCTTGGTCGGATTCGATCGCATCGACATCGCTGACGAGTGCGACCCGTTCGAGGAAGCCGAGCAGGAGTTCGGTGAGTGAGGTTTGGTCGGTGTCGCGGTCGTCGTTTTGGACTTCACCGATGTATTCTTCTTCGAATTGCTGGGCGCTGGAGACGAGTTCGCCGAGGTTGGCCAGGCGTTCATGATCGGGGTCGGATTTGTCGTTTCGATAGAAGTCTTCAAGGTCGGACTCGCGGAGCACGAGCTCGACGAAGTCAGGGAGTGACATGGGGGTTTGTGTGAGCAGGCCGTCGGTATTGAAGCCAGCGAGTTTGCGCCATTCGTGGAGAGTGGTCATGAATTTGTTGACACTGTTGATGGCGCGGGTGTTGAGGCCGGGGATTTGGTCGGGGGTGGCGAGGATGTCGGGGAGGGATTGTTCGGTGGCAAGGGCGGCGGCTTGTGCGGACTTGACGGTTTTGTCGCTGATGCCGCGGGCGGGTGTGTTGATGATGCGGAGAAGATTGATCTCGTCAGTGGGGTTGACGATGGTGCGGAGATAGGCGACAGCGTCCTTAATTTCTTTACGGTCATAGAAGGCGGTGCCGCGTGCGATCTGATATGGGATGCCGGCATCGCGGAGCGCATCTTCGATGACGCGGGAGAGGCTGTTCATGCGATAAAACACAGCCATTTCGCCCCAAGGAACTTTGTGATCACGATTGTGTTTTTCAAATTGTTCGACGATGTAGCGGGCTTCTTTGCGCTCGTTGCGGGTGGTGACAACTTGGATGTCGGCACCTTGTTCGTTGTCGGTCCAGAGTGATTTGTGCTTACGGGCTTGATTGTTCTGTATGAGTATGTCGGCGGCTTCGAGGATGGTTTTGGTAGAGCGGTAGTTTTGTTCGAGGCGGACGGTTTTGGCGTTGGGATAGTGAGATTCAAAGTCGAGGATATTTTGGATGTTGGCGCCGCGCCAGCCATAGATTGATTGGTCGGGGTCGCCAGTGGCACAGATGTTTTTGTGACGAGCAGCCAGCGCGTTGGCGATCATGAACTGAGCGTGGTTGGTGTCCTGATACTCGTCGATCATGATGTACTGATAACGCTCTTGAAGTTCAGCAAGTACGATCGGGTGCTTCTGAAAAAGATGGACGGTTTTCAAGAGAAGATCGTCGAAGTCCAGCGCATTATTTTGCGTGAGAATCTGCTCGTATTTTTTGTAGATCTTGGCGATCTGTTTGCTGTAGAAATCGCCAGCGAGCGCGGTATAGGCAGCGGCGTCCTGCAGATTGTTCTTGGCGTTGCTGATAGTGCTGAGCACGCTGGTGGGGGGGAAGTTTTTGGTGTTGATTTCAAGGCGTTCAAGGGCTTGCTTGACGGCGCGCTGCTGATCGGAGGTATCGTAGATAGAGTAGGATGGAGGTAGCTCAAGGCGGTCTGCGTAGATGCGGATGATGCGGGCGCAGAGTGAATGGAAGGTGCTGATCGTGGCGGCGTTGGCTTGGCGTTCTGAGATAACTTGGCTGACGCGTTCGCGCATTTCGCCGGCGGCTTTGTTGGTGAAGGTGATGGCGAGGACGTTCCACGGCGGGATGCCACATTCGAGGATGAGATAGGCAATGCGGCTGGTGATGACGCGAGTTTTTCCGGAGCCGGGGCCTGCGAGGACGAGCAATGCGCCTTCGGTGGTGGTGACGGCTTCACGTTGCGGCTCGGTCAGTCCGGCGAGCAAATCTCGCTGCTTTGGCGCGGGGGAGGTCGGTTGCGGATCGTCCTGGATGGGGGCATCAAATGCGTCATTAAACATAACGTATAAGTGTATCACAAGGGGCGGGGGCAAGCTTATTGTGGGGAAAATGTCACGTGTTTTTTAGGGTGAAAAGATGATGGGATTTTATTTGCGAGATTGGCTGAGGATGTTGTGAATGGACGTGCGGAGGTCGATATGAACGGGGGACCAGCCGGTGCGTTCACGGGTGATGGTGTTGTCGAGTTGTTTGGAACTGGTGCGTTGGAGGCGGCCAAGGTTTAGGTCGAACTGCTTAGCGGCAGCTTCATCATTGAGCAGCTTGGGCGCGGGGACGTTAATCATCTCAGCAAGCATGTTGTAGTAGTTATGGCGGGTGAGTGGAGGTGGCCCGATACCAAGTTCGATATGGCCGGCGGTTTGTGATTGTATGATGGCGATGAGGAGTGAAGCTGCATCTTCAACATGGATCAGGTTGAGCATTGCGTTGGGGTTGCCGACAACGGGGGCACCGGAGCTGATGGCGGAGAGGCCGACGACGCGTTTGGGGCCGAAGAGGCCGGCGAGTCGGAGGACGTAGTAGTTATAGTCGTGATTGAGCCAGAGTTGTTCGCCTTCGAGTAGAAGCTTAGCTTTTTCATTATTGGGTTCGGGAGGGGTGTCCGCAGAGACGATCTCATTTTCAGATTGCCCGTATACGGCAGAGGAAGAGATGAGGATGGCTTTACGGATGTCGAGTTCACGGAGGAGATTGAGTGTGTTAATGATGCCGCCGATGACGGTTTGTTTGGGGCCGGGATGGGCGTTTTTTCGGCCCGGCGGAATCATGTAATAAATATCGAGTTGGTAGGGTTCGAGGACAGCGCGGGCGGCAGCAAGGGTGAGGGGTTGTGTGACGTCAAGCAGTAAGGGACGGAGCCCGAGTGGAACAAGACTGCGAGCAGATATTTGTGAGCGAACGGCGGCGAAGATCGGCTGGTCAGGGTTGCAGGTAAGGAGTTGACGGGCAAGCTGTTTGCCGAGATAGCCACATCCGATGATGAGGGTAGCGCGAGGGTTGTGGGTGATGTCAGATTCGTCCATGAGGGAGATTGTAGTAGATTGGTTTGTTGAGTGGTTGTGTGCGTGTGGTGATTGAAAAATGTTGTAGTGGCTATATAGAGTATTAGTTCATGCAGACGCCATCATTATCGCGAGGCGTACCGAGCCGCTCAGCGGTTTGGAGGGTAGTCTTGGTGAGACGGAGATAACGTTCGAGCCACTTACCACGGGTGGTGACATCGGATTCTGCGAGCATTTTGTAGCGATCCTCGGCGTTGCTACAGAGGATGAGTGTCGCTTGGTCAATGAGTGTAGCAGTGGGGATTTCACCGCTGAGCCAGTTGCGGATGGCTAACGCGCTGGTGAGATCGTCGAGTTGTTTATCGTTAAGGAGAGTCATGAGATGCGATCTCTGTTCCTGTAAATCGATCTCAAGGGTATTGCTGTTTTCGGTAGGTTTGAGGATGGCGAGACGATAAGGTGTGTTTGGGATTTCTTCTTCAATGGCTGCGCGACAAAGTCCTTGTAGATAGAGTTGGTAACGACCATCATGCAGCTTCTCGTGGCGTACTACGTAGCCAATACATACATGATCTCGAAGTGGTGGTGTGCCCTCGTAATCTTCACGCCAGGTACGGCCTTCAAAAACGGCCATTGCGATTAAACGATCACCATCAAGCACATCCTTTGTCAGTTCACGGTAGCGCGGTTCGAATACGTGTAAAGGTACGGTGGCATGCGGCAGCAACACGCAGTTGGCGAGTGGGAACAAAGGGATTGGTTGCTCAAAATCGATCATGTTTTCAGGCATGGGATGCCTCGATCGTTGTGTGATTCATCATGTTTCGTGTGACATGAAATGATAGGAGTGATTTGGGTCACTCGGCAGATTCGTCACGTTTTTTCTTACGGGTTTTAGGTGGCGTAATGTTGAGGCTGACATTGCCGGAGGTAACGCGATGCCCTGCGGGGATAGAGGCAGTGATGAAGACGGAACCGCCGATGGTAGCGCCTTTACCGATTGTGGTGCTGCCGCCGAGGATGGTGGCGTTGGGATAGATGGTGACGTCGTCTTCGATGTTGGGGTGGCGTTTCATGCCACGCCAATCTTGACCGCCTTTGGTAGAAAGAGCACCGAGGGTGACACCCTGATAGATCTTGACGTTGTTGCCGATGTTGCACGTTTCGCCGATGACAATGCCGGTGCCATGGTCGATGCAGAAGCGTTCACCGATGATGGCACCGGGATGAATCTCAATGCCAGTTTCGTTATGGGCGTATTCGGTCATGATGCGTGGGAGTAGCGGTACCTTGAGTTTGTAGAGTTCGTGTGCAATGCGATAAGTGAAGATAGCGTCGATGCCGGGATAGCAAAAAATATTCTCGTCAGTTGAGACAGATGCGGGATCGCCATCGAACGTGGCCTGCACGTCGAGGGAGAGCATTCGTCGAACATTAGGAAGAAGCTTCATAAACGCGGCGGTTTTTTCACAGGCTTGCGATTCGCATTGATCGCAGTCATCACCGAGGCCGCCTTGTTTTTCGTTAAGCTGGTAGCGGAGTGATTGATGGATTTGATCGTGCAGTAGCGTATGGGTCTGTTGTAGCAGACCATTGACATGTGTATTGACATTATCAGTGGTGATACGCTGCTCGTCGAAGAAACCGGGGAAAATAATGCGACGGAGTAACTCGATGACTTCGATGGTTTTGGCGCGATTGGGGAGGAAGGTTGCGTTAAGATGCTGCATGCAGGCATCTTGTTGATAGCAACTGATCAACTGGTCGGCAAGACTGCTGAGGAAGGCGTTGGGGCTTGTTTTTGTATCATCCATCTTATCTACCATGCGTGTTATCTTAGCACGGACTATCAAGAATTTCCTATCTCACGTGCGGGAGAATAGAAACTGTTTGTATTGATGGTGTGGTGCTGTGAGACTAAATGCGGAGGGGGGCAGATTATTTCAATAGAAGCATGATGTGTACTGCTTGCTGTTTATAGCGGAGTGAGAACATAAAAAAACACGGCCCACGTGAGCAGGCCGGTTTTTATCTCGAAGGAAGTAAGAACCTCAAGGATTTGCTCGAACCCCAATTTAACGTGGGTGCGTCGCCAGATCATCCCGGCCTTCCACTCGTAGGAGGCTTGACCATCGTGTCCAGTTGCCAGCTCCCTTGGGGTTCTAAAGGTTCGAGCAAATACGCGAGAGCGTTCATGCTTACCCCTTCGGGCATTTCGATTGTTGCCTTATTATACCTTCGGCTATCTCATGCTCCAACATCAACTCTTTAAAACCACAAGGTTGTGGCGGTTCATTCGTGACTGTTTGTGATGTGTTAAAGCTTGCGGGATTTAACGATGTTCTTAAACAAAATTATTCCACAATTGACGCGGTAAGACTTGACCTTGGGAGGAAAGATTGATCTTTGTCTTGATATGTTTTTGGGGTGTGTGATGCATGAAAAAACCGATCAGTATGGCTGATCGGTTGGAGTATCTAATCGCGAGTTAGATGAATTATTTAGGGACGCTGATGACCATGCCAGGTTGAATAGCGTCAGGGTCTTTCATCTTTTTACGGTTGGCATTGTAGATGTCGCGCCAACGGTTGGGGGTGCCATAGAATTTTTCGGAGATGCTGGAGAGCGTTTCGCCAGACTGTACTTTGTGTGAGTTGGTAGCTGCGGTCTTGTTGCTGCTCTTGGATGATGCGGCTTTGCGTGCACGAGAACGTTCTGCTTGAAGACGTGCGATATCGGGGAGGTTGATGGTGTCCCCGGGGTGGATGCGGGCAGGATCAAGATTTGGATTAGCTTGTGCTATTTCGTCCCAGTACTGAACGTCGCCGAAGACTTTTTTGGAGATCTTATAGAGGCTGTCGCCGGATTTGACGGTATAGCTTTTTGAAGTGCTGGTTGCGGGTTTGGTTGTTTTGGGGCGGGTGAGATTGGTGATGAGGGATCGGCTTGTTGTGACGGGTTTGGTATTGGAGGATTTGAATGTGTTTTGAGTCGGGAGGGCGCTGGCGCGGGTGCCATTAGGGAGTGCGGTCGGTGAGGCTTTGGTGCCAAGCGTCATGGTGTTGCGTGCTGTGGTTGGAGTAGACAGTGGCTTGGGCGTTGCGAGTGTGGTGCGTGCTACAGGCGTGGTTGTTGTTTTGGTGATGGGTGAAGAAGAAAGGGTGGGGCGAGTGTTGCGCGAGGTTGTCGTAGGCTTGTTGTTCGCGGTCGTTGGAGCTTGAGCTTTCTGCATTGAGCGTAGCGCATTCATCTTGTCTTTGAGTGCAGTTGAGCTGGATGATGTCGAATTGCGTGGGCTCGAGTAAGACCGTGTGGTATTTGCAGTAGTTCGTGGTGTTTTACTCGTGGCGGAAAGTGTCTTGGGGGTGGATGCAACAGGTTTGTCTGCCTGTTTCAGGTCAGGCAGGTCCATGTTTTTGGCTTGGGGTTGCTCGTCGTCACGGGTGTAGTAAGTGATGATGCCGACGACAAAACAGAAAGTTAAAATGAGGGCAACTTTATAGGAAAGCTTCATGCCAACGCCTCCATGCAGTGGTTATGGGACATAGTGTATCACGGGCAGCTAGATTCAGCTAGGCGATATCGTGATGTATCTTCTCTATTTTGACGTTTTCGTCCATGGGAAGTTCCAGCAATATGAGTCGGTAAGGTGTTTCATGGATGGGTACAAGGGCTTGCTGGATGAATGATTGGTGGATTGGCCGTAAACTATGGCCATGCCTCAAATCTCTATCTGTATCTGTAGTATGAATGCTGCCGACACGATCGGTGCGACTTGTGCCTCGGTCAAGGACTGGGCTGACGAAATTGTGGTGATCGACTCGGGGTCGACTGATGATACGGTCAAGATTGCGGAGGGGTACGGTGCGCGGATTGTGCATCAGGAATGGTTGGGGTATGCGGAGCAGAAAATCTTTGCCATGCCGCTGATGAAGAATGATTGGGTGTTGATTGTTGATTCGGATGAAGAGGTGTCGCCGGAGCTAGCGAAGGAGATACAGCGTTTCACCGATGAGCAGCTTGCTGGGTTGGATCTGGTTTACATGCCGCGGCATAACTGGGTGATGGGCCGGTATGTGCGGGCGTGGTCACCGGATTGGCAATCGCGATTGATCCATCGAGATCGGGTGAGCTGGCCGAAGGAGGCGCTGCATGATGCACGGGTACCAAATGATCCGAGCCGTACGATGCGGCTGAGCGGTTGGCTGGAGCACAAGCGGGTGAGTGCGGCTGATTTTGAGGACTATTTTAGTGGTCGGCGGCATGATGAACGCTTGATGATGGTGGCACAGCAGATGTATGACCGTGGCAAGCGGGCGAACGTGACGCATCTGGTGCTGCGGCCGTGGGTGGCATTTTTTAAGTATTACGTGCTGAAACGCGGTTTTTTGGATGGAACGTTTGGGCTGATGATCGCTCAGAAGGCGGCGTTGAGCGTGCAACTGAAATATGCTGCGTTGTGGGCGATCGAGCATCAAGATGCCCTGAAGGGCGGTTGAGACGGTTTTTCAGCTGTTGGGGTTATGGTGGAGTAAGATTGGGGTCTGGCTGATCTGTTAAACAGTCATGACTGGGAAGCTTGACGGGATTTTGAGGGGCGTTCTGCATAAGTCGGTTGAAAAATGTTGGCAATTAGTGCTCTTTGGGAGAGCGGCATGTCGGAATAACCGAAAGGGACGATAGGGAAGGGATACTGCGTTATAATCAGGCTGCGTGGCCGTGTTTACCCGGCTTGCCTAGCTTGACAATTGTATTAACAAGCGATAGATTAACGGCTTACGTAAATTTATTCTTAAGCACAGCGTGGCATGGAGACAGGGCAGATGACCGCAAAGGAATCCCGTCTGGTAGTCAATGAAAACGACGGAATCACCAAGATCGAGTTCCTCGATCGTAATATCCTTGAAGAGGCCAACATCCAGCACATCGGAGATGAGATCTCTGAGCTGATTGATCAGTCAACCAACCCGCGACTGATGTTGAACTTTGCCAATGTTGAGCATCTTTCGTCTGCGGCCTTGGGGACGCTGATCACCATTGATAAGAAAGTCAAAAAACTTGGCGGGCAGTTACGTCTCTCGAACATTGATCCTCAGATTTATGAGGTCTTCGTCATTACCAAGTTGAACAAGCTGTTCCAGATTCACGACACAGAAGAATCTGCGATGGCTAGCTTCAAGTAATGGAAGTGAGATTCTTTGCCTGCAATGGGCAAGGCTATCATGAAATCGACTTTATCCGTTTCTGGTCAGCAATGCATGGGTGATTCATCATCTAAAACCATGGTGATTCCCTCTCGGCTTAACGAGGTCGCAAAAGTTCAAGATGCGATCCTCGGGGAGGCGCGTGAGAAGGGCTATACCAAAGAAGCGATCTTTGCGATTCAGCTTGCGCTGGATGAAGCGGTGACGAATGCGATCAGGCACGGCAACAAACTCGACGAATCTAAAAAAGTTACGATCATCTATTGCATTGATGATGTGAAGGTGGCGGTGAATGTATGTGACGAAGGTGAAGGGTTTGTCCCGGATGAAATCCCTGATCCGACCACGGATGATAATCTGACCTGTCCGAGTGGGCGCGGCGTGATGCTGATCCAGGCGTATATGTCCGAAGTTAGTTACAACGACAAGGGTAATTGTCTGAAACTGGTTAAGCTCAAAGACTGTGCCCTCCCCAAACGAGACTGATTTACTTCTACCGGGTGGCTGTTCGAAAGTTTCCGCTCAATCGTGTTTGTCTTTGATGTCCCAATATATGGGGCTTATTTTTTGCGCGCGGTATGAGGTATGGCGGGGAAGATAGGGAGACTGAGTCGGCCTCGATCAGATTGTTGAATGGGCTAGATCTCGGTATAATTTCCCGTTTCCCCCTAGAGAGGGTCCGGCTCTGCAAATCGCGTGTTTTCACGGTTTTGAAGCCGAGCTCGGTGAAAGTTGGAGGTCCTCATGACAGAGGCCGTGAGTCAAGAAGCGATTACCAAAGCGGCGGCACTGGTCGAAGCGCAGGAATATATTCACCAGTTCGCTGGCAAGACCATTGTGGTGAAGGTTGGCGGGTCAATTATGGACCAGCCAGAGGATTTACGTGCCGTCATTAACGATGTTTGCTTTATGGCATCAGTTGGTATGCGACCCATCATCGTTCATGGTGGTGGCAAAGGGATTACCGCAGCGATGCAGCAGGCGGGGCTTGAGGCGCAGTTTGTTCAAGGGCGTCGCTACACCGATGAACGTACCTTGGCTATTGCTGAGCACGTTTTGACGCAAGATATCAATATTGAAATTCAGAACATGATCCGTGATCGCAATCTCGATCCGATGGGGTTGCATTCGTTGTCGTCTTGTGCAGTGTTTGCGAAGCGGTTGTTCCTTGATGGGGAGGATGGTCGCAAGATTGATATCGGTTTTGTCGGCGAAGTTGAGGGGATCAATAACGAATTGCTTAACGCGTTGACGCAGGCGGATGTGATTCCGGTGATTGCGCCGATTGCACGTGACAAAGCGGGTGGAAAATTGAACGTGAATGCCGATTCAGTGGCGGGACATGTTGCTGCGGCCGTTCACGCTGAAAAATTGATTCTGATTTCCGATACGCACGGTATCCGTACCTCTGATGCGGAAGATGATCTGGCACGTCACTTGACCAAAACAGAGATCGAAAAGCTGGTCGACACCGGAATTATTACCCAAGGGATGTTGCCTAAGGTAGAGTCGAGCTTTATCGCGCTGGCCGGAGGTGTGCGTAAGGCGCACATCATTGATGGGCGCATCAAGCATGCGGCCTTGCTGGAGGTTTACACCGACACCGGCATTGGCACAGAAATCGTTTTATAGCCCGGAGCAAAATTGCAGTACGACGGGTAACGCACCCGTTGCTATTCATTTTGCTCTTTGAATTTTGAAGTGAGTGAGAACAAAAAAAACGCACTGACGCAAAGCACGTAACGAGGTGTTCGCATGAAGCACTGTATCGCCATTGCAGATTTTACAATTGAGCAGATTGATCACATTCTTGAAGTAGGTTTTCAGTTGCGTAATCAGCGCGCGACCGGGCAGGGTAATGATCCGATTTTGAAGAATCAGACGTTGGCGATGTTGTTTGAAAAGCCGTCATTGCGGACACGTGTCAGTTTTGAGCAAGCAATGAACGAGCTTGGCGGGCATGCAATTGTACTGTCGGGATCTGAGGTAGGTCTTGGTAAACGTGAGTCGGTGGCAGATGTGACGCGCGTATTGTGCGGGATGGTGCAGGGTATTGCGGCTCGTGTGTTTGAACACGACAAACTTATTGAGATGGCAGATCATGCGTCGGCTCCAATCATCAACATGCTGAGTGATGATGCACATCCGTGCCAAGCGCTCGCTGATGTGATGACGATGATGGATGAGTTTGGTCGCGATTTGACCGGTCGGACGTTGGCTTATGTTGGTGATGGGAACAATGTGGCGTACTCACTTGCTTGGATCTGCGCGAAGCTTGGCATCAACTTCAGTATCGCTGCGCCAGCAGGCTATGAATTGCCAGCAGAAGACGTCGAAAAAATAAAAACCCATCATTCCGCTTTCAATTTTGTTCAGTCTCACGATCCATTAGAGGTAGTGAAAAATGCTGATGCGATCTACACCGACACTTGGGTTTCGATGGGACAGGAAGAAGAGAAAGCCAAACGCATCAACGATTTTGCTGGCTTCCAGATCAATGATGATCTGCTTAGCCACGCGCCAGATCATGCAATTGTGTTGCACTGCTTGCCGGCGTACCGTGGGGTTGAGATTACTGACAGTGTGATGGACGGGCCGCGTAGCCGCGTGTTTCCCGAGGCTCATAATCGATTGCATGCCCAAAAGGGTGTTCTGGCTGTCCTGATGGGTGGGAAATAATCCGGTAGAACTAACGGTTGACCCTTTTCCAAGCACCTGCGGCTACGGGACAGGGTATACTGCTATGTGAACGCAGTTTCTCTAGGAATAGATTTGCACGCAAAAAACGATAAGTACACGCTTCTGATTGTGACCGGCTCCCACTTGCGGGCCGAGAGCGCGGACCGCCCACTTGCATATAAATTGCAAACACAGATTGAAGAGTGGCTCACTAAACATGATGACGTGATGAATGTGAAGATTGTGCCGATCGTGTGCAGTGATATTTGGTTTCTCAATAATCAAGATTTGCAGGAGCGGCCGGTGGTGAGTATCGGCGGTCCGGGTGTGAATGCGTTGTCTGGGTATTTTGCCCAGTCGTTGCCGGATGAGGATCAGGAACCGACGCCAGAACCACGGGTGCTTATTCAGGTTGATCCCGAGTTCACGGACTTGCGAGCTTGTATCTGGGGCTCGAATCATGAATTGACCGTGAAGGGGCTGGATCTGTTTTCGGATCAATATCTTGACGGTTACATGCGGGCGGTGGCTACACAGGTTGAGCCGCACGAAGATTAATATGTGAATATAGCGGAGCGAGCGGTTTGATTTTCTCCCCAAGCCCTTAGCGATGCAGTAAAATAGGACCAGTCTTATCCACGTAAACGGGCAATTGCCTCTAAGAAAGCCAAGGTAAATTGAGCGATAATCCTACCGATATTCTTCTGGTTTGCAGTGGTAACACTTGCCGATCACCGATGGCAGAGGGTTTGGCCAAGCAGATCATTGCGAGCGATCTAGGCGTTGGTCCAAGTGACTTGGAAAAGCATAACTACCATGTGCATTCTGCAGGTACGTTTGCGATGGATGGGATGCCGGTCTCACCAGAAGCGGTCGAAGCGATGGACAAGCAAGGTATTGATATCGCTTCGCATTTCTCAACGGCGATCACAAAACAGTTGATTGACGATGCCACGATGATTTATTGTATGACAGAGTCGCATCGACGTGCGGTGTTGGAAATTCAGCCTGATGCGGCCAGCAAAGTATTACGGTTGGATGATCAAGGGGATGTCGACGATCCGATTGGAATGGGTCTTTCAGCTTATTTGCGAACAGCCGAGATGATTCGCCGAGGTTTAGACAGTCGCCTGAAGGAGCTTATAAAATGATCATTGCAGTGGGCAGCGACCACCGTGGGGCGGACATGCTTTCCAAACTGACACTCGAATTGCAGCACACAGGTTGCAAGGTACTCGAAGTGGGATCATGTGGTGGGCGGATGTGTGATTATCCTGACATGGCCTATCCAGTAGCGCAAGCGGTTTCCAGTGGGCAAGCTGACCGCGGTATTTTGATTTGTGGTTCGGGGATTGGTATGTCGATCGCAGCGAACAAAGTAGACAGTGTGCGTGCTGCACTCGTACATGATGAGATTGGTGCGGAGATGAGTCGGCGTCACAATGATGCGAACGTGCTTTGTTTGCCGGCAGATTTATTGGGTGCTCGTGTGATGGAACGCATCGTGCAGATCTGGCTAGAAACCGAGTTCGAGGGTGGCCGCCACGCTCGGCGGGTTGACAAGATTGCAGCCATTGAACAGGGTACTTTTGAAAGTGCTACCGATGCGTTGATCGATACTTCGGCAGCCGAATGAAATATCGATCTTTATTGGTTACGTGAATTATGGTGTGTTATGCGGGTTTCTCGGCATACCCGCTGTTGTGGTGTGTTCCCTCTTGGCCTGATGGGGCTGCTCCTCTATCATGATGCACACTGGAGCGAAGGACCGTCTTCAGATTGGGTGCTAATTGCGCCGCTATCGCATCAGGGAGCTTCCGCATGTTGCAGGACAACTCGTACCGAGTTCGCGTTGAATCATTGGATTGGCAATCGCTTTTCCCTTTTCTCAAAATCGTTCGCAGTTTTCGTATGGCAATCCATCCGTCCAAGATGTTGCTCGCGATGCTGATGGTGGTGTTGACGTATCTTTCTGGCTTAGCGTTAGATGAAGTGTGGGGGCCACAAGTTTATCATCGTGAGTTTAATCGCTATATCACGCAGTCACCGGAACGATATCAAAAATTCCTCAGTGAACCTGAAACCTATCTTGGCGCAACAAAAGCAGCAGACAAAAAGCCGATTTTTCAATCAACGCTCGATCTTGAACTGCAATCTTTCAAACACCTGATTTACTCAGCAGCTTCTTTGAAGTTTGGGTTTAACAGCCTTTACGATCAACCAAGCGATATGAACGCGGGTGGTGTGGTTCCCGCACTTTATGTGATGATCATTGGAATCCCCGGTTGGCTTCTTGCAACGCACCCAACTTTTCTTGCGATCTTCCTTGCATGGACCTTCATTTTGACCATTATTTTTGGCGGTTCTATCTCACGCTTAGCCTCGTTACATGCGACGCGTGATCTGCGGCCATCATGCTTTTACGCGCTTCGATATATCCGAGATCATTTTCTGGCTTACTTTGGTGCGCCTGCGATCCCGCTGGTATTGACCCTTGTCATCGGGTTGCTGCTTGCTGCTGTGGGTTTGCTCTTTAATTTTGCCATCACAGGCTTTGTCTCTGCCCTCATCTTTGGGCTGTTGATCTTTGGCGGCTTCATCATCGCGCTACTTTTGATTGGACTAGCTGGCGCATCGAATATTATGTTTCCTGCTATTTCGACTGATGCCTCCGATCCGCTCGATACTATCAGCCGCACCTACAACTACGTTTTGACTCGCCCGTGGCAATATTTGTTCTACACGGCATTTTCCCTTTTCTATGGCGCGATCACCTATCTATTCATTGCATTCATCATTTTTCTCACGCTGTGGGCCACCAAAAATTTCACCGGTTGGTGGGTGTTTACAGATAGCATGGGTCCCAACGGCAGTGACATGAACACGATGAACGCGATTCTGCCCGATCCCAAGCTTGGACAACTTCCGTTCTACACCGGCGCGGTTTCGACCGAGGTTGATCAGCCTGCCGGCATTACGATTATGACGACCATTGTGACTGCTTGGGTCAAGCTGTTGATCGCAATCATTCCGGCTTTTGCGTTTAGCTTTTATTTTTGTGCTCAGACATGGGTTTATTTACTGTTGCGTGAATCTGCTGATGGGACTGAGATTGATCAGGTCCACCTTGAGCCTGGCGACAATCCAATGGATCGTTCGATGGACCAGCCCGACTTGGCTGACAACTACGACACAGATGCTTCCGACGGTCCATCGTCGCAAGCATCTGGTGCCTCCTAAGCTGAGTTGTGTTTAAGTCGTGTTGCTGGTCTTTGAAGCGGTGGACATAGCTTCTGGGGGATCAGGGGGCAGGAGTTGCCAAGACCTGATAAAATGGTGACGCACACTTGTCCGGCTGGGGATCAGGTCGGGTGCCGCTTCTCCCTCGGGAAAAGGGATGGATGCGATCGTAGGGCCTGCCAAGAAGGCTGTGCCTTGTTCTGCATCAATCCTGTTCCTTTTATCCCATGAAGTTGATCCGCATGAACCGACACCCTGTACTTTTACTTCTAATCTTGTTGATGTTTGTGGTGAGCTTACTACTTATAGGCTGTGATAGTGGCAACTCTCCTGCAAACACATCTGTAACCAGTGACAATCCGAATTCCATCCGTATTGTCACTTTCGCACCTACACTTACGCAGATGGTGCGCGATCTCGGTTTTACTCAAAATCTTGTCGGCGTGGCTGAGCACGACGTAGCCCGTCCATCTGATCTGCCTATCGTTGGGACATTCTTTAACGTCGATACCGAAAAAGTCCTCTCTCTCGCGCCGACCCATGTCTTTATCCTCACGGGCAAGGATGGTGCGCCGGAAAATCTTGTGGAGCTTGCTGAGCAGGGGCACTTTAATCTTTATGCTTATCACCCTTATCCCAGTACCTTGGATGACGCGCTGCAGATTCTGCACAATGATCAGCTCGGCACACTGGCGGAATCGCAATCCTCTCAAACGGGCATGTTCACCGGCAGCAACACCCCCGGTGTTGGGCAAGCGCTCGGTAAGCCAGAGCTTGCCAAACAGCTACGCGGTAAACTCCAGCAACAGCTCCTCGCCATCCAGCAGCTCACCAAAGATCAACCCAGTCAAAGCGTACTCATGCTTTTTGGCCTACGTGAACCTGTCATGGCTTCCGGGCGCGATACTGTTAATAACCAACTCCTTGAAATCGCTGGTGGGCATAACGCTGCTGCCGACTCCGCGATTTCTGCGCCCACTTTTGACCGTGAAGCACTGATTGACATCGCACCCGATACGATCCTCCTCCTGCTTCCCAATGCTCAGCCACTTCAGCCAGACGATACGCGTACCGCCGCACTCCGGAGCTTGCCCATACCTGCTGCACAAAATGGGCGCATTCACATCATCTCTGATCCTCTCATTCTCATTCCCGGCTCAAGTATGGCACATACTGCGGCCGTTTTTGCTGAAACCCTCCATCCCGGACTTAAAGCTAGCCTTCGTGCGATCGTGGCCGAGCCACTGTTGCCCGCTGTTTCCGCGGAGCAATCTACCTTCAATCCATAACCACAAAGCGATGCCTCTTCATTGTGAGTAGTACTACACAAAAAACACCAACCACCCCGCCTCTTGTTGCCGATGAATCTGCAGCATCTGGTGAAATGCGCATCAAGATCATTCTTTCTGTCCTTTTCCTTCTCGCGCTCGGAGTTTTTATTGCTCGTCTTTACGTCGGCTCCTCTTCAGTTGGCTTTCCCACCGGTCAATCTGCCGGCACTATTTTTAAACTCCGTGTTACTCGCCTCGCCATCGGTGTAATCGTTGGTATTGCACTGGCAACCTCTGGTGTTGCCCTGCAAGCGCTTTTGCGTAATCCACTTGCTGAGCCCTATATCCTCGGCCTCTCCACCGGCGCGGGCCTTGGTATGATGATCCAAGCTCTCTTCACTTATGCCACTGGGATCATCATCATCTCCAACAAATTCGGCGACAGCTTCGGCGCACTCATCGGTGCCGCTATCAGCATGTTCATTGTCTTCCTCGCAGGTCGTCGCCGTGGCATGATTGATCCCCTCGGTCTCCTACTTACTGGCGTGGTTCTCTCCACGATCAACGGTGCCTTGATCATGCTCGTCCACTACATCCTCGGCCCCGGTGGACTGCGCGAAGATATTGCTCGCTGGATGATGGGCTACATCAACGAAGGTATCTCTATCGAACTCGTTTACGCGATGGGTGGACTTACCCTCCTTGGCCTCTGTGCACTCAATCTCTCAGCACGCTCCATGGATATCGCCACATTGTCTGACACCGAAGCGATCAGCCTTGGCGTCTCCGTGCATCGTCTCCGCATGATCCTCTTTCTCGTCGCCTCCTGCCTTGCCGCCGGTGCTGTTGCGCTCGCGGGCCCGATTGCGTTCGTTGGCCTCATTTGCCCACACATCATCCGTACCCTGATTGGTCCGTCCCACAAATGGCTCATCACAGGCTCCGCGATGGCTGGCGCGACACTTGTTGTTGGTGCAGATACCCTCAGTGCCTTGATCAGCCACCTCTCTTTGGAACTTTTCCACTGGCGAATCGGTCTGCTACCTATCGGTATTTTTACAGCCATTCTTGGTGGCCCTGTTTTCCTTTGGATTCTCCGCCCACAACTCGGCAAAAGTGACGCATAACGTCTCACCTACTAGAATCGCATCGTAGGCAACGATGTATGCCTTTGTAAACTTGCCATAACTTGTGGCGAGAGATCAACATGCCACACTGAAATTATTGATACGAACATGACCGATTCACAAAATCATTTTGCCGACCGTTTTTATCAAGCTATTGCCATTAAGGGCGCTCCTGTCTGTGTTGGGCTGGATCCTGTATTTGATCGTATGCCTGATGAACTGATTTTGGGCCAATCTATTCCTGCCGACGATCAACAAGCTGCCGATGTGTTCGAAGCTTACTGCATGGGGGTTCTTGAAGCAGTCGCGCCGTATTGCCCGATCGTAAAGCCGCAGCTTGCTTGTTTTGAGCGATACCATGGGCCGGGCTTCACCTGCTATCACCGTGTTGTTCAAGCAGCGAAATCGCTCGGTATACTCGTACTGGCTGACGGTAAACGTGGCGACATTGGCACATCATCCGCTCACTATGCCGCTGGCTTACTCGGCGCGCCTGATGGCGCGGACGCATTGACCGTCAATCCATACCTCGGTATTGATGGCATCGAACCATTTGCCAAGGTTGCCGCAGAGCAGGGCAAGGGGCTCTTTGCTTTGGTTCGCACGTCCAATCCAGGTGGTGATGCTCTACAAACACAGAAACTTGCCGATGGGCGTACGGTTTCGGAAATGGTTGCGGACCTGATCGCGGACTTCGGTGCATCTGAGCCGAATTTTGTTGGCCAATGCGGCGACTCGTTGCTTGGTGCAGTGGTAGGCGCGACGAAATCCAAAGATGGGGCGGCATTGCGGGCGCGCATGCCACAGCAGATATTCCTCGTACCCGGCTTTGGCGCGCAGGGTGGTACAGCCGATGACGTGATGCCGCTATTCAAAGCAGATGGCACTGGTGCGATCATTACCGCCTCGCGATCAGTTATCTATGCGTATTCAGGCAAAGATGGTGTTGATTGGAAGCAGGCGATTGCAGATGCGGCCAAAGATCTGCGGGATCAGATTAAACAGATTATTGCCTGACCAATGATCAGACTACAAGAAACAAAAACCTTCCACATCTTGGTGAAAGGTTTTGTTTTACATATCACGTATAGGGCGGAGCAGCACAGACAGGGCTGCTTATCGTTTATGTAACGACTTCATGTTTTATGATCGCATAGGCAACGTGTGTCACGCAAGAGTTGATACTTTTAAGGTGAGTCAGCAGGTCCAGATGAACCGCACTGGATTCATGCGAGATTGGGCTGCCGGATTGAAGGCGGGCAAAATGGCGGTCACGCATCTCACGTTCGAGTTCACGGAGGCGTTCTTTGTGTCGAAGGAGTCGCTGAGCGAGAACCTTGTCGCTGGTGGCGAAGGCAGTTTCCGCAATCAGCACATTCTCTGAGACTTTTTGATAAAAATCATTGAGCTCTGTCCAACCTTCGTTGGAAAAATCGATCTGCTCGCGGCTGCGTTTAATGGCGAGTTCGGCGAGGTTTTTGTCGATGATGTCACCGATGGTTTCAAGTTCGTTGAGGTAATCGAGCTGTCGGATGATCTCATTTGCGGTGGCATCGTTGTTATCTGCATTAGAAACCTTGGCGAGGTATTTCTTGATTTCTGCATCCAGGTAATCAACCTTGTCGTCTTGTTCTTGCACCAGACGGGCTTGTTCTGCGTTGCGTTTCTTTAAGGCCACCCAGAATTGATCCAGCATGCGGCGAACCATTTCTGATACCCGTAAAATTTCCCGTAAGGATTGACCTATCGCCAAGCCGGATTCATCAATCAGTTTCGGATTGATGTACCGCGGGCCAAACGCTTCGCCTGCTCGGACTTCCGGCTCAGGAATCAGCCATTGCACAACCTTGTAGCCTAGACTGATGAATGGCAGAAAGATGATTGCCATTACGATGTTGAAACCGGAGTGCGTGAACGCAATGCGCTTATCAAAGGTGGCCGGGATCTTAGAAACAAGATCAGTGGCATAAGGCAGCAGGCTTACGAACAATACTGCGATAGCACATTTGGCCAATAGGTTACCGATACCAAGGCGACGCGATTCAATTTGTGACCAGCCAACAAGGGTGGTGCTGATCGCGATGCCAACATTTGCGCCGACAACAACAGCGATAGCGGTGCTGAGTGTGATGAGTTGTTGGCCTTGGTCGCCGGTCATGCCGGAGAGGCCGATGAGTAGCGCGATGGCTGCAGTGCTGGATTGAAGCAGCACGGTAATGATGGCGGTGAGTAAAGCGATACCGACGGGGTAGTTGGCGGCTATAGCAATCAGATCAATCAGATCTTGTGTGGGTGTGATGGTTCGGGCAGTTTCTGAGATGGTGCCAATGCCCATGAAAATGAAGCCGAGGCTGAGTAGCAATTGTCCCATACCACGGGTGTTGTTGCGTTTAGTGAACTGGAACAGGATGACGCCGATGAGAATAAGGACGGCGGCGTATTGTTCAAGTCGCAATGCGATGAGCAGAACCATGACGGTAAGCCCAACATCTGCGCCGAGCATGACCGCAAGCATCTGTCGGGCAGTCATGTGACCGGCCTGCACGCTTTGCACTGCAAGGATGGACATCGTGGTGCTTGATGGTGCGACGACGGATACACCAAGGCCCATAAAGAATGACTTGATACGTGAGTCGCCGACGCTTTGCATCCAGTGTCCGAGCTTGGGCCCGAAGAGCCGATCGAGTCCTTTGCGCAGAAACCGGACCCCAAACAAGATCAGGGCAACGCCGCCTGCGATGGTGAGTAGCGTTAGCATATACCGTTAAGATCCAATGAGAATTGTTAGTAAAGTTAGCTATCTAGAATCATGCCAGCTTAGGGATTGGGATTCATATGTCAAAATAAAACAACAACATACAGAGGAATTGTGGAAAGCTCATTGCGTGAATCCATGAAAAAACCCCAACGTGTGGGGTTAACATTCCTCTAAAGATGATCGGTTGCAAGGCCTTGAATAGATCAATAACAAATCATGTTGGGTGGTGTTACAGGCTGTTGTTCCATCGCTGTTGCATCCAAGTGGTGATCGCATTGTCATAGGTTGAAGTTCTTGCAAAGGCTGCAGCGGCGAGTTCTTGACGTAATGCAAGTGTGGTGCTGCCATCGTTTTCATCCATGTCGTTGCAGACACGATCATAGTGCTTGGGATCGGTGACACAGGTGACGAATTTATGATTTTTGGCGGAGCTACGGATCATGCATGGGCCGCCGATGTCGATCTGCTCGATGGCTTCGGCATCGGTTACCCCTTCTGCAGCAATAGTTGATTCAAACGGGTAAAGGTTCACGCAGACCAGATCAATGGGTGTGATCTGATGCTTTTCCAACGCAGCGACGTGTTCGTCATTATCGCGCAATGCGAGGAGCCCGCCGTGAACTTTGGGGTGGAGTGTTTTGACGCGGCCGTCCATCATCTCTGGGAAGCCTGTGAGTTCACTGATAGGCGTAACCTCAAGGCCGGCCTCGATAAGTGCTCGAGCGGTTCCACCCGTGGAGACGATTTTTACATCGTGGCGTGCGAGGCGTTTAGCGAAGGCAACCAAGTCAGTTTTGTCGCTGACACTCAACAGTGCGGTTTTGATTTTTAGCGCTTTTGTCATCGTTGTTTCTCTATCGTTTTGTGGTCATCCCGCATGGTGCGGTTCCACATTGTATGGCGACACGAATAACTTTGCACAGAGCGCAAGACTGCTTTGCACATTGATGTGGCAGATTGTCTGAAAGGGTTGGGATTGGATTCAGGAGCGTTTGTTGATCTTGATGATCTGTCCGCGTGGGGAGATCAGCATAACACTGCTGCCGTTATCGACTGGGATGGCCATACGTAGGGTCGCAGTGTCAGCTTCCTGGTTGACCAAGCCGCTCTTGACGTCGATGAGCTTGAGCTTGTTGGCCGAGGCAATCAAGATTTGGTCGTCGTCACCGCAGAGAGGTAGTGCTCTTTCCGCGAGTGTCCACTTGACCTTACCTGAGATTGAATCGATAGCGTAGAGACCTTTACCTTCGACAGGTTGGTACACGGTGAGTCCGATGGGCTTAGGAGAAGCAGTGAGCGATACGCCGAATGGAAGCTTCCATTTGTCTTCACCTGTGAGCAGGTCGAGACAGTAGAGGGTTTGATCCATAGAAGCGATATAGATGCTGAGCCGATCCACGCCAGGTGTGGAGTTGTTGGCGCCGTAGGTATGGTTACGCCAAATGACGGTACCGGAGCGGCCAGAGATTTTGGCATAGACACCTTTGTTGTCGACAGCGACGATGCTGAATCCAGTTTGAACCGGTTGAGCGCTGATACCTTCGGTGAGCTTGTATGCCCAGTTGACGAAGTTGGCTTTGAGGTCGAGCGCAAAGACGACACCGGTAGCATCACAGAAGATGGCGTACTCATCGACGACGAGTGGGCCGGTGGTGGCAATTGTTTGGAGGTCGACGATGTCGCGGATCGCACCGGTGTTGGCATCGAGTTTATAGAGACGTGTTTCAGAGTTCACTAGAAGCGTGTTCTTCCAGAGTGCGGGCTGGAACAGCACAACGTCTTTGATCTTACGATTCCAGATAACACTGCCATCTTTCATAGAGGTGGCAGTGACTAGATTGGTTGGTGCTTCGATGGTGATCAGTTTGTCACCGAGAACAACAGCAGAGGTGATCTCTGCACCCGGGATCACATTCAGGTCACGGACCCACTGAGTGGCGTACCCGATCTGAACGGCTTCGACATCAGCGATGAGCAGACGGTCTTGGCGAGCAGAGGATTTGCTTATGGGCGTGGATGCTTGTTTCGTGGTTGAACTGCACGCAGTCAGACCCACGAGACTCAAGATGACAAGTGACCGGAACAACAGTGATTTCATGCGTCTTCACTCCGTCAATGATTTGGAGGCCATTTTCATAGGACCAGGACGGCCCTTTATGGCTCCAAGTATCGAGTTTACAAGCGTCTAGGTCAAGTTGTTTGCCCATATTCACTGAAAATGACGCATCTGACCCCTTGTCACGTGGGTCGTAAATGGGCGAAATCGCGGGCGGGCTACGCTGGGATGGTTGATGGCATGTAAAAACCCGCCATAGCCGGCGGGTTTATGTAGGTTACGTTGCAAGTATGATTTGCGGAGGTGAAAGCTCCCAAGCGAGCATGATTGCTGTTAAGAATGCCCGGAAATCATGTCTGGGGGCGAGCGAAGCTGGGACCTAGGCAGCCAGCTTTTTGCGTTTGTCTGCGATGCTTGCCAGTAGCTTTTTGAATGGATCAGCAAACTTGGCGGTGCCTTCTTCCATCAGTGTGTCTTCCATGAGCTTCACGTCGACCTTGGCATCAATGTCAGCCAACACTTCTGCTGAGGGCATGTGATCGACCTTGCGTGTGTAGGTTTTGCCAAGTTTTTCAACAGCTGCGTTGGTGGCAGGCGGGTTAGTTTGGATGTCACTGCCAGCGAGAGCCTCGACGTATTTGTCTGCTGGGTCCTCCGGCTTCTTTGTGCCAGTTGATGCAAAGATGATTTCCTGATCGTGGGTCACGCCCTTATCTTTCCACCACTGTTGATTGCTTTGCCAGAGACGTTTGGCATTGACGATGCCGACTTGTCCTTGTGCGTCATCAATCAGTTCCGGCAGATGCTGTTCTGTATACACATCTACACGTGAAACAAAGATAGAGTAGACACTCTTGAAGGATTCGAGTTTGCCATAGCGTTGTCGACCACGCCAGACGTTTTCTCTTGCGATTTCGTATTGACGTTCACTGAAGATCAGTGTGACGTTCAATGTGATACCTGCTGCGGCGAGTTCTTCGAGTGCGTCTAAACCTGCAGGTGTGGCAGGAACTTTGATCATGCGGTTCTCATGGCCTTCGGCCCACTTCTTGCCGAGCGTGATGTATTGCTTCACTCGTTCTTCATGATTTGGTCCAAGCTCAATGTCTTCGAGTAGCGGGTCGAGTTCAAAGCTGACGTAGCCGTCGTTGCCGCGGGTCTTTTCCCAAACGGGATAGAAGGCGCATTGTGCTTCTTTAACCATGTGATCGGTCATTAGCCAAGCGACAGACGCATCGTCGTGGCCTTGTGCGAAAAGGTCTTGCATTTTGTCATCAAATCGGCCGGTGTTAATGAGGCCGGAGATGATGATCGGATTGCTGGTTGCGCCGGTTGCGCCAAGATGGAGATTCAGTTTGACAAGGTCGGGGTCGATTGAATCCAGCCAGAGTTTAGTGCCGCAATCGACTAATGAACGGAGGGGTGAACTCATGGTGAGCCCTTTCAATTTCGTGTTTACAGGCGGGTGTCTGCCCGAGGCAAGACATGTGTATCGTCGTCATAAAACGTGCAGCCCATGACCACCCACATGGTAGCGCGGCTTCGAACCGTCATCTATGGCTTTCTTTTAGGGTTTCACCCGGAGTATGGGATGCTTTTTCGGACACGCTTTTTCAGTGATTCACTTCTCGGACGTTGCGGGGATGGCTATCGCTTGCGTGTTTCGTGCCTGAACCTGGCGAAGCCATTGCAGAAACACAGGTTTGTCGAGGTAGCCGACCTCTCGCCCGATCACTTCACCATTGCCTTTCACGATCACAAAGGTTGGCGTGGCGTTCACGCTGTATTGGCCAAGCAGTTGTGCAGCTTGGTTGTTGTTCAGCTTGGTCATCTCGATCCGCACAGGGATAAATTGTTCATTCAGTGTGGCGGCAACTTCGTTGTCGCTGAAGACATTTTGCTTCATCATTTGGCAGGGGCCACACGTTTTGCTGGTGAATTCAAGCAGTATAAGCTTGTCGGTTTCAACGCCGGTCGCAAGGCCCACATCGATATTGGTCAGCCAAGCAACTTGATCTGCGTTTTCACGCGCCCACTCACGATATTGGACTGAACCGTAAACGATGCCGACGGCAAGGAGGATCAGCATCCAGCCAAACCATGACGATCTGCGCTTTGGGGCGGGCTGCTGTGGGGCAGGGTTCGGTTCAGATATGTTTGGATGATCAGTCATGAAACCTCGTTCTGCGGGCTATTTGTCGCGGTGTAATGCCGGCTTTGGATACAACATCATAGGCAAGCGATTTCTTCCATGGAGAGGGGAGAGGGTGTGGTGCGCATAAAAAAAGCACGCGTTGCGTACCTATTGCACCAAAATATCTTTTATGTCACGCAGCCCCTCCGGCTGCCCCTTATTTGTGTTCTTGCATAGCTATTCGTGGTCACCCAGTGGCGATCAGCACAATCACCAGTACCGCCACGAAAAGCCAACCCACCACGGCGACCCAGAACAGTGGCTGATTGAGCATGTCAGTTTGCGGGGTTTTCTTTTCGAGAACCGCGAGATCGCCCTGATTGATTTCCTGCTTATCTAACTGAGCAAGTTGTGAAAGATCAAATTTTTCACGTGCGTGCATCGGTGCGTCGCCGCGTTGGACAGCTTCGAGGTCTTCGATCAGATAGGTTGTGCTTTCGTATCGTTGGTTGCGATCTTTGGCCATGCAGACTTCGATGATTTCGCAGATTCCGGTGGTGAGATCTTTGCTGATGTGGTCTGGCGGGATGAGTTCTTGCTTGAGGTGTTTGTGCATCACCGCGCTGGGGTTCGGGCCGTCAAAGGGAACCTGTCCGGTGACCATGTGGTACATGGTGGCACCGAGGCCGTAGATATCAGCACGGAAATCAACATCGACTTCGCCGCGGATCTGTTCGGGGGAAATGTAGTAGGGTGTGCCGAACGCTTTGCCAGCTTCTGCTTCCGCCGCTTCACGGTCACTGATCGCACGAGCCAAACCCATGTCAGCGAGCTTGGCTTGGCCTTCGGTGGTGATCATCACATTTTTAGGTTTGACATCACGGTGGATGAAGCCTGCTTTATGTGCGTGATCGAGTGCTTTGGCGGTTTGCAGGCCAATGCGCAGCGCGTTTTCTTCGGTGTACTTGCCTTTGGCGCTGAGTTCTTCAAAGACGCTGGCACCTTTGATGTATTCCATCACGAAGTAGTGCGTATCACCTGCGCGACCAACGTCGAGTGCACCGACAATGTTGGCGTGATTCAGTTTCGCAGCCGCGCGACCTTCAGCATAGAACCGGTCGATAAATTCCTGATTCTTGGTGTATTTTTTCGGAAGAACCTTGACCGCAACAAGTCGATCCAGCGAAAGCTGTTTTGCTTTGTAGACCGTGGCCATGGCACCTTTGCCTAAAGTACCAAGGATTTGGTAGCCGGGGATTTGTCGGCGAACTTTTTGCTCTTCTACTTCGGGAAGTACCCGCTCGATCTGCTTGCGTGTGACATGCCCCGCGCTGACGAGTAATTCTGCAAGACTGCGCTGATTGGGATCACTGTCCTTGAGCGCTTCGCGCTGTTCATCCTGACACGCCTGCACTTCCTGCTCAGAAGCCAACCCGCGTTCGACCACGAGGCGACCGAGTAAGGTGTCAGCACTGGTTTGTTGGGATTGTTGCGCAGGATCTGTCATTGAAGAATCAACACGTGCATTAATGAATATAAGGCGGCTATTTATATCATCTTATCAGATGGAACCGCTTTGTGGCGAATGTCGGCTCAAAAATAGTGGTCCTGGCGGCTTGTCACACGCAGCCATCCTACTCGGATGTATCGGACGTGTAAGGTGGTTGCTAAACCCCATTTTTAAGATTTTCATCCATGATTAGGCATAACCGGCCACAAAACATTACAATCTAAATGCTCACAGGATGTGAATGTAATGTTTCGGAGAGGTGGCTCGAAGAATGCTCGTGTTGGCACAACAAGATAGCGAACTCAGTGAACGGCTGGCTGCCGACCTGATTGATGTGGAACGCCGCTTCGCAAGCGAACTCCAGTCAGATTTGGCATGTGTCAACGATCTGGTCAACCATATCGAAAGATATCGCGGCAAGATGCTTCGGCCAACGCTTGTGCTGGTGACTGCCATGGCGTGTGTTTCAACGGACGGCTTTCCAGTGAACGATTCGCATCGGATCGTGGCGACCGTCACCGAGATGGTGCATATGGCAACATTGGTACACGACGATATTCTTGATGAAGCGGAGATGCGTCGGCGGGGGCAAACGATCAACAATCTGTCCGGCAACGAAGCTGCAGTGATGCTCGGGGACTATCTCATTTCGCATGCGTATCACCTGTGCTCGTCGATTCCGGATAGCGATGTATCTCGGATGATTGCTGACGCAACCAATACGGTCTGTGAAGGTGAGTTGCTGCAGCTGCACAACCGCAAGAATTTCAATCTGACTGAGCAGACGTACTACGACATTATTCGGCGTAAAACCGCGTCGCTTTGTGGGATTTGCTGCAAGCTGGCAGCTTATCTTTCCAAGGCGCAACCACATACGGCAGATGCACTTTACAGCTATGGTGAAAAGCTCGGCATTGCTTTTCAAATCGTTGATGACGTGCTGGATTTGCTTGGTGATGAGCAGACGGTGGGTAAGTCACTTGGGCGAGACCTTGAGAAATCGAAGCTGACCTTACCGTTGATTCACTATCTGAATACAGCTGATGAAGCGGATCGTAACGTGATGTTGTCATTGCTTGATCAGCAGCGACAGACTGATCTTCCAGAGCAAACGAGGCATGAGCAGGTTGGCATCATTGCTGGTCGATTGCGTCAGTTTGGTTCGGTGGACTATGCTCGTGACAAAGCTGCGTCACTGGTCGAGCAAGCAAAGTTGGTAGTGACAGAGCATTTGCCTGAATCACCGGCGGCGAGTCTACTGATTAGCATGGCAGATGCGGTGTTGTCTCGAGAATTCTGATCCCTCTTTTAATAATCTAATATAATCAGCCAAATCAAGAAGCTCTTAGGCGGTCGCTTGCTGTGTTGTGGGGCTATCGGATGGGCGGAATATGGATATGAAGGCTCTGTTTTTGCGGATTTTATCACTTTGTCCGTGATTTCTGGCGGGGTGTGCTCATAATATTTGTGGCGATTGGCCCGTAGCCATTTTAGGCAATCGGCTGGGCAGGTATTGCCGGATAAGCCGATAAGTAAAATGGCGAATTGGCCCTGCGTTGCATCTTTGACCATTCCTCATCAAACTACACATATATGAGTACCCAACGCCCAAAAGTTTTGCTCCTGAAAGGTCGCGTCACCGGCAACATTGACGTGGCAGGTTTACTTGCGAGCGAGTTTGAGATTGAGACGGTGGCCTCCATGTCGGATGCGATGGAGGCGATGCGTTCTGAGACGTACCATGCTGTGTATGCGGACGTAGGCGACTTCCTGCCGTTGGAGCGGGCGCTGGTGGGTGAGAAGGCTTCAATGGTTTTGAACACCATCGGCGAAGGTGTGCTGGTGGTGGATTCGGATGGACGGTGTTCGTGGTCGAACAACAGGATGAACGACTTTGCCGCTGAGGTCGTGGAGCATACCAAACGTATTTGTACGCAGGCGCTATCGATCTTTACCTCGATCGTGGCGCGCGACACATCAAATCAGGCCCCGCGTTCCAAGAAGTTTACGTTTCAGGTGCATGATCGTTACTACGAAATGATTACTTCTCCGGTGGTGGATGAAAGTTGCAAAGTGCGGCAGGTGGTTGCGGTGGTTTGGGATGCAACAACAGGACGAAGACTTCAATCGAAGATTGATGCGATTGACGCAGCCGGCCGAGAGCTGGCGCGGATCGAATCGGATGTGGTTGCCAAAGCGGCGCCGTCGGATCGCTTGAAGATTTTGCAGGACAAGATTATTCGGTACTCGAAGGATTTGATGCACTTTGATCATTTCACAGTGCGTCTATTGGATAAGCGATCGAATAAGTTGGAGGTGGTGATCTCAGAGGGGCTACCGCAGGAAGCACTGGAGATTGATCTTTATGCGCAGCCGGAAGGCAACGGCATCTCCGGCTACGTCGGCGCAACAGGGCGATCTTACATTTGTCACGACACGGAAAAAGACCCACGGTATGTGATTGGTTTGCAGCATTGCAAGAGTTCGCTGACGGTGCCGCTGACTTTGTTCGACGAGATCGTTGGCGTTTACAACGTCGAGTCATCTTCAGTTGGCGCGTTCACGGAAGAAGACCGACAGTTTGCGGAAATCTTTGGGCGTAACGTGGCGCTGGCGCTGAACATTTTGAATCTGCTGGTGACCGAGCGGTTTACCACGTCGGGCCAGATCACGGATTCCGTGGCTCAGGAAATGGCGCAGCCGATCAATGATATTGTGACCGAAGCACAGACGCTGATGGAAGAATACATCGGCGACGACTCTATGCGGGCGCGGCTCAACCGTATTTTGGATAACGTCACGTCGCTGCGTGATTCGGTGCGTGCGGTGATCGCAGGGCCGAAGGCAGTGCTGGGTAGTGAGCGCGTGGTGGAGCAGGTGGATGATCCGCATCTGAAAGGCAAGAAGATTTTGATCGCGGATGATGAGCCGAATATTCGCAAGACGATCACGGATGTATTACAAAAATATGGCTGCGTGGTAACGACGTGCAAAGATGGGTACGAAGCTTGTTCGCATCTGGAGCAGAAGTCGGATTACGATCTGGTGATCTCGGATATCAAGATGCCGTACCGTAATGGGTACGAGATTTTTGCAGCTGCCCAGCGGGCGAATGAGGGTACACCGGTGCTATTGATGACAGGCTTTGGGTATGATCCGCACCATTCAATCGTACGAGCTTCGCAGGAGGGATTGAGTTCGGTGCTGTTCAAGCCGTTCAAGGTGGATCAGCTGATCGAAGAGGTCCGTAAGGCTTTGGGTGTGCCGACGGAAGAGGAGAACACGGACATGCCACCCGCTGACATTTCTGATCAAGAACAAAAAGATCGTGCTCAGAGCGATCAATCCTGATACTCTAATGACCAGTTCAAATCAGGGGCGAGGGGACGGGCGGTTTGGCCCGTGATGCTGTCTGATTTGCAGATTGATGGTTTTCATATCTGCCGCGCATTCACAACCATTGGAGGAATGTCTGATCGTGTCCAGCGGTAAGCGTGATGGTTCACGCGCTTCATCTCAAGCAAAGGGTGGCGATTCGGTACTGGGTAAGTTACCGAAGCCGCCGTATGTCGATGCCCGGTTGGCTGCCGCGGTTTCGATTGCGCATGCGGTGACGAAGTATCCTAATCTTCCGCCGTCAACTTTGCACACGGGAGGATTGCCATCCGTCGATGCGGGGTTAGCGACAGCGATTCATCGGACGACCTTGCAACGCTGGATTACGCTGGAATTTTTGCTCTCGCGGTATTTGAAGAAGCCAATAGGGACGTTGGAGCCGACGCTGCGTGCGGTGCTGCTTACGGGTGGGGCGCAGATTGTGTTTATGTCGCGGATTCCGTCGTATGCGGTGGTGGATTCATCAGTGACGTTGGCACGGAAGTTGGTACGGCCAAAAGCAGCGGGATTGGTGAATGCGGTATTGAGAAGATTGGCCGAGCTGGTCACGGCACACGAGCCAGAGCTGGTATGGAAGCCTGCAACTAATGCGCTGCCGAATGATGGGGGTACGGTGGTGTTGGCGGAGCCGATTTTGCCGGACCCGGTGGATTTGATTCAGCATCTATCGGTGGTGACCTCACATCCAAGACGATTGCCTCGGCGGTGGTTGGATCAACTTGGTCCAACGGATGCGATGGCAATCTGTTTGCACAACACAATTACGCCGCCGACGATTGTTTCTGTTGAGCCAGCGTTTAAGTTAGAGGAATTGGATGAGCAGTACCTGCCGCATCAGTTGCCGGGCTTTCTGGTTTGGACGGGGTCACACCATGAATTGAAGACGTTCTTGGCGGGGCATCCAAGACGGCGGGTACAAGATCCTGCGTCTGTGCAGGCACTTTTGTCGGTAGCAGACTTGCCGATCAACTCTGTGATTGATTTTTGTGCAGGACGTGGGACCAAGACACGGCAGCTTGCGAATCTTTTTTCGCAGGCAAGAATCACCGCGACAGAGATCGATGATCATCGACGAGCAGACTTGATTGAAGTGGCAGATGAATTTGTGAATGTGACGGCGATGCATCCTTCAGATCTGCCGCGTGACGAAGTGGACTTGTTGCTGCTAGATGTGCCGTGTTCAAACACAGGAGTGTTGGCAAGGCGGCCCGAGGCACGGTATAGATTGAACGATCAATCGATTGAGGATTTAACAACGCTTCAACATGAGATCATTACCGAGTTGTTCGGGCATGTGAAAGATGGTGGATATATTTTGTATACGACGTGTTCGCTTGAACCAGAAGAGAATCAACAGCAGACGCAGTATATTCTTGATACGACGGGTGGGGAGTTGATTCATCAGATGCAAATTTATCCTTCGACGTTGCGGTCTCAATTGCCATTGAAATCGCTGTATGTTTCACCGCATCAGTGGCCGACGGTTCGTGATGCACAGGCACGCTATCATGACGGCTCATATCATGCGCTGATCCAGATCCCTTAGATCATATTTACTTTCAATATGTCACATAAAAAACCCACACACAAAGGGATGGGCTATGTTGAAGCTGCCAGAATCGAAGGTCAGGACAGTGGCGTGTGTTTTGGTGGCCAAGGAGATTAGGCGCGAAGGCGTATACCGATAGTAACGAACTGAATTTTCGCATCACTGTTATCTCCCCCATTAAAGTTTTGGTGACGATATCAGGCAGAAATGCAGTGAGATACTTCTAAACCGATTTGCGATCATGACACTGAGAGTCGCGTTAGGCATGTCATTGTTTATTTGCGTGGTGTGTATGCAAAAGAAAATGGCTTTAGGAATACACGCTATCCCAGCTTAACTTTGGATGGCAATTGGATTGATGAATGAGGTGGGTTGCTGTTCCGTCAATGGCACAAAAGAATCGTGAACATGTGAGATGAGGCTGGACGCTGGGAGCGTTAGGCGACACAATACAGCAGCGCGAACTGTAGAAGAAAAGGGGCTATGTATGCTCATTCAGGTCGAACTTGCTCGGATTCTCATCCAAGAGACGGATGACACGCATATCGTGGAGCTGCGAGAGAAGGATGGGGAGCGGGTGATGCCGATCACGATCGGGTTTTATGAGGCTGCGGCGATTGAGCGACGGTTATTGGGGCATTTGCCGCCTAGGCCGTTGACACATGAGTTGATGAGCGACATCATCGCAAAGCTGGGGGCGGAGATCGAGAAAATCGTCATTTCAGACCTGCAGGAGCATACTTTCTTTGCAAAGATCGTTTTGAAGCACGAGGATTTGGTGTATGAGATCGATTCTCGGCCCTCAGATGCGATTGCATTGGGTGTGGCGTCAGAGGTGCCGATCTTTGTGGCAGAGCAGGTGTTGGAGGATGTGAGCAAGCCGTTTGAATCGTGAGGAGAGTTTTGAGGAGGTGGTTGAGCTGTGCAGGTTGTGGCTGGGTGGAGGTGTAAGCTAGGTAATCTGCCTGATCCCCAATATCTGAGATTCGAAAGAATCTTGCTTTTTTTTATATTCGGTATTGGCTGGATCTTGCCTTTTTCCCCAATCCAGCACACAATACGCTGGTATTCTGATCCATGACATTCGATGCCAGCACAGGAAAGCGCGCGACGTTCCGGTCCGTGATCTGAATTTCTAGTCTTGACTGTCCACTCGCGAAGAATTGCATGACAGAGCCTTATGGTCTGACGATTGTTGTCAGATCGATTCAAATTTGGTTCATGCAAGAACCGGCAGAAGCTGCACGTCATGCAGCACAGATGGAGAGTCATCCAAATGAACATTTATGTAGGCAACCTTAGTTTTTCAACTGGCGAAGATTCGCTACGCGCCTTGTTTGATAACTTCGGTGAAGTTGACGAAGTGAAGATGATCATGGACCGCGCTACTGGGCGTCCACGTGGTTTTGCTTTCGTCACGATGCCAAACGACGACGAAGCAAACACTGCAATCTCAGAACTCGACGGTACCGAATTCGAAGGCCGCAGCCTTAAGGTCAACGAAGCAAAGCCACGCGAACCACGTAGTGGTGGCGGCGGTGGTGGTTTCCGTGGTGGTCGCGGCGGCGGTGGTGGCGGTGGCCGTGGTGGTTACGGCGGCGGCGGTGGCGGCGGCGGCCGTGGTGGTTACGGTGGCGGTGGCGGTTACAGCCGCGATGACAGCTACTAAATCATTGCGACTTGTCGCAACGTGTTGAACCGTGACACAGTGAAGGTTTGATGCGATTGACAACGGATATAAGCCAAGCGCTTCACCGAAAGGTGGAGCGCTTTTTTTTATTGGTGACGATCGTGGTTGGCTGTGGTTTAGGTGATGGTTTATAGGGCCAAGTGCGGCGATCTTATGTGATGGGTGATTGCAGTTAACAACTGCGCTATGCTTGTGTATGGAGAACAAGCATCCGTATCCGAGACGGTTTTCGCATATTGGTTTGTCGGTGCCGGAGATTCAACGGGCGGTTGATTTTTATACGCAGGTGATGGGGTGGTATACGATTATGCCGCCGACGGAGATTGTGTCGGATGATTCGGCGATCGGTGTGATGTGTGATGATGTTTTTGGAGAAGGGTGGGAGCGATTTAAGATTGCGCATCTATCGACGTGTGATGGGATTGGTGTGGAGCTGTTTGAGTTTCGCAATGCGGAGCGGCGGAAAGAAAGTTTTGAATTTTGGAAAAGTGGGACGTTTCACTTTGCAGTGCAGGATCCGGATGTAGAGGGGCTACTTGAAAAGATTGTAGAGTATGGTGGGAAGCAGCGGATGCCGATTCGGTATTACTATCCGGGGAGCAAGCCATATCGGATGGTGTACGTTGAAGATCCGTTTGGGATTATTTTTGAGTTGTACTCGCATTCTTATGAGTTGATCTACTCGTCGGGTGCTTACGAATAAGAGATTTCATAATTAATGGTGCGTAAAAAAAGAACCCCGCTTGAGCGAGGTTCTTTTGAACGGTTTTGTTGTGTGCTGATTACTCAGCTTTTTCTTCGTCGGTTGCTTCGGGAGCTTCGACTTCGGCTTCTACTTCTGCAACGACTTCTTCGGCTGGTGCTTCTTCAACAGCAGCGCCTTTGCGTGCTGCTGCGGCGCGTTCCATGCGGCGGTTGGCCTTTTCACGGCGACGTGAGGACTGGCCGGAAACTTGTGGGCCGGTGTCTTCGTCGCTGATGATCTGCAGGACGCAGAGGTCTGCGGCGTCACCGATGCGGTGCTTGCCGAGCTTGATAATGCGTGTGTAGCCGCCGTTACGGTCAGCGAACTTCGGTGCGATTTCATCAAAGAGGTGCTGCACAACCTTTGGGGCTCTGCTACGCATGGCTTTGGTGATTTCGCCGTACTTGTTGCGTTCGATGTTTTCATCATCATCACCACGGATGAGGATGCGGTTGGTGCCTAGTGCTGCGATGACGCGGCGGCGTGATGCGAGGTCGCCCTTCTTTGCGGCGGTGATGAGTTTTTCGACGAAAGGCTTGAGGCTTTTCGCTTTGGGGAGTGTGGTAGTGATCTGGCCGTGAGTGAAAAGCGAAACGGCCATGTTACGCCACAATGCTTTACGGTGCGCGGTGTTGCGGCCGAGTTTGCGGCCTGCCATGTTGTGTCTCATCTGTATGTCCTTTCTTGACAGGCTGAATGCGTTGAGACATGCGATTCAGCGGGTCACTCCCGCGAAACCCTGTTTTTAATGGTTAAAACTGCCGCGGGGCAGAGGTCCAACATTGGACCGGAGCGTGGTGGCTCCAATGAAAACAGGATGTTTTCAAAAACATGACCACGGTTTTCACTGGGGTCATGCGTTCTAATCAATGATTAGACAGGGTTAATGTCCACTGCCTTTTTGATTTCCGGTGGAAGCGACATGCCGAGCTCAAGACCGAGGTCGGAGAGCTTGCGTTTCACTTCGCGGAGTGAGGTCTTGCCGAAGGAGCGAACCTTCATGAGGTCGGCTTCGGTGTAGGCGACGAGGTCTGCGACGACGGATGCCTTGGCGGATTCGAGGCAGTTGTTTGCACGTACGGAGAGGTCGAGTTCGGAAACAGGCATCTGCAGTTTGCGGATGAGTTCTTCGTCGACGCGGGCTGCGGCTGCGGCCTGCTCGGAAGCGGTTTCCTTGCCGAGTTCGTAGTACATGACGAACGGGTTGAGGTGCTTACGCAGGACTTTGGCGGCTTCGACGAGCGCCATTTCAGGGGTGGTTGTACCGTTGGTCCAGATTTCAAGCGTGAGCTTGTCGTAGTTGGTCTTCTGGCCGACGCGGGTATCATCGGTGCGGTAACGCACGCGGGTAACAGGAGAGAAGTTTGCATCAACAGGGATGACGCCGACTTCTTGGTCCTTGTTCGCATCGTATTGCTCGGAAGCGGGGACGTAGCCGCGGCCACGCTCGACGACGAATTCCATGTCGAAGTCGATCTGCTTAGTGAGCGTGGCGAGAAGACGTTCTGGGTTTAGGATCTCGATCGAGCTGTCTGCTTCGATGAGTTCGGCGGTGACTTCACCGGGACCTTCAGCTTGAAGCCGCATGGTCTTGGTGTCGTCGGTGTCCATGTCCACGACGAGGTCTTTGACGTTGAGGATGACGTCGGTGACATCTTCCATGACGCCTTCGAGGCTGGAGAATTCGTGTGGTGCGCCTTTGATCTTGACGGAGGTGATTGCGGCACCTTCGAGAGATGAAAGGAGGATACGGCGGAGTGAGTTGCCGATCGTTGTACCGAAGCCACGTTCGAATGGCTCGATGGTGAATTTGCCGTAGGTTTCGCCTGAGACTTTTTCGTCCAGGACAACACGGTGGGGGAGTTCTAGGCCTCTCCATCGGATACGCATGATAATGCTCCAATGTCCAGCAGTTTTAATTTAGAGAGATCTTTGTGATTCACGCACATCTGCAGGTGCTGGAAACAGGCAGTGGCTTCTGTTCACAAAGACGGAAAAAATACTTGTTTTAAAGGGTGCAAGAGACGCGGCGTGAGATTAGACGCGACGTTTCTTACGTGGGCGGCAGCCGTTGTGTGGGATGGAGGTGTGGTCTTCGATCGCGGTGATCTTGATGCCGTTTGCCTGTAGGGCGGTGACGGCAGACTCGCGGCCGGGGCCAGCGCCTTTGATGCGGACTTCGCATTCGGTGACACCCATTTTCTTCGCGGCGGCGGCGGCTTCTTCGGCGGCGCGTGTTGCGGCGAATGGGGTGGACTTACGTGAGCCTTTGAAGCCGGCGGTGCCAGCGGAACCCCAACAGATCGTCTCGCCGTTCATGTCGGTGAGTGTGACGATGGTGTTGTTGAAAGTCGACTTCACGTGTGCGATGGCACGGGAGACATTACGGCGGACTTTACGTGTACGTTTAGCCATTGGGCTACCTCGAAAATTACTGGCGTTGCCGCTCTCCCTTGGGGAACTGAACGGGCGGGCAACTTATCCTCGAAAAAGAGAAACCCGGCCCGACGACGGACCGAGTATACATGTTTGATTTTTGACAGCAGGCGGTTGATCGTGTGGTAGATGAAGAAACCTTTGAAGGATGGAAACGATGCTCCCAAACTTCCGAGTATTACTTCATGCCCTTGACGGATTTCTTGCCGGCGACTGTCTTCTTGCGACCCTTACGGGTACGTGCATTGGTTTTTGTTCGCTGTCCACGGCATGGTAGGCCTTGACGATGGCGGAGGCCACGGTAGGCGCGTGTGTCGCGGAGGCGTTGGATGTTCTGGCCGATCTGGCGGCGGAGTGCACCTTCAACGATGTAGTCGTTTTCGATGATGCCGGCGATCTGAGCGAGTTGGTCTTCGTTGAGTGTGTTGGCACGGGCTTGGCCGTCCATGCCTGCTTTTTCAACGATCTGCGCTGCGTGGTGTGGGCCTACACCGTAGATGTAGGTGAGTGCGACGCGGAGCGGCTTGTTGTCTGGGATGTCAACACCAAGAATACGGGGCATTTGGTCTTTCCTTTATAGGGCAAAATCACAGGGAGCGGATTATATCACATCTCGCTGCCGGTGGTATTTTCTGGGATTATCCCTGACGCTGCTTGTGCTTTGGATTGGATGAGCAGATCACACGGACGACGCCTTTACGACGGACGACCTTGCAGTTTTCGCAGATTCTTTTGACTGAAGCACGTACTTTCATATTCCACCTCTGTGGCTGTAGGGATTAAATTCTGTGTGGCTAGCGTCTTAGGAGAGCTAGTGTCTGTAGGTAATGCGGCCTTTGGACAGGTCGTAAGGGCTGATTTCGACGGTCACTCTGTCTCCAGGGAGGATACGAATGTAGTGCATACGCATCTTGCCGGAGATGTGGGCGATCATTTCATGGTCGTTCTCGAGCTTCACGCGAAACATCGCGTTGGGGAGTGCTTCGAGGACTTCGCCTTCGAACTGGAGTTTGTCTTCCTTGGCCAATTGAACCTTCTTTCTGGATTCTACTGAGCGGTCGGCAGGGGTTTAGGTTGCCGGGGATCAGTGAGATCAGTGAGATCATCTTCTGGAGATGAAGTCAATGACATCAGTGATCGGTTGATGCCGGTTTGATTGTCAGTTGCCGTCGGTGAGAACTTCGGCACCCTTGGCGGTGATGGCAACGGTGTGCTCGTAATGAGCTGAGGCTTTGCCGTCGAGTGTGACAACTGTCCATCCGTCAGCGAGGGTTCGCACATCTTTAGTGCCGAGGTTGCACATGGGCTCGATGGCGAGGACGAGGCCTTCGGTGAGCTTGATGTCGTTGCGGATCAGGTCACGTGAAACATAGTTGGGGACTTTGGGGTCCTCGTGCATGTTTCGACCTATGCCGTGCCCGACGAAGTCTCGGACGACACCGTAGCCTTGTCGTTCGGCGTAGTTTTGCATTAGCCGTGCGATTTGTGACCAGGTTCGACCGGGACGGATTTCACTGATTGCCAATTCGAGAATGTGCTGGGTGTCTTCGCATAGTTTGCGGACATCCGGGGCGACATCCCCGACGAGGATGGTGGTTGCTGCGTCCCCGCACCAGCCGTCCAATTGGACGCCACAGTCGAGGCCGACGATGTCACCATCTTTGATGACTCTGTCGTCAGCGATGCCGTGAACCACGACGTCGTTGACGCTTATACACGTATGAGAGGGGAAACCTTCCCCGGGCTTATACGTGGGGTAATTTTTAAACAGGCCCTTGGCACCGAGGTTGGTGAAGGTTCTGAAGGCTTCTTCATCCAGCTCTTTGGTGGTGATGCCGGGCTTGCATATTTCTTCAATGCGGCGGTGGACTGCTTTGACGATCCGACCGGCTGCACGCATTTTTTCGAGGTCTTTAGGCGATTTTCGCGTAATGGCCATGCCTTGGCTGCCTTACCTGTAATTCGGGCGACAACCGGAGCGAATTGGGAATGCTACCACGGTTGTACGGCCTTGACAAGTCCTGTAAAGGACGGGAGTAAAGGAACTTGAGGCCCCTCACGGAAGTATGACTTGGTGTGTTGGTCATGTATCCGGATGGCCGGGATCATCATCCTGGCCGGACAGGGGTGAGTTTTCGTGTGTGGGGTTGTGTTTGGCGAGGTTTTGCGGTTGGCTTTTGCCTTGCTGAGGTGTTCAGGAAGGGATGGCCGGGGGTTAAAAGTTCGTTTTAGTGGCGAGCTCCTCGGATTTTTGGTCCCTTAGCGTCGCCTTGAGCAAGGAAGCCAGGGTAATTACGCATGAGGAGTTGTGCTTCGATTCGTTGTACAAAGTCGAGCATGACTGAGACCACGATCAAAAGACCTGTGCCGCCGAGGTATTGGGAGATGCTGAAGTCGACTCCCATGAGTCCGGTGACGATGGTCGGGATGACAGCGATGATGGCAAGGAAGCCTGCACCGACGTAAGTGATGCGTTCCATGACAGTTTCAAGGTATTCAGCGGTTCGTGGTCCGGGGCGGCGTCCGGGGATGAAGGAGCCGTGGTCACGAAGTTGATTGGCCATTTCTTTGGGCTGGAACTGGACGGTGGTCCAGAAATAGGCAAAGAAGTAGATCATGCCAATGAAAGTGAGGACGTAGAGGTATCCGGTGAGGTTGGCAAAGTTGTCATTGAGAATGCCGAGGATAGTAACCCACCAGCCGGTTGCCCCAGTGGGGACGGTACTTGCGATCCAGCCGACGATCATGGATGGGAAGATCATGAGTGACTGAGCGAAGATGATGGGCATGACGCCGCCGTGGTTGACACGGAGGGGGAGGTATGATTTTTGACCGCCGTAGACTCTGCGGCCGCGGGTGTGTTTGGCTTGCTGAATCGGGATGCGGCGCTGGCCTTGCGTGATGATGATCGAACCTGCAACGACGGCGATGAAGGCACCGATGAGGAAGAGGACAGACATCGGGGTGTAGTCGCCTTCACCGGAAGTGAGGGAGAAGCCCTTGTAGATGTAGCCGATGGCGTTGGGCATGCCGGCGATGATGCCAGCGGTAATGATGAGTGAGACACCGTTACCGATTCCGTATTTGTCGATTTGCTCACCGAGCCACATGAGGAAGACGGTGCCAGCGGTGAGGCCGACAATGCCGGAGAGCCAGAAGGAGATGGTGCCAATGTACTCGGGGTAGACGAATGGGTTCTGGCCGGATTGTAGGAATGAGATCCAGAACGCGGCTTGAACTAGACACAGTGCGACTGTGGCATAACGGGTATATTCCTGAATCTTCTGGCGTCCTGCGGGACCTTCCTTTTGTAGTTGCTTGAGGGGTTCCCAAACAGTGCCGAGGAGTTGGAAGATAATGGCGGCAGAAATATATGGCATGATGCCGAGGCCGAAGATCGTTGATTGGCCGAGTGACCCGCCGGTGAAGATCTGGACGTAAGAGATGAGGTTGCCGACAGCACCGCCCGCAGATTGGTCGGCCCATGTTTTCAGCGCACTCTGGTCAACGCCCGGAAGTGGGATAAAGAAACCGATCCGGTAAATAGCCAGCATCCCTACGGTGAAGAGAAGCTTCACGCGGAGTTCACGGATTCGCCAGATGTTGAAGAATGCCTGGAGCATGTCGTGGTCATTCCCTGATGCGTGGTTTTATCGTTTGATCTTGAAACGCGAGAAGGTGAGCGAGGCTCACCTGTACGTATCGCGATCATGACATTAGCAAAAATCTCAGGCGACAGTGACAGAGCCGCCAGCTTTTTCGATTTTCTCCGAAGCAGACTTGGAGAACTTGGCGGCGGTGACTTGTAGCTTCTTGGTCAGTTCGCCTTCGCCAAGCACCTTGACAGGAAGCTTGGTTGAGCGGATGAGGCCGACTTTAACAAGCATGTCAGCATTGACTTCAGCGCCGTCGTCAAAGCGGGCTTCGAGTGCTTTGAGATTGACGATGCTGAATTCCTTACGGAACTGAGCGTTGGAGAAGCCGCGTTTGGCGACACGACGGAAGAGCGGCATCTGACCGCCTTCGTGGGCACCTGAATTTGAGTAACCCGCGCGTGATCCGGCACCTTTGTGGCCACGTCCGGCAGTTTTACCCGTGCCAGAACCAGGACCACGGCCGACTCGCTTACGCTTTTTGTGTGCGCCAACCTTTGCAGTAATTTCGTGGATCATCATGGTGAATATCGCTCCTGTTTCACGACGTCGTTTTGATCATCGTTGAAACGCTTGTGGTTTGGTTTGTTATTCGCTCTTGTTTTCTTCAGCAGCAGGTGCTTCCGGGGCGGGAGCCTCAGCGGCTGGCGCCTCTGGTGCAGCAGCTTCTGCGGCAGGGGCTTGTTGAGCGGGTTGTTCATCACGACGGCCGCGGCCACCGCCACCACGGCGAGGTTTACCGCCGCGTTCTTTTTTCTGGCCGACGGTGTTGACGGGTGCTTTTGCTTTTTCAGCGGTAGCACCAGCATCGGTTGCTTCGGACATGAACTTCTTGGAAGCCTTGAGGATTTCGTCGACTTCGGTTTCATCAAGCTCGACACCACGGAGACGTGCGATGTCTGCACGTGTGCGGAGTGAGAGCATACCTTCCATGACGGCCTTGGAGAGGTTCTTGTGGTTATTGGATCCGAATGACTTGGTCAGGCAGTCGTGCACGCCGGCCATTTCCAACACTGCACGGACGGTTGCACCGGCGATGACACCGGTACCAGGCGCAGCTGGAATGAGACGGACGGTGGATGCACCGAACCGGCCAGTCACGGGATGGGGCAGGGTGCCTGCTTTGAGGATGACCTGTTTGATATTTTTCTTCGCATCCTTCTGAGCTTTTTCAATAGCTGCAGGGACGCCGGGTGCTTTGCCGTAGCCGATGCCGACGGAACCGTTACGGTCGCCAACAACAACGAGGGCTGCGAAGCTGAACCGACGACCACCTTTAACAACGGTGGCTGTGCGGTAGATGCCGAGCGTCGTGGATTCGAGAGCTTGTGTGTCTGCTAATACTTCCGCCATGTTCTTTCCTTTGAGCCGTTTGGCTTCTTGGCTTTATTGATTAGAACTTGAGGCCTGCCTCACGAGCCGCATCGGCGAGAGCCTTAACGCGTCCGTGATAACGGAAGCCGTTGCGATCAAAAGCGATTGATTCGATACCGGCAGCTTTTGCGTCTTCGGCGATTTTGGTGCCGACGGCTTTGGCTGCGTCTACATTGCCGCCGTTGCCGATTTTGGCAGAGACGGAGCTGGCTGAGAGGATGGTCTTGCCATCGAGGTCGTTCACGATCTGTGCATAGATGTGCTTCGCGGAGCGGAAGACGGTGAGCCGTGGTTTCTCGGCGACACCTGTGATGCGCTTACGAATGCCTGTCTTGCGGCGTGAGCGACGGAGTGTTTTGAGTTTATTCTTTTCCATCTTTGGTCTCTTATTCAGGCGTCAGGTGCGCCCTACTGTTGGATGGGTGTTTACTTCAATTAGCTACCGAAAGCTTTACCTTGCTTACGGACGATGATTTCGTCGTGGTACTTGATGCCTTTGCCGTTGTAGGGTTCAGGCTTCTTGTGTTGACGGATGGCTGCGGCACATTCACCAACCTTTTGCTTGTTTGCGCCGGAGATCGTGAGCTTCTGGCCTTCGATCTTCACTTCAACGCCTGCGGGGATCGGTACCTTGCGGGTGTCGGCAAAGCCAACGTTTAGATGCACTTCCATGCCTTGCTGTTTTGCACCCCAACCAACGCCTACGATTTCGAGTTGCTTGGTGTAGCCCTTGGTGACGCCTTCGATCATGTTGGCGATTAAGGTGCGGGTGGTGCCGTGCATGGCCTTGGCGGTACGCGAGTCGTCGATGCGATCAACGATGATTTGCTTTGCGTCTGCGTCTACCTTGACGGTGACTTCAGGACGATGCGTGTATTTCAGTGTCGCCTTGCCCTTAGAGACAACAATTTCGTTGCCGTTGAGCTTGACGTCGGCGCCATCAGTGATGGCTACTGCTTTTTTGCCGATTCTTGACATTGGTGTTTCCTTTTGAGTCTGCAGCTCGCGGAGAGCTTACGACTGTGACATTATTCGACGGTGCAGAGCAGCTCGCCGCCAACTTGTTCTTTACGTGCCTGACGGTCTGACAGCACACCCTTTGGCGTAGAGACAACACAGATACCGAGTCCGGCGAGTGGGCGTGGGAGCTCACTGACCTTTCTATAGACACGGCGGCCTGGCGTTGATTCGCGCTTGATGGCGTGGATCAGTTTCTCACCGTTTGGTCCGTAACGCAGGTCAATGCGTACGATGCCTTGGCGGCCATCATCGATGAAGTTGTAGTCATCGACGAAGCCTTCTTCCTTGAGCACCTTTGCGATGCCGGTGCAGACTTTGCTGCCACGGATATCGACCTTGGTCTTGTTGGACCGGACCGCGTTGCGGATCCGAGTGAGCATATCAGCGATTGGGTCGCTCAGAGACATCTACGTTCTCCAAAAGCTACGGGCAGGTCTGAGTTAGTTCGTTTAGAAGCAACCTGCCGTGTGTTTGTGATTACCATGACGCTTTACGCATGCCGGGGATCTTGCCTTCGAGTGCAAGCTTACGGAGCATGTTTCGCGAGATCTTAAACTTGCGGTAGTAGCCTTTCGTACGGCCGGTCAGTGCACAGGCATTGACTTGACGTGTGGGGCTTGCATCCCGGGGGAGTCTTTGGAGCCCGATGTAGTCGCCTTCTTCCTTCATCTTCTTACGGATTTCGGCGTACTTATCGATGGTCCGTTGGACTCTCGTGTTGCGTGTGATTGACGATTTCGAAGCCATTTATTTCTCCGATCTCCGGCAACGTGCCGGGGATTTGTCTGTTGAATTCTGTTTATCAGCTAGCCTTCTTGTCTCTCTTCACAAAAGGCATCCCCAGTTGGGTTAGCACTTCACGGGAGACATCGTCGGTCGACTTCTTGAAGACCATGGTGATGTTCATGCCGTGTGTGAAGGACGCGTTGGCCATATCGATTTCGGGGAAGATACCTTGCTCTTGCACACCGAAGTTGTAGTTGCCACGTCCGTCGAAGGCTTTGTCAGGCAGGCCACGGAAGTCCTTAATACGTGGGATGGCGAGGCTGATCAGACGATCAAGGAACTCCCACATACGGTCGCCGCGGAGGGTGACCATGGAACCGATTTCGTAGCCGGCACGCAGTTTGAAGTTCGAGACCGATTTCTTGGCTCGCTTCATGATTGCCTTTTGGCCGGTGATCATTTCAAGATCCTTGAGGGTCTGCTCTTTGGCGACCGGACGGATCTTTGTGCCATCAAGCTGCTTACCAAGGCCGACGGAGATAACGATCTTCTCCAGCTTTGGCTGCTGCATGACGTTGGTGAGGCCGAATTTTTCCGCGATAATGCTGCGGATTTCGGTATTGTATTTTTCTTTAAGCCGAGGGGTCATTGTTTTGGTCCTGTTGTTGCAAGGGTCAAGTACCGTTGCAGGATATTGGGCTTACGATTTATTTACGGGCCTTGCGGAGTTCGGGGCCGAGCTGTTCGCCGGTGGAAACTGCGAGACGGACTTTGCTGCCATCAGCTTTGTTCTCAAACTTCACGCGGGTGGCTTTGCCTTTGTTGTCCACGGGGGAAACATTTGAGAGATGGATGGGCATCTCTTTTTCAATGACGCCGCCTTGCGGGTTCATTTCTGAACGGCGAAGGTGTTTTTTGCGAACATTGATGCCTTCAACCACGACGCGGTCTTCCTCGACGATGACACGGAGGATTTTTCCGGTCTTGCCGCGGTCGTTACCTGCGGTGATGATGACGTTGTCGCCTTTTCGTACGTGTCGTGCCATGACGTTACTTTCCGTTTATTGGCTGGCTTTGCGTTGCTTATACAACTTCAGAAGCGAGCGAAACAATCTTCATATAGTTCTGTTCACGCAACTCACGGGCGACGGCACCAAAGATGCGTGTGCCACGTGGGTTTCCGTCGTCGTCGATGAGAACGATGGCGTTCTTGTCGAAGCGCACATAGGAACCGTCTTTGCGTCGAACGGGGTAGTTGGTGCGAACGACAACACCCTTGACGATGGTGCCGGTCTTCATGTCGCTGCCTGGGAGAGACTTCTTGACGGAGCAGACCACGCGGTCGCCGACACCAGCGGCGGGGCGAGTGCTCTTGCCACGGGCGGTTTTGGCTCGCAGAACACGGATGACATAGGCGATTTTGGCACCAGTGTTGTCCGCGACGTCGACTCTCGATTCTTGCTGAATCATGGGTTTAATCCTTCAGCCGGACTGTTTCATGAAGTCCGGGACAATTCGTCTGGGTGATCAGGCTTGCGTAGCGCTGCCTTTAGCCTTTTCGATGACACGCACGAGCCGCCACGATTTGGTCTTGCTGATGGGTCGGCAAGATGCGATCTCGACACGGTCGCCCTTGGAGGCGAGGTTTTCGGGATCATGCACGTGGTACTTTGCGACGCGTGCCAGGTACTTGCCGTATTTGGTGTGGCGCGACTGGAACTGGATGGCGACGGTGCGTGTTTTGTCACGCTTGTCAGAGACGACGACACCGATCTTTGTGCCAGTGAGTACCCGTTTTTCTTCTGTTGCGGCAGTATTCATTTATTTGCCCTCCTGCAGCTGACGGGAGCGCTGCTCGGTCAGGATGCGTGCAATATCTTTTTTGATGTTTCCAAGCTGACGCGGGTTTTCGATCTTTTCGGTCACGGCTTGTGACTTGAGATCGAAGAGCTGCTTGCGCAGACGGCCGACTTCTTCGGTCAGCTCTGGGTCGCTCATTTTGTGAACTTCGCTCTTTTTCATATCTTCAGATCCATTCCCACAAGTCGCGGGGATTAAAAGCTTGTTTATGCGTGACGGCGTTCGACGAAGCGGCAGCGGAACGGCATCTTGTGAGCCACGCGGGTGAATGCCGAGCGAGCGAGGTCGCGAGGCACGCCGGTGATTTCGTAGACAACGGTTCCGGGCTTGACGCGGGCGACCCAGTATTCCGGCTCTGCCTTACCTTTACCCATACGTGTTTCCAAGGGCTTCTTGGAGATGGGCTTGTCGGGGAAGACGCGGACGAAGAGCTTGCCTTCGCGGGACACGTACTGACGAGCGGCGATACGGCCGGCTTCGATCTGGCGAGCGGTGAGCCAGCCACCTTCGAGGAGCTGGAGACCGTAGTCACCGTAGGCGACGTAGTTACCGCGTTGTGCAACACCCTTCATGGTGCCACGCATTTGCTTGCGGAACTTAACTCGTTTGGGCATCAAAGGCATGGTTCTATTTCCCAAACACGGCGGTTAGACCGTGGTAAACAATTCGATTAACGATTTATCGGCGACCACGAGCACGAGGACGTGCACCGGCAGCTTTCGACTGAATTTCACCTTCTTTGAGTTCTTCGTAGAGACCCTTGTAGATCCACACTTTGACACCGAGGATGCCGTAGGTGGTGAGTGCTTCTGCGAAGCCGTAGTCAATGTTGGCTTGAAGGGTTGCCAGCGGCACGGCACCGAGACGGATGTCTTCGGTACGGCTCATCTCGTGACCACCGAGGCGGCCAGATAGCTGAATCTTGATACCCTTTGCACCGGCGGTCATGCATGCGTCTGCCTTCATCTTCATGATGCGGCGGAAAGATGCACGCTTCTTAAGCTGTTCGCCGAGCGATTCAGCGACCAGCTGTGCTTCGAGGTCGGGGTTACCGATTTCGATGCAGTTGATCACGACGTTACGGCCGGTGAGCTTTTGCAGTTCTTGTGTCAGTGCGTCGATCTCAGCACCCTTGGGGCCGATGACCAGACCGGGGCGAGCGGTGCGGACGATGACTTTGAGTTCTTCACGGGTGCGCTCGATGTGAATATCCGAGACGGCTGCGAAGGGAGGGCGACGGTTGAGTCGCTGATCGCAGAACTTGCGGATCTTCTGGTCTTCGACGAGGAGCTCGCCGTAGAGCGCTTTCGGGGCATACCAGCGGCTCTTGTGAGCTTCAGTGATGCCGACGCGGAACCCAAATGGATGTACTTTCTGTCCCATGTTTCTTCCTTATGCCTCATCTACTGAGATGGTGATGTGACAGGTTCGCTTCATGATTGGATGAGCACGGCCGCGGTCTTTTGGTTGGAAGCGTTTCATGGTCGGACCTTCGTCGACGCGGGCTTCGGAGACGCGGAGTGAACGTGTGTTTGCTTCGGCCTGATCGGCGTTGGCAACGGCTGCGTTCAGAGCATTCTTCATAAACACGGCTGCACGCTTCTTGGACATCATCAGTGTGACGAGTGCGTCATCGACGCTTTTGCCACGGATGAGATCAGCGACCAGGCGAGCCTTGGTTGGGCTGATGCGAGCACCGCGATGTGTGTTTGTATAAGGCATTCTTACATTCCTGCAATATCAGGCTGCCGGGGTCAGTTTCCGGGGTACATATTAGAGGCCGCGAGCACGCTGAGCCTTGGTACCAGTGGTGTGCTGTCTAAAGGCACGTGTCGGAGAGAACTCGCCGAGCTTGTGTCCGACCATGTCTTCGGTGATAAATACTTTGATGAAGACTTTCCCGTTGTGAACTTCGAAGGTATGACCCACGAATTCAGGGATGATGGTGGAGGAACGAGCCCAGGTTCGGATGACCGAGCGAGCACCTGTTTCGTTGAGCTTTGCAACTTTGTTGAAAAGCTTTTCGTTGATGAATGGACCTTTTTTGAGTGATCGTGCCATCGTTTATTTCAACCTTAGTTGGCCGTAACGCTTGGAGACGCGACGGCGGATGATCCGCTTGTTAGAGGCTTTGCCACGCTTACGTGTGCCGCCACCTTTGGACAGGACACCAGTCTTGGAAGCTGGTGCACGATTACCTTTACTGCGGCCGTCACCACCACCCATTGGGTGATCGTGGTGGTTTTTCGCAGCACCGCGGACGTGTGGGCGTTTGCCCATCTTACGAGCGCGGCCGGCTTTACCGAGGACGACGCGGTTGTGGTCGGAGTTGCCGACGTTGCCGATCGTGGCTCGACATTCCAGTGAGACCTGACGGACTTCACCGGAAGGGAATACGAGTGTTGCCCACTTGCCTTCTTTATTGGTCAGGCGAGCGTAGGTTCCAGCGGAGCGGCACATCTGAGCGCCTTTACCTGGCTGGATTTCAACGCAGTGAACGTTGAGGCCGGAGGGGATGTACTTGAGCGGCATGGCGTTACCGGCTTCAGGCTCAGCCTTACCGTTAGTGGTGATGACTGTGTCGCCGTCAGTGAGACCCGCAGGTGCGATGATGTATCGCTTGTCGCCGTCTTCGTACTCAAGAAGTGCGATGTTTGACGAGCGGTTGGGGTCGTATTCGATGCCGACTACCGTAGCGTTGACATCAAGCTTGTTACGACGGAAATCGATCCGACGGTAGCGTTGCTTGTTGCCGCCACCGCGAGATTGAACGGTGATTTTACCGTGATGGTTACGGCCGCCGTTCTTCTTCTTTGCGGAGAGCAACGACTTTTCAGGCGTGCTCTTGGTCACCTCTGAGTAGAGGTTGACCGAAGCGTTACGCCGGCCGTTGGTTGTTGGTTTGTAGATTCGAATCGCCATGGTGGCGTATCCTTTACTGTTGTGTCTAATCAGTGATTAGTTCAGTGATCAGGTTCTATACAAATCAGAACAGTTCAATGGCGTTGTCGGGCATGAGCTGGATCGTTGCTTTTTTCCAGTTCGAGGTCTTGGCTGGTCCGAAGCGTGTACGGAAGTACTTGCCTTTGCGGATTTGTGTGGCGACCTTGTCGACTTTGACGTTGTAGAGTTCTTCGATGGCGGCCTTGATCTCGGGCTTGCGAGCGGTCATGGCAACTTCGAATGAGTATCGGTTGCGGACTTCGGCTTCCCAAGAGGTCTTCTCGGTGATCAGTGGGCGCTTGATGACTTGTGTTGCGTGGAGTTTCATCAGGCTGCCTCCTCATTGTTCACGTCTGCCTGAACGGTGACCTTTTCGATGTATGCTTCGAAAGCGGCTTTGTCGGCGACGAGGTATCGATGGTTTAACAGATCGAACACGTTGAGGTGGTCGACCTGGATGGTGTTTACGTTGTCGAGGTTTGCCGCTGATTTGGCTTCGTTTGATCGTGTGTCGGCGAGTGCGACGAGGCAGGTGCGATCAACTTTCAGGGCATCAAGAATGGCGTTGAAGGACTTGGCGGAAGGCTTGTCGAGGCTGAGGTTGTCGATGAGTTTAATCTCGTTGTCGACGGCTTTGGCGAGCAGGGCGTTGCGGTTGGCAAGGCGACGCATTTTGGTCGGCATGCCTTGACGCCAAGATTTTGGTCGCTTGGCGAAACCGTGACCACCGTGGCGCATGACGTTGGTGCCAGCGGAACCACGGCGAGCATTACCCGTACCCTTCTGCTTATATAGCTTGCGGGTGGAGTATGCGGTGTCCGCACGATTCTTGGTGCGTGCGGTGCCGGTGCGTTTATTGGCATGATAGCGAACATATGCCTGCTTGAGCAGACCGTTACGGACTTCGCCGCCGAGCACTTCTTCGCTCACTTCGACGGTGCCGACCTGTTCGCCGGTTTGATTGTGTACAGGGATCTGAATCATTTTCTTCACCTACGGTCCCACTATGGGATGCGTTTTGTTCGCCGACACAAGCCTGGTGGATGCTCACCTTGAGTAGCTGGCTTTGCGACTCGGTTTATTAGACCGGGTTGTGGCGGCGTTGCAGTTTCGGGGTCCTGAGCCTCATCTGATTTCTCAGATGTTGGAGCTCACCGACTTACGACGCTCAGGCTTTACTAGCCTTGCGCTTGAAGAGCCGTGTGGCCTCCCTTACATATAGAAGACCCTTCTTGCCGCCGGGAACAGGCCCTTTGACGAGAAGGAGGTTTTTATCTTTGTCGATCGCGACGACTGGCAGTGAGCGGACGGTGACGGTTTCGTCGCCCATGTGGCCGGCCATGCGGATACCTTTTTTCGATTTACCGGTACCGAGGTTTGAAGCACGGCCGGAGATCGAACCGGGTGAGCGGTGTTTACGCTCGACGCCGTGTGATGCTTCCTGACCTTTGAAGCCGTGGCGTTTCATGCCGCCGGCGAAGCCTTTACCTTTGCTGGTGCCGATGACGTCGACATACTTAATTTCCTCGAAGGCTTCGACCGTGATAGTTTGGCCGAGTTCGAATTCATCGGTGCTGTCGACGCGGTATTCTTTATGGAAGCGTTTCGGTGTGATGCCGGCCTTGCCGTCGTGACCGATGAGCTGTGCGGTGGAGTTGCGGCCTTTGATGTCTTCAAAGGCGATCTGCACTGCTGAGTAGCCGTCGGTTTCTTCGGTCTTGAGTTGGCTGACAAAACAAGGACCCGCTTCAATGATGGTGACGGGGATGTTCACGCCGTCCTCATTGTAGAAACGAGTCATGCCGATTTTGCGACCAATGATTGCTTGTGCCATCTTATTGAACCTCTCAGGGAGCTTTGCAGCGATCTTGGCGAGCCAGCGGATCATGCCCTGTTTGATTGAGCTTCTATATAGAAGCGTGAATATCTAAGCTTTGATTTTAACGAACACACCAGCGGGAACGACCAAACGGTTGAGGGCTTCAACGGTTCTGGCATTGGGTTCCTTGATGTCAATGATTCGCTTGTGTGTGCGAATCTCGAACTGCTCACGTGACTTCTTGTCGATGTGAGGTGACCGCAGGACGGTGTAACGTTCGATGCGGGTGGGCAGGGGGATGGGTCCTGCGACTTTCGCTTGGGTGCGTTTTGCGTGATCAACGATTTCTCGAGCCGAAGCGTCGAGAGCTTGGTGATCGTAGGCTTCCATTCTGATGCGGATCTTACCGGCGGTCATTCGTTTATTTGCCTTGAGTTACGTTGTAAATGAACGCAAACACGATGATCGCGGTGATCACCGACAGGGAGCCAAGTAGTGTACTGACCTGTAAACCCATGTCAAATCGGGTTAAGCGTGACTTGGCGAATTGGGGATTGTTTATCACAACCGGGTGAGTGTCAATATTAATGTTACTGGTTGGTCGGGTTGATGACGGATGTGGTGATGTGATTTGCCGTTGGCGAGATAATGAGTGATAGGTGAGTGAAAGTGGATTTTGAGAGAGATAGGGGCGATAACCTGCCTCTGGAAGAAGATTATCAGCAGGTGGCGGTTAGAAGGGCGATGTTTAAAACGATATGGGTTTATTTGTTGCAGAGATTCTGCGCTGATGAATATGCCCATTAAGAGGGGGCTTGAGGGGTCTCATTGGGGATAATTTCGATGCTATCTCATAAACAAGATTTGCGCGGCACGGATTTGAGTTCAGCTCATCATGCTCTCACCTATGGATCGAGGTATACCCGTGAGCCGGTGCCAAAGTATGTGATGCCTGTGCAAGGACTTCCGGCTGAAGTGGCGTATAGAGTGATTCATGATGAACTGAATCTGGATGGGAATCCTTCGCTTAATCTAGCGACTTTTGTGACGACGTGGATGGATGATCATGCGGGGCGGCTCATGGCGGAGACACTCAGTAAGAATTACATCGATCAGGATGAGTACCCGCAAACCACGGAGATTCAGAACTACTGTGTGAATATGCTGGCGAGGCTGTTCAATGCGCCGGAAGGTGAGGGCGGTGAGGCAGTGGGGACTGGGACAGTGGGATCGAGTGAGGCGATCCATCTGGCGGGGCTGGCGATGAAATGGCGGTGGCGAAAGCGGCGGGAGGTGTTGAAGATGGATGCAGGTAAGCCGAATCTGGTGATGGGGGCGAATGTGCAGGTGGTGTGGGAGAAGTTTGCGCGGTATTTCGAGGTCGAGCCACGGTATGTGAAGCTGACGAAGGATCGCTATGTGATTGGGGTTGAAGAAGCGATGGCTATGGTGGACGAGAACACAATCGGAGTCGTAGGGATTTTGGGTAGCACGTATACAGGGGAGTATGAGCCGATTGAGGCCTTGAATGATGCGCTAGAAGAATTGAATGTGAAGAAGGGGTGGGAGGTGCCATTACATGTGGATGCGGCAAGCGGAGGGTTTGTGGTGCCGTTTACGCAGCCGCAGTTACGGTGGGATTTTCGTTTGAAGTGGGTGAAGAGTATCAATGTGAGTGGGCATAAGTATGGGTTGGTGTATCCGGGTGTGGGATGGGTTGTGTGGCGGGATAAGGCGGAGTTGCCGGAGGATCTTGTTTTTCATGTCAATTATCTCGGTGGTGATCAACCGACGTTTAACCTTAATTTCTCGAAGGGTGCGAGCCAAGTGCTCGGCCAGTATTACAACTTTCTGTTTTTAGGAATGGATGGATATAGAGCAGTCATGACGAGCTTGCATGGGATTGCGGAGCGGATTACATCTGCGGTTGAGGGGATGGGGCGGTTTTGGATGTTAAGTAAGCTGGGGCACTTGCCGGTGGTAGCTTTTGCATTGAATGATGATGTGATGAAGAAGTATGGCTACACAGTGTTTGATTTGTCTGAGAAGTTACGGGAGCGTGGATGGATTGTGCCGGCATATACGATGGCGCCGGATGCTGAGGGGATTGCGCTTTTACGTGTGGTGGTACGGGAGAGCATGAGCCGAGATATGGCGGACTTGTTTGTGGCGGATTTGCAACGTGCGGTGGAGCATTTTGAGCATGAAAAATCGCAACATTCCAAGCAAGAGGAGAAGCGAAAAGGCCCGCAGACGCGTGGTGTTTGTTGAGGTCTTGCATACAGCATGAATGGAAAGTTAAGAAAAGTTATGGAAAGTTATACAAAATATAGCAGGCTTTGCTATCATTGGATTCCATCTGGCGGGCCAAGAATCTGATTGCATTGATTTAAACCATGAACGACAGGGCAAGAGAAATGATGGCAAAACAAATGATGGTAGCAGCGTTGGTGTTGGTCATGCTTTTCGCGGCAGGTTGTGGTGGTGAGTCGGAGCAGAAGCCGGCGATATCTTCTGAACAGCAGCAGAAAGCCGTGCATGATGCGATGGCGGAGGATGTTGCGAAGTCCGCTGCCGTGGGTGAAAAGGCGGATGATGTTCAAGAGAAAATGAAGCATACGTTTTCACAAGCGAAGGCTCCGCTAGTGAAGGCTGGCGAAAAGATCACGATTGCGGTGATTCCGAAGGGAACGACACATGAATATTGGAATTCTGTGAAGGCGGGTGCTGAGAAGGCAAGCAGTGAGCTTGGTGTAAAGATGATCTGGAAGGGCCCGCTCAAGGAGAACGATCGTGCAGGGCAAATTCAAGTCGTGCAGCAGTTTTTAACCGGGGGTGAGATTGACGGAATGGTGATTGCACCGTTGGATTCAAAGGCGCTTGTGCGTCCAATCCAACACGCGGTGAAGAAGGGGATTCCAGTTGTAATCATTGACTCGGCATTGGATGGGAAGCCGGGCGAGGATTATGTGTCGTTTGTGGCGACGGATAATTTCAACGGTGGACAACTTGGCGGGAAGGAATTAGACAAGCTGATCGGTGATAAGGGAAATGTGGTGCTGCTGCGGTATCTGGTAGGTAGTGCGAGCACGGAACAGCGTGAGGCGGGGTTCTTGGATGTGATGCATAAGACGCCGGGTGTGAAGGTGCTGGTTGACAACCGGTATGCTGGGGCGACGGCGGGTGATGCGAAGATTCAATCGCTGAACATGATTGATCGTGTTCGTGAAGCTGATGGCATTTTTGCTTCAAATGAAGCAGCAACATTGGGCATGCTGTTAGCGCTTAAGCAGGTTGACTTGGCAGGGAAGAAGAAATTTGTGGGATTTGACTCGTCACCACCATTGGTGCGTGGTCTAAAGGAAGATCAGATCGATGCGTTGGTTGTGCAGAATCCGAAGAAGATGGGTTATGAAGGGGTGAAGACTTTGGTGGCTTATTTGAAGGGGCAAAAAGTCGCGCAGCGGATTGATACGGGTGTTGCGATCGTGACCAAGGCAAACCTGAATGATCCAGAGATCAAGGAGATGATTGAGTAGGGGTGAGGCGTATGATGGTGTGTGTATGAAGGGGGTGGTTTGAGCAAGTGAGTCTAACCATATGATAGATGGTGCAGAGAAAACGGGTGAGGAACTGAGGCTGAAGGTCAAAGGAGCGTACAAACGCTTCGGCGCGACGGTGGCGCTTGATGGGGTGGATCTTGATTTGCGCGTGGGAGAAGTGCATGCGGTCATTGGCGAGAACGGTGCGGGCAAGAGTACGTTGATGAAAGCGTTATCTGGCGCACATGAATTGGATGAAGGCGAGATCTGGTTGGATGGGGAGGTATATCGGCCGGCGAATCCGAACGAGGGGCGGCGGGCTGGTGTGAGTATGATTTATCAGGAATTGTCGCTGGCACAGCACCTATCGGTGATGGAGAATATCACATTAGGAGTTGAGCCGACGCGGCGAGGGCTTATGCGATGGGGCGAAGTGAAGCGGATTGCGCGAGATGCTTTGGCTGAGGTAGGCAAAGGTGAATTACCACTAAAAAAGGTGGTGCGTGAGTTATCGAATGCTGAGAAGCAATTGGTGGAGATTGCGCGGTCAGTGGCGACGGGTTGCCGAGTGTTAGTGCTGGATGAGCCGACAAGCAGCTTGTCGCAGAAGGATACCGAGCAGTTGTTTACGCTGATTCGAAAGATGAAAAGCGAAGGCGTGAGTATCATTTACATCTCGCATTTTCTGGAAGAGGTCAAAGCGGTTTGTGATCGGTTTACGGTGCTTCGCGATGGTGCATCGGTGGGGACAGGCGATGTTGCGACGACTGAGCAAAGTGAGATCGTTAACATGATGGTGGGGCGGGATGTGACGGAGATGTATCCTCGCCAGGTGCATGAGCGTGGGGAGTTGATGCTAGAGGTGAAGGGGTTAAAGGGTGAGGGAGGTGTGCCGAAGGGGGTTAATTTTGAGTTGTATCGCGGCGAGGTTGTTGGGATTGCTGGGGTGATCGGTGCGGGGCGGACGGAGATGCTGAGGTCTATCTTTGAGTTAGACGAAGTGGAAGAGGGCGAAGTGAAGGTGGGCGCGTATGTTGGGCCTGCGAGTCCTTCGATGCGGTGGTTGCAAGGAATGGGGATGGTGAGTGAGGACCGGAAGTTTGAGGGGTTGGCGGTGGGCTTGCCGATTGCGGACAACGTGGTGATGAGTCAGTTAGAAGGTTTAGGTCCGATGGGTTTGGTGACGCGCGGGGGGCTGAGCCGGGCGTGCAAGCCGTGGGTGGAGAAGATTCCGATCAAGTGTGCGTCTGTGTTTGCGAAGGTGGATTCGTTGTCAGGTGGAAACCAGCAGAAGGTGGCGTTAGCGCGGCTGCTACATTCGGATGCAGATGTGATGCTGTTGGATGAACCGACACGGGGAATTGATGTGGGGTCTAAGGCGCAGATCTATACGATGATTGATGAGCTTGCGCGGGGCGCGTTTGGTGATGCAGTAGGGGGTGGGAAGCCGAAGGCGATCTTGATTGTAAGCAGCTATTTGCCCGAGTTATTGGGGATATGCGATCGGATCGGCGTGATGTGCCGAGGGGAATTAGGACCGCTGCGAGAGGCAAAGGGGTTAGACGAGCATCAGATTATGTTGGAAGCGACGGGTTTAGGAGACAGCCATGCAGGGTGATGTTTATGAAAGTGACAAGCAGCTTGAGCTGGAAAAAAATCCATTGCGGCAAGTGGTGCTGGATCTGGTGAAGTATCGGCTTGGGCCGATCATCGGGTTGGTAGTGATCTGGCTGTTTTTTGCGATTCTGGCAGGGAAGGATTTTCGCGCGATCTCAAACCAGCAGTTGATTCTGTTGCAGACGGTGGTGGTGGGTACAGCGGCGGTGGGCGCGACGATGATTATCATCTCTGGCGGAATCGATCTTTCGATCGGTGCGACGATCGCGCTGACGACGATGGTCGTGGCGCTCGTGGTAGACAAGGGCTTGCCGATTTGGGTGGCATGCTTGTGTGGGATGGCGACGGGTGTGCTGGTGGGGTTGACGATTGGGGCTCTGGTAGCAGGGTATGTGGGGCGCGTGGCAGGGGTAGTCATGGGGGTGTTGCTAGGCATGTGGGCTGCAACACATTTGACGTGGTTTGGTGGTGTTGCTGTGGGGCTGGTGACGTGCGCAATTTTCATCTTACTGAATGAAAAATTTATCCGCATAGTGCCGATCTCTTCGTTTATTGTGACGTTGGGTTTGTGGGGTGCGGTGCGTGGCGTGGCGAAATGGGTCGGCGGAAACGAGCCGATTTATCCCGATGATTTGGGATGGGTTGGTGATCTGATGGTGGGCATTCCATTAGGCAAAAGTGGGTGGTCATTCCCCGCGCCTGGTGTGTGGATTCTGATCGTCTCAGCGATTGTGATGTCATTTATCTTGAGCTATACGCAGTTTGGACGGCACGTGTTTGCGATTGGTTCGAACGAGCGCACCGCACTGCTTTGCGGGATCAAGATTCGGCGGACTCAGATTAAGGTTTACATGTTGGCGATCTTGTTTGGTGGAATCGCGGGGATTTTGCAGACATCGTTCCTGTCGATGGGTGACCCGACAACAGCAGATGGTTATGAACTTCAAGTCATTGCAGCGGTGGTGATCGGTGGGGCGAGTTTGCTTGGCGGGGAAGGGTCGGTGCTGGGCACGATCGTTGGTGCGCTGATCATGACGGTGGTGGCGAATGGCTGTACGAAGCTGGGGCTGGATAACTATGTGCAGCAAATCGTGACGGGTGCGATCATCGTCTTGGCGGTCGGGTTGGACCAATGGCGACACGGCGCGAAGTACGCGCGATAAATTGGCTAGCGGGTATGTTGTAGTTTGATCATGAAATTGATTGTTTGGCGGGCGCTTCTGAGGGAGCGTTCGTTTTTTTATGGCTGCCAAGGAAGAGCCACGTGGGGACGGCAAGTGCGGCACCGATGATGGGGGCGGCAATGTAGAGCCAGAGGTGCTGGAGGTTGCCGGAGGCGATCGCGGGGGCAATAGATCGTGCGGGGTTCATGGAAGCACCGGTGATAGGGCCGGCGAAGAGGGCTTCAAGACCAACGGTAGCGCCGATAGCGAGGGGGATCAAAACAGGGGGTGTACCAGGGGTGAGGGCGACTTGAAGGATAACGAGCATAAGGAAGAAGGTGAGGATCATCTCGAGGATGAAGGAGTGGATGGCCGGACCGGCAGGGAGGGTCGAGCCGAGGGTCGGGTGATCCGGATACATGACGAGGATGAGGAAAGAGGCGGTGAAGGCACCGATGAGTTGGGCAATGATGAAGCAGGTGCATTTGAATGGGCAGCATTTTCTGCCCAGAACAAAGGCGATGCTGACCGCGGGATTGATGTGCGCGCCGGAGATCGGGCCAAGGGCGGCGATCATGGCCATGACGATCAATCCGAAGGTGAGGGCGATACCGAGGTGGGTGATCGCACCGTTTGAAACGTCATTGAAAACGATCGCGCCGGTCCCGGCGAGGACAAGGGCGAAGGTGCCAAGGGCTTCTGCAACACAGGCTTTTAAGTTGTTCATTGTGGATCGGTTCTCAAGTGGTGACGTTTGGAACTGAGTTACGTCTTTTGATAAAAAAAAAGACTGGCGATCATTTGGGATGATACGTCAGTCTGGATTTGATTGCGACGTTGTTAGCACGTTGGTTTTGTGTTAACGAATCGTCAGTGGTTTATGGTTTGATAGCAATGATGTCGGCGCTGGTGATGTAGTCATTCGGGGTGAGGCCGTCGGGAAGCTGGGCCTGAACCGCATCATAGATTGGGGCTTTGAACGCACGGAGTGATTCAACATAGTTGGCTTTAGCGTTCAGAGTGATATTGCTGAGGCCAACCGCCTTCATCATCGACTCATAATCATCAAGGAGAACTGCGCCGGCAACGCAGCCGACGAGTGCTTCTGCCTGCTCACGTACAGGTTCGGGTAATGTTTTGAGCAGCACCACATCTGAAGCGGCAACTTTACCGCCAGGTTTCAAGACACGGGCGATCTCTGCCCAAACCTGTGGCTTGTTGGGTGAAAGATTGATCACGCAGTTTGAGATCACCACATCGACGCTGTTGTCTGCTACGGGTAGATGTTCGATCTCACCGAGGCGGAATTCAACGTTGGCGAGGCCAGTCGATTTGGTGTAGGACGCGATGTTGTTGCGTGCTTTGGTGATCATCTCCGCGGTCATGTCGACACCGATGGCTTTGCCGGTGGCACCGACTTTGGGGCCGGCGAGGAAGATGTCGAAGCCGCCGCCGCTGCCGAGGTCGAGGACGGTTTGCCCCTCGGTAAGGTTGGCGATGGCGGTGGGATTGCCGCAGGAAAGGCCCATGTTGGCACCTTCCGGGAGTGCGGCGACTTCATCGGCGGTGTAGCCGATCTGCTCGGCCAGTTTGTCTGCGGAGAATTGTGAGGTTCCACCGCAGCATCCGCCAGAGGTGGGTTCGGATTCGTTGGAAGGTGAGCAGCATGAGCTGCTGTTGTCGCTGATGACGTCAAGGCTGCCGTGAAGGGCAACTTTTTTGTAGCCATCGCGAACGGTGTCTCTGATTTGGTCTTCTGATTGTTGTTGAGCTGTCATGGTTGAGCTCCTTTTCTGCTCTCAGTCTAATCGTGAGATAGACTAGGTGGGATACTGATGTGTTTATGCGAGTGCTTCGGGGAGTGATTGGACGAAGGATTTTATTTCGTCGCGGACTCGCCGAAAGTGGTCAAGTTTTTTGTCGGGGTCTGTTTCGGCTTCAGCCAGCTTGGGTGGATCATCAAAGCCGACGTGGATGATTTTGGCGTTTGCGGGGAAAGTGGGGCAGGTTTCGTGGGCGTGGCCGCAGACAGTAATGACGTAGTCAATGTCTTGCGTGGGGAGTTCATCGACGGTGTTGCTGGTTTGGTTGGTGATGTCGATGCCGATTTCCCGCATGACTTTGACTGCGTTGGGGTTGAGGCCTTGCGCTTTGATTCCTGCGGAATAAGCGGTGAGCGCATCGGACTTGAGGTGGCGTGTGAGGCCTTCAGCCATTTGGCTGCGGCAGGAGTTGCCGGTGCAAAGGAAGAGGATGGAGGGTTTGTCGGTCATGATCTTTTAGCTCCGGTAGCATGCGCAAAGCTCTTCGAGTTCTTTGTCTTTGCTGCAGCATCTTGTTTGTTTGTCTTGGTTGATTTGTTTGGTATCTGCGAGTGTGGTGCGCGTCCAAGCAAGGGCAGACTTGATTGTGGTTGGGCAGTCGGATTCTGTGTCGGCGAGGCGATAGTATTGCCACTTGCCTTGCTTGCGGCGATGTATCAAGCCAGCAGTGTAGAGGAGGCTCATATGCTTGGAAACGGTGGAGGGAGCTAGCTTGAGGATGTCGATGATCTCACAGAGGCAGAGCTCCTGGCCGTCGAGCATCATGAGGGCTCGGACGCGGGTTTCGTCGCTCAGAGCTTTGGTGATATTGAGGTATTCCTTCATGTTTTGTGGCTCCAGCTAATACTAAGTCACTTCGCCAATTAACGAATTATATTAGTCTGACATGCTGAAGTCAACCTCTTATGAAAAGATTTGCCTTGTGAATGTATGTTCACTTTGTGAGTAAGTCTTTGTTTGGTATTCTGTTAGTCGATATACGTGTCAAAATATGAAATGCTGACTTTCCGGCGGCTTGAGATTGATTTTCAAGAGGCTGAATTGGGTGGGCGGTGATTCACAGGGGTGTTGGGTGCCGCGGAATTGGAAAATGAAATGGTGAGTGAATGGCACATCTGTTGACGTGAGGTAGATGCCGCGGGTCACTTGGCGGGTGGGTTTTGATCGATCCGTTATTTTTATTTCTGTTGTTGTGAAGGATGAATTTACTATGGGGCGACCAAGTCTGACGAATCAGAAGCGTGTGGAGTTTCAGCCGATTATTGCGAAAGCTTTTGTTGAGCTGGGGTTTCGTCGGAGTACGACTGCGGAGTTAGCAAAGCGGTGTGGGGTTCAGGAAAATGTGTTGTATCGGATTTGGCCGAGTAAGAAGGCGATGTTCCTTGCTTCAATTGAATACATTTTTGAGGTGGTGTCTGAAAAGTGGGGGAAGTTATTGGCGCGGGCTGCTGAAGAAGGTGTGGAAAGTCCAGCAGAATTGTTGCTTGAGCAGGAAGCGGGGTCGCGTGGAGAATGGCGATTGTATCGCATCATCTTTGCAGGCCTAAACGAAACGGATGATGAAGATATTAAGGCGGCTTTGCAGGGGATGTACTCGCGGTTCCAAGCTTTTCTTGCTGAGCAGATTGCTGCTCACCGTAAGGCGAAGCATGGCGATCAGAGCAAGTGGACGTTGGATGCGACACTGACGAGTTGGGCGATTATCGGCTTGGCGACAGCATCAGATATTGCGCAGGAATTAGAATTGCTCAAGCCGGAGGAACGACGGTCGATGATTTCGCAAGCAGGTGAGATGCTGCTGAATCAGCAATAGTGTGAGACGGTTTAAAACAGAGCTAGAGAGTGCAAGATGGCGGCCATGCGTGGCTGCTTTTTTTGTATGAGATTGGTTGGGAGCCGTGATGTTTTGACTGGTGAAGAAGGATTGTTTGCGTGCATAAAAAGCACGAAATCTGTTGCGGTTATATGTTTTGGGGGCTATGTTGACGGTGTTGATCATTGATCAATGGCACGCGGATACTGGACTCACGGGTGGTTCTTCGCATCACGATTCCGGAGGTAGTTGAATCATGGAATGTATGTTGGTGATGATCGTTTTGGTGGTGTTTGGGATCGGCTATCTGGTGATTGCAGGTTTGATAGCGATCTTTCGCGTGAAGAGCTTGACGAAAGAGGTTGAGAGTCTCACGAAACGTTTGTCGAAGGTGGAGCATGATCAGCGATTACAAAGCGATGCGCTGTGTCGTATGAATCGAGACGTTTCGGATCAGCAGGATGAAGGTATGGAGGCGCACGAGGTAGTGGCTGATGTGCCGACGGAGGAGGGTGAGGCTGATCGTGATAAGACGGTGGATGAGGATGGAGGCTTGACCGGGCGCGTGATGGGCATGGGGGGATTGGTGGAGGAGATGGCTGAAGTACGCCGGGCAGAGCGAAAGCGCGAAGCTATGGCCCAAGAGGAGGCTGAGGCAGAAGCAGAAGAAGCTGTGGAAGTAGAAGCTGAGCACGTGACGCCTGATGAGGTGGAGGTAGTTCATGAAGCAGCGGTGGTGGCAGATGATGCGGTGATTGAGGCGGCGTCTAACACACGGATAGATGCTGAGGTTGATCAAACCGGGGGTGCGCGGGAGAGTGGGTTAGAGAAGTTGAGGCGAACATTTGAGGAGCAGTTTGGGGCGCACTTGTATTACTGGATTGGGGCGATTGCGATCATCATGTCTGGTGGGTTAGGGGTGCATTACACGATTCAAGAGGGGCTGCTGACGCCGATGATGCGCGTGGTAGGCGGGGGCGTGTTGGGTGTATGTTTGACGGTGGCGGGGCTGCTGATGAAGCAGAAGAGTGAGCGGCTGGCGAACGCGTGTTGTGGGGCGGGGGTGTCGGTGATGTATACGACCTTGCTGATTGCGCACAGCGTGTTTGAGTTGATTGGTGGGGGGATGTGTTTTGGTTTGATGGCGATGGTGACGGTGATTGCGGTGGTGTTGTCGTTATGGATTGGGATGCCAGTGGCGATGTTGGGTTTGCTGGGTGGGTTTGCAACGCCGATGCTTTCGGGTGCAGCGGATCAATCGCAAGAGATGTTGTTTGGTTATTTGCTGTTGCTTGAGATTGGGTTGATGGTGGTGGCGCAGCGGAAGGGTTGGTTTGGTGTTTCACTGTTGACGCTGGTGTGTTCGATGGCGTGGCCGTTGGTGCGGATGGTGTTTGGGGATGTGGCGGGGAGCGGTTTGGTGTTGGGTGGGTATATGGTGTTGTCGTTTATGGTGTATGTGGTGGGGGCGGTTCGGACGATGGAGAAGCCGACGGGTTGGCGGCTGGTACGGATGTCGATCAGCGCGGGTTTGGCGAGTTGTGCGCTGATGGGTTTGCTTGTTTTGAAGATTGATTTTTCGTTGATGAGTTTGGGTATGGTGTTGCTGCTTGGCGCGGGGATGGTGGTGGTGGGGCGGTTTGATGATCGACAGCGGATGCTTGGTGCGGCGGGCTTGGTGCTTAGCGTATTGATGATGGCGGCATGGATGCTGTCGGAATGGGGCGGCGGGAAGTCGGCGCAGTGGGAGTATTTGCTGATCATTGCGGGGATGGGATTGATCTATTGGGTGGGCGGCTTTGTGTGCGGGTGGTGGGGTAAGCGGCGGGTATATTGGTCGGTGATCAGCGGGGTTGGGGGCGTGGCGTGTTTCATCTTGTCGCTGATGAGCGGTGTGGATGCGATGGGCATGCCGTGGTGGATCGCAGGGAGCGCGATGGGTGTGGCGGGTTGCATGGGTGTCTATCTTGTGATTAGACATCTGGGCGAGATGGCGATGGATGATGTGGCGGTTGGGTTTCATGCGACGTGCGCGGCGGCCTTGCTCTTGCTTGCAGCGGGTGTTGGCGCATCATCGCCGTGGCAGGCCGTTTGGTGGGCGGGATTGCTCGCGGCGGCGGTATGGACGGCGGGCAGATTTGGCCGGCCGGTGCTTCGGGTAACGGTGCAGGTGATTTACGGCGTGATGATCATGGGCGCTCTGGTTGGGATTAGCAGCGCGGAAAGTCAATTGGCGGGTGGTATGCACGTGGTGCTCAATGAGCTGGCAGGTTTTTGGGTCGGCTTGGTATCACTACTGGGGCTGAGTGGCTGGCTGTATGCGCAGCGCAATGAAGAAAAATACAGCGGGCAGATGCAAGGGTCGGCGATGCTGTTTTTGCTATTCGGGGTGTTGATGGTGGTGCATCGCGCGTTTACCGGGTATGCGCTGCGTGATTTGCTGGATGCGACGATGGTGGAGGTGGGGACGTTTGCGGTGGTGGTGGGCACACTGGGGATGGGGTTAGTTTTGGCGAAACGTCGATGGTTGGGCTGGTGCTATTTGGCGGAGCGGGGCGGTGTGGTTTATGCGTATTTATGCGGGTTGGCTTTGATATTGTCTGCGCTAACGGTGGCGAACCCGCTGATGGAAACGCGGGGGGTGATGGGCGCGGGGTTTGTCGGCGGGCTTTGGTATGTGGGCGTGTTTGGTGTGGTGATGCTTGTTTTGCTGGGGAATTGGTGGTTGATGGGTGAGCGTGCGGCGAAGCTGGCGAAGCAGGGTGTGTTGGTGATGGTGATGATTTTGGGCGGGCTGCTGGGCGGGATGTTGGTGCGACAAGGTTTTACCGATGGGGTGATGCTGCTGCGGAAGATGTCGGTGGGATTGTTCGAGGGGGCGACATATGGCGTGGTGTGGATGGCGATGAGTTTGGCGATGGTGGAGGCGGTGCGGCGATGGCAGTGGCGCGATGAGGTGTTGAAGAACGGGGCGGTGGCGCTTGGTGTGATTGGATTGACCGCGGCGATTGGGTTTGCGTGTTTGAAGCTGAATCCGCTTTGGCATGAGCATGATATTGGGGGATTGGTTGTACTGAATGGGTTGCTATATGTGTATGGCTTGCCGATGGTTTTGGCGATGGTGCTGCGGTGGCGGGTTGATGAGCGAGTGGTGAAAAGTGGTGATGTGCTTGGGCAGGGGTTTGGTGTATGCGGGTTGGTGTTGGGTTTTGTGTGGATGATGCTGACGGTACGTCATGGGTTTACTGATGGAGAGATGTTGCTTCGGGGGCCGCGCGTGGGGTTGGTGGAGTGCGCGACGTATGGGGTGGTGCTCTTGACGGCGGGGCTGCTGATGATGCTTGCGACGGGAAGGGGTATTGTGCGTGATGTGGTGATCGAGATGGGGGGAAGGGTATTTGGGGTGATGGGTGCGGGCGTGATTTTGTTTGGATGTGTGTTGGGACTCAATCCGCTTTGGCATCACGGTGATGTGGGTCAGATGTGGGTGTTGAATATGCTGTTGTATGTATATTTGTTGCCGGCGGCTTTGGTGTTTGGTGTGGCGAAGATGCTGAGGGGCGCGGCGCGTACGAGAGGGATTGATTGGCGATGGCTGGCCAATGTGCTGGGGTTGTTTGGATTAGTGCTGGTGTTTGGATGGATCTCGCTTGCGGTGCGGCAGGGATTCGTGGGAGGTGTGCTTGATCTGGATGTGGCGGGCGTGAGCCAAGCGGAGTGGTATGCATACTCGGCGGCGTGGATTGTGTTTGGCGTGCTGCTATTGGTGTGCGGGATTGTGTGGCGGGCGCAGGTGCTTCGGTATGCATCACTGGCAGTGATGCTGCTTTCAGTGTGCAAGGTGTTTTTGTTTGATTTACGGCACTTGGAGGGGCTCTTGCAGGTGGGTAGTTTCTTGGGGCTGGGCTTGACACTGATCGTGTTGGGATTGGTGTATCAAAAATTGGTTTTCAGCAGTAATAATGGGCGTGGTGAAGACGGGCTTATGGCAGAAGAGGAAGTTGGTCGCAATATGCTCGGATAGCGGATTTGGTTCGGCAGACAAACATGTCGATTTTAGCTGGTGGGTGGAGCTTTGGTTTCTTTCACAATGAGCGATCAGAAACATCGCGAGATGGCCGATATAAGATGATCCGGCTGCCTTGCGATCGGTTTTTGCTAGGGATAAGTGTCCGCGATTTGTACGTAGGGCCTTGTAGTCGCTAGGATTAGTGCGGTCCACGGGAGGTGGACATGGTGTCAACAGGAAATAAAACGGTGTTTCATTAGCTTTGGTGCGGTATGGCGGGTGGAGCTGATGGACGCGAGAACGGCCTGCGGAAGCGAGAAATGATTCTTTTTGATGGTGAAGATGCCAGGAAATAGATCATGAGCAGTGGTGAAGGGCCTTGGAGAAGTTACTTTGAAGTCACATAATTTGACGCATCTGAAAGAGTTGGAAGCTGAGAGCATCCATATTATCCGTGAGGTTGCCGCGGAATTTGATAAGCCGGTAATGTTGTATTCGATCGGCAAGGACTCGGCGGTGATGTTGCATTTGGCGATGAAGGCGTTTGCGCCAGGGAAGCCACCGTTTCCGTTGATGCATGTCGATACGACGTGGAAGTTTCGGGAGATGATTGATTTCCGTGAGAATTATGCGCGGAAAGAATTGGGCCTCGATCTGATTGTGTATGTTAACGAAGAAGGTGTGAAGGCGGGGATCAATCCGTTTGATCATGGTAGCGCGAAGCATACGGACATCATGAAGACGCAAGCACTGAAGCAGGCGCTGGATAAGTATGGTTTTGATGCGGCGTTTGGTGGCGCGAGGCGGGATGAAGAGAAGAGCCGAGCGAAGGAGCGGGTGTATTCATTCCGTGATAGGAATCACCGATGGGACCCGAAGAATCAGCGGCCAGAGCTTTGGAATGTTTACAACAGTGAACACAACAAGGGTGAATCCATTCGCGTGTTTCCGCTGAGTAACTGGACCGAACTGGATGTGTGGCAATACATCCATCTGGAGAATATCCCGATCGTGCCGTTGTATAAGTCGGCGATGCGTCCGGTGGTGGAGCGTGATGGTGTTTTGATTATGGTTGATGATGATCGGATGCCGTTGCGGGAGGGTGAAGTGCCGATGCAGAAGATGGTGCGGTTCAGAACGTTGGGTTGCTACCCTCTTACGGGGGCGGTGGAGAGTGATGCGACGACGCTGCCAGAGATTATTCAGGAGATGTTAGTTGCGAAGAATTCAGAACGTGAAGGCCGCGTGATCGACCATGATGCCGAAGGGTCGATGGAAGAGAAGAAGCGAGAAGGATACTTCTAAACCCGTTGGTTTTACGACGACAGGCATTGGGGGCGTCTATGCGAGAGATAGACCAAAGATTCACGAAGCGATCATAAGAACACGGAATTGATATCCATCATGAGTCATCAATCAGATTTAATTGAAACAGACATCGAAGCATACTTGGCGCAGCACGAGAAGAAAGAGTTACTACGCTTCTTGACGTGTGGTAGCGTGGATGATGGGAAGAGCACACTTATTGGGCGGTTGCTCTATGACTCGAAGATGGTTTACGAAGATCAACTCGCAGCAGTTAAGAACGCGTCGGTGAAGCACGGAACGACTGGGACGGATTTTGATCCGGCATTGCTTACCGATGGCTTGAAAGCTGAACGTGAACAAGGCATTACTATTGATGTGGCATATCGTTATTTTTCTACAGCGAAGCGTAAATTCATCATCGCTGACACACCGGGCCATGAACAGTACACACGTAATATGGCGACCGGTGCTTCAACCTGTGACCTTGCCATCATTTTAATTGATGCACGGCATGGCGTGGTTACGCAAACCCGTCGCCACAGCTTCATCACTTCGTTGCTTGGGATTAAGCATGTGATCGTGGCAGTGAACAAGATGGATCTCGTAGATTGGAGTGAGGAACGCTACGAAGAAATCTGTCGTGAATACAGTGATTTTTCAGCGAAGTTAGATTTACCAGATATTCAATTCGTACCAATGAGTGCGCTACTTGGTGACAATGTGGTGAACCCGAGTGAGAACATGAAGTGGTACGGCGGTGCGTCGATGATGCACCTGCTTGAGCATGTTCATATTGCGAGTGACCGGAACTTGATCGATATGCGTTTGCCGGTGCAGTACGTGAACCGCCCGAACCTGAACTTCCGTGGGTTTGCTGGTACGCTTGCATCTGGGATCGTTCGGCCGGGTGATGAAGTGATGGCACTTCCGTCACGTAAAACCAGTAAGGTCAAATCTGTGGTGAGCTATGAAGGGGAGATGGAAGAGGGCTTTGCACCGCAAGCTGTGACGGTGACGCTTGAAGATGAGATCGATGTGAGTCGCGGGGATATGCTGGTGCATGCGAAGAATGTGCCGCACCTTGATACGACGTATGAAGCGATGGTTGTGTGGATGACCGAGCAGCCGCTGGTCGCTAACAAGCAGTACATGATCAAGCACACGACACGGAAAACCACGGGTGTGGTGAGCGATGTACGTTACCGAATCAATGTGAACAGCTTGCATCGTGAGGATACGGACCGTTTAGAAATCAATGAGATCGGTAGGTGCGTGTTTGAACTGTCGCAGCCGATTGCGTTTGATGCATATAAAACCAACCGCACGACCGGCGCATTTGTGATCATTGATCGTTTAACGAACAATACGGTTGGCGCGGGGATGATTCTGGACCGCACGCCGGAGGAATTGAAAGGGCGTGAAGCCGCGAAACGCAGCATTGATGTGCGGACACATGACAGCTTGGTCAGTGATGCTGAGCGTCATGATCGCCTTGGGCAGCAAGCTGCCACGGTTTGGCTTACGGGCTTAACTGGTTCAGGTAAGAGCGCGATTGCTTATGCTCTTGAACGGCGGCTGTTCGATGAAGGCAAGCTTGGGCATGTGCTGGACGCGCGTAATGCGCGATTAGGACTCAATGTCGATCTCGATTATTCAGAGGAGGATCGGGCAGAAAACTTGCGTCGCGCAGCTGAAGTTGCTCGGTTGATGAATGATGCGGGATTGATCTCCGTATGTTCTTTCCTCTCGCCAAGTGAAGCTGATCGTGAGATGGCGAAGCAGATTGTTGGCCCCGATAAGTTTGTGGAGGTTTATCTTTCCGCTCCATCTGAAGTCTGTGAGCAGCGGCGTGAGAAAATTGCAGATGACCAGAAGGATCCGGGCGCGTCGAAGACGCAGCGGCCGTTCTTTGATCTCAATGCAGTGTATGAAGAGCCGAAGGCTGCGGATCTTGTTCTCAAGACTGATGAACTTTCTGTAAATGAGTCAGTTGAGAAGATAATGGAAGCTTTGCGCGGCCGAGGCATTATTTAGTGAGATCATTATCACGCTTAGGCCTAGAATAAAGAGTTTGAGATGATTTGGTAGCGGGTACGGACTTGTTTGAACATTCATCGCGGATCGTTGGATACGTCGATGAGAGTTATTCAAGAGGTGCACGCTATGGGTAAATATTTGACGCTCCCGCCGCAGGATCAGGTGGGAATGCCGAAGGGGATTCCATACATTATTGCCAATGAAGTAGCTGAGCGATTCAGCTATTATGGGATGCGCACTATTCTTGTTGTGTTCATGACGCAATATCTTGTGTCGAGCACGGGTGAGTTAGATACGTTTACTGAGAGTCAAGCCCGCGAGGCGTATGCGTGGTTTATCAGTAGCGCCTATTTCTTTCCGATCATCGGCGCGATCATCGCAGATGCATTATTGGGCAAGTATCTCACGATCATGATACTGTCAGTGGTATATGTGATTGGACATGGTTGTTTGGCGCTAATTGATATGCCAAGTGTCGCACTTCAGGCAACATTCGAGCCGCGTACGTGGTTGCTCATTGGGTTGGCGCTTGTTGCGATGGGGGCAGGAGGGATTAAGCCGTGTGTGTCTGCCCATGTCGGCGATCAGTTTGGACATGGCAACAAGGAACTGCTTTCGAAGATATTTGGCTGGTTTTATTTTGCGATCAACGTGGGGTCATTTGTATCCACGCTGCTTACGCCGTGGGTTTTGGATCGTTATGGTCCGGGATGGGCATTCGGTATTCCGGGGATACTGATGCTGCTTGCGACAATCTTTTTCTGGATGGGACGGAAGGTTTTTGTGCATATTCAGCCACGAGGGCTTGTCTATCTTCGTGAAACATTCTCGGGTGAAGGATTGAGGTTGATTTTGCGGTTGCTGCCGGTGTATATCTTTATCTCCGTATTCTGGTCACTCTTTGATCAAACAGGTGGTGCGTGGGTGCTTCAGGCACGGAGCATGGACCGAAATTTCCTTGGCATTGAATGGTTGGAAAGCCAAGTACATGCACTGAACCCGTTGTTTATCCTGATCTTTATTCCGATTTTCAGTTATGCCATCTATCCCGCGATTGGTCGCATTTTTCCGCTGACACCGATTCGTAAAATCGGAATTGGATTATTCGTGACGGTAGGTTCGTTTGCGATGTCGGCAGTGATTCAGGAATGGATTGATGCGGGCAGTATGCCGAATATTTCGTGGCAGATCGTTTCGTATATTCTAATAACAGCGGCAGAGGTAATGGTCTCAATTACCGCGCTTGAATTCAGCTACACGCAAGCGGCACCGCAAATGAAATCGTTTGTGATGAGCTTGTACTTGCTTTCTGTTTCTGCGGGGAATGTGATCACGGCGATGGTCAACCGACTTACACGTAATGAAGCTGGTGAGAGTATGTTAGAGGGTGCGAGTTATTACTGGTTCTTTACTGGATTGATGTTGCTTGCTGCTCTGATTTTTGTGGGTGTTGGCAAGGTGTACAAGCCGCACGATTACATTCAAGGCGATGATGCCAAGGTTGGTGATTAGCCTTTTTGTCAGCAAGGTATTTGCCTGCTGGATGGATGTTAGAGCTAAGAGATAGTTACATATCCATCGAAAGATGTATTATGGAATTTCCCTTTCGCCTTTAAGCTTTCAACATCTTAACCCTAATTGTGTAAACAAATTGCGCCTTTAGATCAACTAGATGAGATTGAGTTGCAACAACGTTTTTTGGCGTTATACTGTCTCGTTGTTGAGATCGATTCTCATTGTGAGGGATAGGTCTGTGTTAATTCATCTTAGGGAGATAGCAGATGAGCAATTCAAAGATCGGACATTTTGCGGCAAAGGGAGCCGCGGTATTTGGCTTAGGTGTGGCCAGCTTTGCTATGCAAGCAAATGCTGCAGTCCCCGGACATATCGACCTTCTCGTCGGTGCGACGCACTCAGAAGCCGACGGTGGGAAACTTGGTAGCTATATTTATGATCAAAGTACTGATAGTTTTTGGTTGGCGACATTTGGTAGTGCTGCCGGTGTGAGAAAGTATGATGCAGACGCTGGTACAAGCGAAACATATGTCTCACCCACGGATATCGAATTATTCAATCGTGCTTCAGATGTTGCAGGTGGTGTGACTAGCCCAAATCATTCTGGATTTGCTTACTTCTTTAGCATGTTGCTTAACCCAAAAGCAATTACAGTTGGTGGTGTGACGTATCAGCCGGGTGAATTTGCTGTATTGACTAACTACAGCGAGGTTAAAGAAGACGGGCTTACCGTTCAGCCGAACTGGGGTAAGGCATTGGTTTCATATGACCTTCGTAAAATTGGTTCTCCAACGACTGCACAACCTGACCGTGACAACGCACAAAACGGTTTGCCAGGTGGTGCGATTGGTGGTGCATTTGGTGTGACTGATTGGAATGATGCGCTTGGTGTGCTTGCAACCAATCAAGATTTTGCAGATGCTTCGGTGGATTCGGACTACTCTGGTCGTCCTTACATTGCCCGTCAGGCATCATGGTCAAGCGATGGCAAAAGCTTATACATGACGCAGCATAGTACGCGTGCTAAAGGTGGTGGCATCTACAAGCTCAACGTTGAAACCGGGGCACTCACACATGTGGTACAGCTTGCGGCTGATGCTTCCAATACCTACTACGGCGAGTCGAGTGTGATTCATACCAACGTTCGTGATTTTGGAGCTGGCGAAGGTGTGGGCGATCAGGTGCTTGTCAATGGTGCTGCCGGTAATGGTAATGCTGGCGGGATTAGCTACTTTGTTGATGGTGCTGGTGGTGTGAGCGATCTGAAGGTGCTGCTCTCGGGTGCTGACTTTGAAGCATTCACTGAAACGAGCAATGGGTCTGCCTCGCAAAGCAGCAAGCGGTTCTATTCGAGCACGGTTGATGATGAAGGAAATCTGTATTTCACCGACGGCCGTACCGGCAGCATCTTCATGTACGACAAGCATGATCGTCTTGTCAGTGTGGCGAATAAAGCGCAATTAGCTGCATTCAATCAGTTTGTTGATGCAGGGAAGTACAGCAACAGCGGCAATTCACTACGTCTGCAAAACCGTGTGCTGCAGGATGGCTCGGTACAGGTCATGGCTCGTACCGACAATAAGAATGTTGCAGGTATCCGCATCGGCAAGATCGGTGATTTTAACGGTGACGATGTCATTACCGCGGCTGATACTCAGTTCTTTATCAACCAGTTTAATGTGGCTGATGCAACGGCGCTTGCCGCAGGTGGCAGCGATTACTTGAACTATATTTCAGCAGATCTCAATGGTAATAGCGGGATTGCATCCAGCACCACTGGAGCTCTGAGCGGCAATTCGGTGACCACGAAGGATCTGGATGTACTTCGCACGTTTGTTAACTTGAAGGAAGGTGATGCGAACTGGGACTTTACCGTGAACATCGCTGACTTTGAAGTACTGCGTGCAAACTTCGATCCAACTGCGACGGACAAATCATTCTTCGATGGCAATAACGATTACAACACTGATGGCAATGTTGACATTGCTGACTTCGAAGCATTGCGAGCTAACTTTAATCCTGCTGAAACCTATGAAGCAGAAGTCACCTTCACGCAGGGAACAGCGGTTTCTCTGCAAGCGAATGCGATTACCGTTCCAACCGGGGAATTGGCTCTTGAAGTTTTAGCTGATGGCACGGTGAATCTTGTCGGGAATCAGGCTTCATTGACGAGCTTCCAGATTGTTGGTGCTGCGGACAGTATTGTTGAGACGAACTTCATCGCTTTGGTGGGGATGTTTGAGCAGAAGGGCGACGCATTTGTAGGCGGCCTTGGCTTTGCACCTGTTGCTGTTGATGGTGCGATTTCTTTAGGCCAGATTTATAACGCGGGCTTGGATCTGCAGGACCTTGCGTTTACCTACAACGGCAGTGTTGTTGGGGCGGTGACTTATGCAGTACCAGAGCCAAGCGTTGCTATGTTGCTTGGTGCGATGGGTCTTGGTTTCATGAGGCGTCGCCGCTGATTGATATTTAGGCAATGACGTGTGGCGATGGCACTCAGGAGAAGTGTCATCGCCCACTCTTTTCCGTTTTGATACAGATTGGTTTGCACAGCCATGTGTTGTCATCATCGAAATATAAGTGGATTTACACTAATCGAGCTTTTAGTAGCGATCAGTATTATTGCGCTTTTGATTGCAATCCTGATGCCGGTATTGGGAAAATCTCAGGATACGGCACGATCGGCGGTATGTCAGAGCAATTTGCATCAGGTGTATATCGGTATGCGGTGTTATGCCAACGACAACGATGATTATTTGCCCGATGCGTATACGACGGGGAACTTTGTCTATCGTCAAGCGCCGGGAAACACTTTGGCGAGTGATCCGCATAGCATTCCGGAAATGTTTGGTCTTGCTGCGGTGTTGGATCGTTATGAATATATGGATGGTCGGAGCGATGCTTGGGTGTGTCCGTCTCAGACTGAAGAAATGATTTCTTATGGCAACACCTATGCGTTTTCGATTGCCAAAACTTTGGCGAAGAGCCGTTTGTTTGCGATCGAAACGCAGAAGAAGTCAGCTTATAGGATGGTTCTAGTTTGGGATAATTATACTTTAAGACCAGGGCTTCCCGGATTTCGTGGGCCATTTTCTGGATATACCATTCCAAGTGCGAATCGTGTTATGCCGCATGCAATTTCGACGCCTGAAAAAGGGTCTGGGTCAAGCAAGGGTGTGAACAATTTATATATCGGGGGACACGTTAAACTCAAAAGTGACACCGGTTGGTATTAAGCCAATTGGTAATGCAGTGTATTTGTTTAAGAGGAATGATGATGAAGAATCAAATGTTTAAGATGCTGTCGATTGTGATGGTTTTTATGCTTGGAGGTTGTGAGGCTGGTCAAGAAATCAAAAAATCTCAGGCTCATCGAGATTTCGGTATGGCGGCGTCTCTTGACAAGATCAATCATGGTGGTGTTGATGCCGAAGCGGTACTGGCAGATAAGCAATCCTATCTCGGCAAAGAAGTTGTGTTGCGTGGTACGGTTAATGAAATATGTGCCAAGAAGGGTTGCTGGTTGACACTGACCGATGTGGCGGAAACCGACACGATCTTTGTGAAATTCACGTGTCCAGTCGGTGGTCGGTTGATTCCGACTGGCGCTGTGGGCAAGCAAGTTGCGGTTGCGGGAAAGCTTGTTGAGGTCAAGGTGTCTCAGAAATATGCACGTCATATAGCGGAAGATCGTGGGGTGCCGGCTGCGGAGATTGAGAATATTGTTGGGCCACAAAAGATGTTGCGTGTGAACGCACCAGCTGCCCGTGTGTGGGGTATTGCTGCGGAGTAATGAGTTTTGTTGTCTTTGGGAGGGGATCTTTTATTTATTGCCGAACGTGTTGTAGAAGAGGCCTGGTATGCTTCGTTATGTAGTCACACTGATGGTGTTAACCTGCGCGGTTGCATGTCTGATTGGGGTGGACGATGGTACAAATGAAAGTGGTGATACTTCGGTGTTATCGCTCATAGATGATCCCTTGACTTCAACGACGGTTCGAGGTTTTAAGCCTGAACGTCGGCAAGACCAACGACCAATGCTAAGCGAGGCGCAGTATGCTGAGTTGGCAGGTGTATTGCGCGAAGTATATACGAAGCCAATCGAATCTTGGCCTAAGGCGAACGTGGATGAGGGTGTTGCGTTTGTGGAGATGGGGGCGGTAGGTGAGTCGCGTTTTCCTGAGAATAATCCATTTACAAAGGAAAAGGCGACACTAGGTAAGTTATTGTTTTTTGATGGACGTTTATCAGGTACCAGTCAGATGTCTTGTGGTTCATGCCATGTTGCGGAGCTTGGTTGGGGAGATGGGCGAGCGAGATCACTGGGCCATGGTGCGAAGCAATTAGGCCGCAATACACCCTCGATGTTGAATGCGGCTTTTGCAGACCGTTTGTTCTGGGATGGTCGAGCAGGATCACTTGAGGAATTGGTGGTTGCGGTACTGACTAATGAACATGAGATGAGTACAACGCCAGATGCCGTGGTGAAGGTGGTAAAGAGGATCAAGGGCTATGAGCTTATGTTTGTCGAGGTTTTTGGTGATAGCGAGATCACTATGCAGAGGATCGCGATGGCGATGGCAACACATGTCCGCACGGTTGTGAGTGAGCCATCAAGCAAGTTTGATCGGATGTTAAAGGGTCATCGTGATGCGTTATCTGATTCGGCATTACGAGGATTGCATTTATTCAGGACCGATGCGAGGTGTGTGAATTGCCATATGGGGCCGCAATTAACGGATCAAAAATTTCACAATCTTGGTTTGAGTTATTATGGCCGCAAGTTTGAAGATTTGGGGCAATATAATTTTACGGGTCGTAAGGAGGATGTTGGAAAGTTTAGAACACCATCTTTGCGGAATATTGCGCGGACGGCACCTTATACGCATGTTGGCTTTTTCGACCTGAAGGGGATGATCAATATGTACAATGCGGGGATGCCGATGTTAAAGCGGAAAGCGAAGCATGAAGGTGATGAGTTATTTCCAACAAAGAGTGAATTGCTGAAGCCGCTTCATCTTAATAAGCAGGATCGTGCAGATTTACAGGCGTTTCTGGAAAGTTTGACGGAACGGCGTCGGCGTGATTTATTGCCAGAGCTTCCAGAGTAGTGATCTAACCATCGCTTAGTCACCGAGCCCAATAGATGATGAGGACAACACGAGATAGGCTAGGGCGGCAATTGCTGAGCCGGCGATCGGTCCACAAATCGGAATCCATGCGTAAGACCAATCTGAATCGCCTTTGTGTTTAATTTTCGCCAGCGCGTGCATGATGCGCGGGGGCAAATCACGTGCGGGGTTGATGGCATAGCCGGTTGTACCACCAAGTGATAATCCGATTGCAAAGACGATCAGTGCAACCGGGAGTGCATCAAGTGAACCGATAGATCCATCTGCGGGCGGCATGAGATAGAGCACGCCAAATACCAGTGCAAAAGTTCCGATGACTTCGGAGAGGAAGTTGTTGCCGGGTGCATTGATGTTAGGGAGTGTGCAGAATGTAGCGCGGATCAGGACAGGGTCTTCTGTGCGATTGTAGTGGTGATAGTAAAAAACCCAGACAGTGAATGCGCCGATGAAGGCGCCTATGCATTGGGCGATAATATAGGTTGGGACCATGCTCCAAGGAAAATGGCCAGCAAGTGCGAGGCCGACGGTGACGGCAGGGTTGATATGGGCACCGGAGTATCCGCTGACAGTGAACACGCCAACAAAAACGGCGAGTGCCCAACCAGCAGTAATCACGATCCATCCGGAGTTAATGCCTTTGGTATCTTTGAGTAAGACGTTTGCGACGACACCATCCCCAAGGAGGATCAGTAGGAATGTGCCGACAATTTCAGCAAAGAAGTAGGTCATATTGTCTCTCACATTGGGTTGGCAAATATCGGTGCTGGACCCCCAAGTGAGTGAATAAATTAAGTTTAAGTATGAATCATCATATTACTGATCATACATATGGTCGACGGCTAGCTTGATATATGAGGCGATCTGATTTTCTTCCCACGCATCTGATCGAGCGAGTTCTTTCTTCAGAATTTCTGCGACCGGTTCTGCTAGATCCACCGAATCACGGGCATTAAGTAACATCGCACGGGTACGACGGGAAAGAAAATCTTCTATCGTGCGAGCCATTTCATGACGTGCGGCCCAGATGACTTGGGCGGGCGTAATATCAAATTTGGTTGTAAATGGTTTGGCGAGGTTGGGATCTTGGGCTTCTAACTCATGAATAGACGCAGCATCTGCCCCATAGTGTGCAAGATGTTTGTCGATATTGGTTTCCTCAGTAAAGCCGTGTATGTGTAAGTTTTGTGTTTTACATGGTGTGGGTGTCAAACCCGTCAGCTGAATGGTTTGATCGATCGTATCTTGCGCCATTTTGCGATACGTGGTCCATTTACCGCCGGTTACGGTAAGCAATCCTGTACGTGAAATGGAGATGGTGTGGTCGCGTGAGATGGCGGCTGTGTCTTTATCGTTACCATGTTGGACCAGTGGACGGATGCCGACAAATAGTGCAAGGATGTCGTCGTGGGTCGGCTCTTTCGAAAGGTATTTCCCTGCGGTTTTGATCAGAAATTCAATTTCCTCATCAAAGGGTTTGGGCTCGATCGAGAGTTCATTAATGGAGGTGTCGGTTGTGCCGACAAGGATACGATCTTGCCAAGGGATGAGGAAAATGATCCGGCCGTCAGAAGTATGCGGGACCATGATGGCGGTGTCGCCGGGCAGGAAGGATCTGTCTAAAACAAGATGAATTCCTTGGCTGGGTTTAATCATCTGTTTGGCATCAGGATCATCGTCTAGACGCAGTGCATCAACGAAGGGGCCGGTGGCATTGATGACGACACGGCTTTTTAAAGCATAGGTGCAACCGGTTTCGGCGTCTGTCACATTGACGCCGGTGACAAGATCATCTTCTTTGATGAGTGAATGAACATTGACATAGTTGATTACGGTTGCGCCGTGGTCAGATGCTGTTTGTGCAAGATTGATTGCAAGACGTGCATCATCGAATTGTCCATCGTAGTAAATGGTTCCGCCGCGGAGGCCATCGGTTTCAATGGTTGGCAATCGTTTGAGCGTTTCTTTGTAGGAGAGGTGTTTGGATTTACCAATACCCAGTTTGCCAGCCAGCATGTCGTACAGCTTTAGGCCGATGCCGTAGAACGGCGCCTCCCACCAATCGTAGTTGGGTACGATGAAGGGTAGGTTATGAACCAGGTGCGGCGCGTTGCGGCAGAGCAGGCCGCGTTCTTTGAGTGCTTCTAGGACGAGAGAGATATTGCCTTGTTGGAGGTATCGTACGCCGCCGTGGACGAGCTTGGTAGAGCGGGATGATGTGCCTTTGGCGAAATCAAACCGTTCGAGCAGGAGCGGTTTATAGCCACGTGAGGCAGCATCAACAGCGCAGCCCAACCCCGTTGCACCACCACCAACAATGATCATGTCCCAGACATGGTCGGCTTGCTCAAGTTTTTGAATCGCCTCGTCGCGGTTCATGATGATTGATCCCAATTACGTGATCGGCTGACGGCCTTCTGCCATCCGGCACGGTATGTGTTTGCCTGCGCGGGCGAAATTGTGGGTTCAAATGTTCGATCAATTGCCCATTGCCCTGCGATTTCGTTTTGATTCTTCCAGTAACCAACTGCAAGCCCTGCCAGATAAGCAGCACCAAGGGCGGTTGTTTCTTGCACTTTTGGACGTATGACGGGGATACCGAGTAGATCAGCCTGAAATTGCATGAGAAGGTTGTTTGCACACGCGCCGCCATCGACACGCATCTCCGGAATGTCGATATCAGCATCGGTTGCCATCGCATGCATCACATCATCGACTTGGTATGCGATGGCTTCGAGGGCTGCTCGAGCGATATGTGCAGAGGTTGTGCCGCGTGAAATGCCGATCATGATCCCGCGAGCATACGGGTCCCAATAGGGGGCACCAAGTCCTGCAAAAGCTGGGACGAGATAGAGTCCACCAGTGTTAGGAACAGAAGTCGCAAGCGATTCGATCTCTGGTGCAGATTTGATCAAGCCCAGTCCATCACGCAACCATTGCACCACTGCGCCTCCGATGAAGATGCTGCCTTCAAGAGCATAGGTTGTTTGCCCATTAATTTCCCATGCAATGGTGGTGAGCAGGTTATTGTTAGAGGTAATTGCAGTATCCCCAGTATTGACAAGCATGAAACAGCCTGTGCCGTAGGTTGATTTAATCATGCCGGGAGTGGTGCACATCTGTCCAAAGAGTGCAGCTTGCTGATCGCCTGCAATGCCGGCAATGGGCAGGGGATTACCGAGGTGTGTGCCGGAGGTCATGCCATAAACGTCGGAGGATGGCTTTACTTCAGGGAGCATTGATTGGGGGATGTTGAGGATTGAGAGCAGGTCTGCGTCCCATTGTTTGGTGTGGATGTTGTAGAGTAGGGTGCGCGAGGCGTTAGTGGAATCGGTGACGTGCAGGGTGCGGCCAGAGAGATTGTAGATCAGCCATGTATCGACAGTGCCGCACATCAGGTCGCCTGCATCGGCGCGTTTGCGGGCATCTTTGATGTTGTCGATGATCCAGCGGATTTTTGTGCCGGAAAAATATGGGTCGAGGCGGAGGCCGGTTTTTTGTTTGAAGGCGGCTTCGTGTCCATCCGCAACGAGCTGTTCGCAAAAGGATGCGGTGCGGCGATCCTGCCAAACAATGGCGTTGCAGATTGGCTTGCCGGTGTGTCGGTCCCAGACGATGACGGTTTCCCGCTGATTGGTAATCCCGATGGCGGCGATGTTGGCCGTGGAAAGCTGTGTACGTGCGAGAACCTCGGAGGCGACGGAGATTTGTGATGACCAGATTTCATCGGCATCATGCTCGACCCAGCCGGATTGGGGATAGTGTTGCTTGAATTCTTTCTGTGCGGTGGCGATGTTCTGGCCGTGCTGATCGAACAGGATGGCACGAGAGGAGGTTGTACCCTGATCGAGTGCAAGAATATATTTCATGTGTGATCCTCGTCGAGGGAGATCGGTTTGGAGCGGGGCCTGCCTGTATGCAAAAGATCGGTAAGGACATGCGGCTACGATCAATTTGAGGTGCGGCGGGGCACATACTATTTACGTAGATGTGAATTTGGGATGTATTGATCGTTCTACGGCCGGGGTTTGTTGTGGAAATATTCTGGTATTTCCTAAGTGATCACTTATTGCCTTGCGTATCGCAGTTCGGTATTGTAGATTCGCGAATATGGAATCAGGAGTAGCTGTCAAACTGTTTAAGATCATTGAAGCCTTAGGTGCCACGGGTGAACCCGTGGGCTTGGCTCCGCTGTCGGCGCGCGTTGGCTTAACCAAATCAACGGTCCATCGGATTTTGAGTGATCTTGTGGGGCTGGGGTATGTTGAGCGGGTTCGGCCTGGCGTTTATACCCTAACGAATAAGCTTCAGCGGGTCATTACAGGAAAAGATGATCAGCGGTTGATGAACTGTGCTGAGCCATTGCTGTGGGAGTTGCACGCAGAGACAGACGAGACGGTGAATTTGGGGGTTCTCAGCGAAGATCGTGTGATCTATCTAAAGGTGATCGAAAGTGCCCAACCGTTGCGGCGTGTGGCTGAAGTGAATTCGACGGATCCTTTTTACAACACGGCTCTGGGGCGGGCGATCGTATCGCAACTACCTGAGGAAGAGCGGGAGGCGATTGTGGATTCGGCAGAGTTGGTGCCGCGGACGGATCGTTCGGTGACGGATAAGGGTAAGTTGCGGGAGATTTTGGCTCAGGCGAAGCAGAACGGCTTTGCTTCGGAGCAGGACGAGAGCGATCTCGGCGTTACTTGCTTGGGCGTGCCTGTGTATGAGAATAATCGCGTGATTGCGGCTATCAGCGTTAGTGTGCCGACGGTGCGTATGGATCAGATGCGGTTTGAAGATATTGTCGGACGCCTGAAAAAGGTTGCTGACCACCTGACAGAGATGCTTGGAACCAGGGCAGCAGTCTGAATTTATGTGGGGGCTTTCATTTCTTGATATTACGCATTTTTGCCGAGCCGTTGGGCATATAGGCAAAGGTTATAATCTATGTGTAACTATACCTCTGATACTTTAGCAATTATTGTTGTTGGTTGAGATATGACTGGTGAGATTGTTGGCAAAATAAATGCACATTGGTGTGAACAGTGGGGCCAATCAAAATAGAATCGTACGATCCTAGCAAGATTCATTGCAGCGGGTATGTTGAGAACACTTGTTGGGCGTTGTCAAGATTGTCCAGTTATTGTATCCTTCTCGTGCTGAATACAAAGGCATTGCCATCCGGGGCAAAAACTCGAAAAGTATTGGATAAGAACACGATGAATCAACAGGTATGGGTAAACGGGCGCGTGCCAAACGGGTACTGGAGCACGCGAGCAAATCGAGCCCAGTATATGAAGTGGCTTGGCAAAAAGATGCGTGTCCGCAAGGCTGCCGATTGGTACAAGCTTTCTCGAAAGCATTTTCAGGATAACTATGGTGGTGGGCTTCTGGCGACCATCTATAAAGATTCGCCTTTGGCGGCACTGAAAGATTACATGCCACGTGAGAAGTGGATTCCGTGGATGTTCGTCCGTACACCACAGTCTTACTGGCGTAACCCCAAGAATCGCCAGCAATATATGACGTGGCTTGGAAAGCAGCTTGGTTTTAAGGCATTGGATGATTGGTATGGGCTTACCCAGCAGCATTTTCGTGATCATGGTGGTAATGGTCTGCTTGCCAACTACTACCGTAATTCACCGGTGGATGCGGTTCGTGAGTTTAAGCCTAATCGAGCTTGGGACGAGTGGAAGTTCCATGCTACGCCGCAAGGTTTTTGGCAGAAGAAAGCCAACCGTAAACGCTATATGGAATGGCTCGGTAAGCAATTGAAGGTTAAGAAAGTTGAAGACTGGTACAAAGTGACCCGTCAAGATTTCTATGACAATGACGGCGCTGTTTTCTTGAAGTATTTCAAGGATTCATCCCCGCAGGGCGCGCTCAAGGAATATTTGCCGAAGTATCAGTGGAAGCCGTGGCTGTTCACGCGTGTGCCCAATGGCTTCTGGAAATCACCGAAGAACCGCAAGGCTTACGTGGCTTGGCTCGGCAAAACTCTCAGCTACCGCAAAGCAGCTGATTGGTATAACCTTACCCGAGACGATGTAAAACAATCTGGCGGCGGCGCACTGCTTAGTATGTATTACAACAACTCTATTTTAAGTATGCTCAAAGAGGGCGGCCCGAAACATAAATGGGATCGTTCACGCTTCAATGCATCAAGCGGGTCACGTTCTAAATCAACTTGGAAATCACTTATCCGCGGACGTCGCAAAGGCTGATTCATTGGTGGTTGAGATTTAGATCAAAAATACATCAATACCCCGATCGAACTAGGTAAACCAGAACCAGCCATCAATGATGGCTGGTCTTTTCATAGGGTTCATCCTCGGCTGCGTGAGATGGGATTCAAGCTATGCTGTGTGACTGTACAAAGGGCGGTAAAACAACATGTCACACCAACAAAAACAAACCGCATATCTGCGGGTTGCTGACCTGATACGGCAAGGCATCGCTTCTGGCGAATATGCCCAAGGTGATAAGTTGCCAAGTGAACACAAGCTGTGTCAGCAGTATGAAATTTCACGTATCACGGTACGTCGAGCGCTCGAGATTTTAGAGCAAGAGCGATTGGTGCTTCGTCGCCATGGCCTAGGCACATTTATTTTAGAACGCCCCGTCGCGCGCCAGCCTGTCATCCTCGGGCACGAAGTCGATAGTTCACGATCGCCGCTGGTTTTTCAGGTAGGGCAGATGCATCCGGAAGCGGCGAGCAAGCAGATCGCAAAAGAATTTCAATTGCCCGCTTGTATGATCGTCACGATCAAACGCTCCGGGTACCGCGAAGATCAACTTGTTGTCTACGAGTGCATTCAGATTCTTGAGGAGTTTGTCGGCAAGCTCAAAGGCTACGATTTCATGATGCACAATTGGCTCCGCCGGTGGCAACAGCTTCAAATGTTGCCGATTACGCATGTGGCTCAGCAGATTACTGCGGTCCCCGCAAGTGTGGCATTGGCATCGATTCTTGAAGTAGAGGTGGGAGCGCCGCTATTGCTTGAGCGACGATTTATTCAGTCCGATACCAATATTCTCGCACGGGTAGTGTCCTATTACCCCGGTGAGAGTATCCGCTTTGATGCTGTGCAGCAGGTGAATGAACTACAGGGGAATCCGGCGTCGTCTTCCGAAGAGGTTGCCAGCTAAAAGTTTCTGCGCGGCTTCCTCGGGTGTTGGTTTATAAAGATTATCATGGTCGTTAGTGTGTGCACGAAAATATAGTGCAGCCTGGCGACGTTCTCGTATTGCTTCATCTGTGATGGATCGATACAATCCGCGACTCGCCCCGGCGGGTGGTGATCATGGCATAATTGATGAATGATCCGATGACCTGCCGAAGGTAAATTTTGACCTGCAGGTCTCTTTTAGGACGGTGTTTTGTGGACTTGATGTTCCAAATAGAACCCGGTTGACGTTTTGGGATTTTAGCAGCCGCTTTTTGCAGAATGGAGGTGGCCCATTGACCGTAGCACCCGTTGGTACGCATTGTGTTCTTGAGATGTGCTCATGTCCTGTGGAGCGTTTGAATGATGAAGCATTCGTCCGCGATACCATTGAGCAAGCTGTTAAAGAGGGGCTTTCAACACTTCTGAAATTGAACAGCCACAAGTTTGATCCGCAAGGGGTCACCGCGTTCGCGATTTTGGCTGAATCACATATTTCCATCCACACTTGGCCGGAAAACGGTTACGCAGCTGTTGATATTTTTACTTGTGGTGACACTGCCAAGCCGCAGCAGGCCTGTGAGTATCTGATCAAGGCTTTTGCTTCTGAATCCTATTCGCTGCGTGAGCTTCCTCGAGGCCCACATATTTCCGATGTTGTACACACATCGTCGGTCACGCTTTAACATTTGTTTCGCCTTTGTTAAAGGCATCCTCGCATTTTGTCTCCCATCGCCATGGTGGGCTGACCATGAAAGGTCTATCCTTATGCCCGGTTCCAAGCTTGCCGCCGATCTCTGGATCAATGAATACATCTCCGAGTACGACATTCGTCAGCACGGTATTGAAGAAATCCTCTACAAAGGGCAAACTAAGTATCAGCAGGTTTACATTGTTAAGTCTGGTGACTCCGGCAAGGCGCTCGTTCTTGACGGCAAGTGGCAATCAGATACCGGCGAAGAATTCATCTACCATGAACCATTGGTTCATGTGCCTTGTGTGATGCACGGAAATCCCAAGAACATCCTCGTTCTTGGTGGTGGTGAGGGTGCAACAGTTCGTGAAGCACTTAAATGGAATACGGCTGAGAAGGTCGTCATGGTTGATATTGATCAGGAAGTTGTTGAGGCTTGCATTGAGCACATGCCCGAGATGCAACAAGGTTGTTTCGATGATCCGCGAACTGAATTGGTTTTTGGCGATGCTCTTCACTATCTCGATGAATCCGAAGGTGAGTGGGATGTGATTATTTCCGATCTCTCCGACCCGATCGAAGAGGGACCATCTTTTGCCCTGTTCACCAAAGAGTATTTTGAGAAGTGCAAGCGAGCCCTCAAGCCAGGTGGTGTGTTCGTTGTCCAAGCAGGTCCGGTTGCTCCAGCGGAGATGCACCTGCATGTGCGGCTGAACAAAACTGTGAACGCAGTTTTTGATCATGTTGTTTCATATACGACCCAGACCGCATCTTATGGTTCGCCATGGAGTTACGTCATTGGAACCGACAAGCCGGTTGATATGTGTCCAGAACCTGAGGTTGTCGATGCGGTCCTTGCGAAGCAAACCACTGGCAGCTTCCGCATGTTTGATGGTGTTAGCTGCCTTGGATTGCTCTGTATTGGCAAGCATATTCGTGATGCAATCGCGTCTGAAACGACAGTTTACACCGCGGCCAACCCGCCAAAATTCTTTGGCAAGGGCGTTGCATCGGCGGACTGATTCTGCTTCTGTATAGAACTAATTCCCCAAAGCTGCTGTCATGCCGGATATCTTGCCCTAAATGCCTTTTCCACTGCCCATTTAGGATGATTTAACTCTTGACCCAATTTCGGTTTGGGGTTCTAATAGAGATTGATTTGTCTGTGTAAGTCAGGCCGGAACGGGGCCTTGTAGCGGCATGATCGTTACCCATTATCCCCTATGGCCTGTGATGGTCCTGACAATCCTCCTGCCTACGTCTTCACGTGGTAGCGAAGACACCGTCACATGCGGGCTCATCCGTAACGAGCTTGTTACCGTGACTACTGTCACCAACCACTGGTGATACAGGCAAACACAACCCGAAACATCCATCCCGCTCGCGCGTCTAACACGTGTATAGATGATCCATCAGGGCGCATGAGTGTTGAAAACCAGCGCTGATCATTCAGCTTAGGAGATTGGCATGCCGAGCAAAACCGACTGCTGGGGTATTGAAGTTGGCTCTCACGCCCTGAAGGCGGTTCACCTTGTGAAAACAACAGGTGGGGTGCATCTTGAAGACTATGCCATCCTGCCCTTCAAGCAAGTGCTGACGACACCTGACATCAATGTCGAAGAAATGATTCAGGTGCAATTGGACACGTTACTGTCCAAGCATGATATTTCAAAGAGTGCGATTGTGGTTTCCGTGCCGGGTAATCAGGCCTTTGCACGTTTCGCGAAGCTGCCACCAGTCGAAACCAAGAAGATCCCGGACATCGTCCGTTTTGAAGCAGTCCAGCAAATCCCCTTCCCGATGGAAGAAGTTGAGTGGGATTACCACATCTTCCAGCAAGAAGATTCGCCCGACGTTGAGGTCGGCATTTTCGCCATCACCAAAGAGCGTATCGCTCACTTCCTCAGCAACTTTAACGCGATTAATCTTGAGATAGATTCGGTGACGCTCTCACCACTTGCAGTTTTTAATGCATACATGCATGAGAATGGAGACGACGACAAGGGCCGCATCTACATTGATATCGGCACTACCTCCACAGACGTCATCATCATTGAAAACGGTAGCGTCTGGACACGTACTTTCACCATCGGCGGCAACAACTTCACTGAAGCGCTCGTCAAGAGCTTCAAGCTATCTTTCCCCAAGGCTGAAAAACTCAAGCGTGAAGCACGTACCAGCAAATACGCTCGCCAAATCTTCCAAGCCATGCGTCCTGTCTTTGCTGATCTTGTTCAGGAAATTCAGCGAACACTCGGCCACTATAAATCTCTGAACCGTGACTCAGATTTCGATCAAATCGTCGGTCTTGGTTCAACTTTCAAACTTCCCGGGCTGCTTAAATTCCTTAAGCAACAACTTCAGATGGACGTGGTTCGCCCCGAAGGTTTCAAAGCCCTTGATATGGACGGTCGCATTGAATCTGAAGTTGCTGAAAAAGCGATCAACCTCGCCACGGCCTATGGTCTCGCCCTCCAAGGACTCGGTAAGGCTTCCGTCTCCGCGAACATCCTTCCGGATCAAATTCTGCGTGAACGGATGTGGAAATCAAAACAACCATGGTTCGGTGCTGCAGCCGCAGCAGTTCTCATTGCTGCCGGAGCCGCGACTGCCGTCTACTTTAAAGATAGCTCTGCTACCAAAGCCAGCTTCGACGACAATCTTCGAAAGATACAAGGTGTTGTTTCGCAGGCGAAAAGCTTCCGCAATGATCTGAGTGAAGTTTCCAATGAAGACCCTCGCGTCAAGGTTGAAAACCTGAATCGCATGCTAGATTATCGAACGCTTTGGCCAAGCATTCTTGAAGATGTCCATCTTGCCAGTGAATCTTTGATTGAAGATGCACCGGACAAAGGCATGCAGGCTGCGATTCTTACCGCGAAGTATGACGAGATCGCCAAGCTCCCACGTACTGAGCGCAAACGTATTTATATTGACACGATTACCACTGAGTACGAGGCGGTTCCCGTTGGTGAAGGGCAAGCGTCTACAAGTGGCCGCGGTGGCGGGCAAGGTGGCGAGTTAGCTCAAGGCAGTTTTACACTTGAAGATTTCTGGAAAGTGAAAGAAGCTTCCGAAGAAGAGAGTGACGATGGTTTTGGTGATGAAACTGAAGACGTCAGCTTTGATGATGAAGGTGCCGAGCCAACGGTTGAGTATAACGCACCACGCTTCGTGATCACCATCGAAGGCACCACGCCATACAAAGAGCCTTACGAATTCCTTTCGCAGCACTTCATTCAGTGGCTGAAAGATAATGCCGACCGTGCGGATCGTCCGTACACGATCGTCCTTCCTGACGCACCGCTTGTGGGTGTGGCTCGCGTGGGTGAAGTTGGAGTTGCAGGAACAGGTGGTCGAAGAGCTGGCAGTTCAGCTGCTCGTCGTACACCGTCACGTCAGCCCGCTGGTTACGGCGAAGACATGATGGGGATGGACATGGAAATGATGGAGATGGGCATGGCAGGCGGTATGGGTACCCGAAGCGGTGGTCGATCGTCTTATCGCAGCGGTACCACAGATTTGGCGTCACTGCTTCCACCTCGCCCATTGACCGATGAACGTGTTGAAGATGACTATAGCTTCACCATCAAGTGGTATGTGCAGCTCCGTCAGCCGCTTGATGCACGTAACTCTGAATCACCTAAAGCAGAGAAAGCCGCGCCGCCAGCCGGTCAAACTGCCGACAACGCCGTCCTCGAAGGTGAGGCCGAAGTGATTGAAACCACCGATCCTAACACCACAGACCAAAGCACGACCACCGACGAGGAGGTGAAGGCATGAAGAATTTCCTGAGCTGGACCAAAACCAATCCTATTGCGGTGCTGTCGATCTGTATCGTGGTTGTTTCGTTTGGTGTGTTTTATTTCTTTGCCGTCCGGGGTGGCGCACAAGTTCGTGAAGAAGCTGACAAATGGAACAAGCACTATAAAGAGGTGCAGGGCTACATGCGGGCAAGTGTTGACGTTCCCGATCATGATCAGCACAATCCGCCTGTGACTGTGTCAGGTATCACGGTCAATCAAAAAGTCATCGACGATATGAAGGATATTTACGAAAAGCTTGGCGGTCGTTACGATGCGCTTTTCAGTGAAGTCGTGGCGCACAATCAGGCTGGGCACAGAGTCCTCATTGACGGTGTGTTCGATGAGAACGCTACCTTTGATGCTCCTTACAAATTCCGTGATGAGTACAAGAATAGCTTCATTCGTATGCTGCAACCATACGACAGCATTTGGGGAATCCCACAGATAAACGCCGGCATGCCGCCAACAATGGAAGAAATTGGTGTTGCACTGGCCGAAGCTGAAGACAACTATATTGAATCCATGCGTGTGACACGTGGTATGAACGCTCAACCAACGCCTGAAGACGAAGAGAAAATTCTTCAATCTAAGCGTGAACGTCTTCTTGAGATCATTCAAAACCAAGCACTCAATATTAACGTTTACGCAGATACCGAATTTACCTCGCAGGCTTTCCCCTTCCAGGTCGGAAAGTGGTCGCTTGAAAGTGAAAAACCAGAGTTGCACGATTTGTTTGAAGGGCAAGTAGAGCTTTGGGTTCAGCAGGATATCGTTGATGCCATTGCACGTGCCAACAAGATTGTGACGGAAGATGATAACGGCGAACTAATTGCGAACGATACTTCCTCTGTCTTAACAGCGCCAGTGAAGCGATTGATCAGCATCAGTGTTGTGCCAGGTTATGTGGGTATTCAAACACAAGGTGTTGTCGGATCAGGCTCCTCATCTCGTACTTCATCAAATAGCGGTGGATACAGTCCTCCTATGGAAATGATGAACAAGGAAGCCGGCAACGGCCCCTTGGGTGAGAACTTCTATTGTGGTCCTACTGGCCGCAAGAGCAACGTGATTTACGACGTCCGTCAAGCCGTGCTCACCGCTATTGTTGACTACGAACGTCTTCCTGAGCTTTTTGAAGCTATCAATGAAGTCAACTTCATGACAGTTGTTGATTGTAAGGTTGAGCAGGTCGACGAATATGAAGCATTAGCCGAAGGCTATATGTATGGCAGTAACGACTGTGTGCAGGTTGAAATGGTAATTGAGTCGCTTTGGATGCGTCAGTGGACCGAGCCGCTAATGCCAGACAAAACCCTCGAGTACGTTGGCTTGAAAGAACCTTCCGAACCGGTTAACGGTGGCGGCATGTATGGTGGTGACATGTTCATGGAAGATTTCGGTGATTTTTAAATCATAGGTCAGAGGCAGGAAGATCTGGACCTGATTGAATCCTAAAAATGGACCATTGCCGAAGGCAATAGAGTAAGAGAGCAGCACGATGACGAAACCCAAGGACGCAGGCTTTTTCTCACTGCACATCGAGAAGATTCTTCTTCTTACAGCGCTGGTTGTGAGTGCGGCCATGGCGATGCTATACGTAGTCGGTTCGCCGAATGATCTCACGATGAAGAATCAATCAATGTCGCCTTCCGAAGCGGCAGAGATCGTGGTGTCTGAATCGCAAAAACTTCGCACCAAGCTGAACGATGACGAGTCAGTCATCGAAAAACCACAGCTTGAAAACTATCACACGCTGTTCAATGAACGCGCTGCTGAGCTTCAGCTTGCCGTGACTGAATACCACCCTATTGGATACTCTGGCATTGAAAGCAGCATCACTGGCGATCCCAGTGAGGGTGCACCGACTTACTATCGACCGCTTCCACCTGTCGTTCAGGACATCGTTGTGCGTTCTGGCAATGGTGTTTTTGACAGTACCTCACAAACCGACATTAAGCGTGCAGTACTTGACGTTATCCCCACCAAGAATCTTGATAACTGGCGATACGTTTCGGTTGGTGCCAAATTTCCGATTGATGATTGGATGAATCGGCTTTCTGCAACATCGGAAAACGCAGATCTGAAAGCCATTCCTAAGGTTTGGTGGCAGCCGATGCTTTACGTCACAGCGGTATATCTCGAACGGCAGGAGATGGATCCTTACACCGGCAAGTGGGGGCCGAGTACCTTCATCCAGCCCATGCCATCACAAATCGCTTTCAAGCCTTCGGAAGATCCAAGTATCAAGATTGCTAAGGCTGACGCGCAGATGATGGTATCAACCGTCAAGGGCAACCAATCTGAGATTTGCCGTCCAACATTCTTGCCGCTTGAATTCCCGTTGCAATGGGTGCCACCAGATTCCAAGCAGCTATCTGCTGAAGATCATAAAAAGCTTTTCAAGCTTCAGAAGAAAATTGCCAGTGCTGAACGCAATATTGAAAAGGCGATGCGCAACATCGAAAAGATAAAGAAAGCACAAAACCGATCGAGCAATACTCGCAGTAGCCGACCTTCACGTCAATCTTCGGGTGGTTTTGGTGGATTTGAAGGTGATATGGGTGACATGATGGGAGGCGGTCGCTCTACCAGGACCCCACGTACACGTTCCGCAGCACAAACGCCAGAACAACGTCTCCAAGAACAGATCAAGTTGCTCGAACAGCGTCGCATTGATGCCATGATCGAACGTGATGAACTTCTCGGACGTCAGTCTGATGATCCAGAACTACAAAACATCCGCAATCGTGGCGGTGAAATGATGGGCATGGACATGATGGGGATGGAAATGGGTGGTCCCGGCGGCTATCCGGGTATGAATCCATACGGTCCGGGTACGAGCCGTCGTTCAAATCAACGCGGTAATACCCCAGAAAACAACACACAATACGAAGAAACTGAAGACGGCCAACGTGTCATTCCTGTTTGGGCGCACGACGTGACTGCAGAGCCCGGCAAGACCTATCGTTACCGTATGATCGTCACTGTGCTCAATCCATTGTTCCGTCAGAATCGTGTTGAAGCCGCACAGAAAGATAAGAATTATCACCTGATCGCACTTAAGCCAAGTGAAGAAGAACTTGAAGCATCACCATGGTCAGAGCCAGTGACGCTTGACCCGCAGTCGCACTTCTTCATGGTCGGTAACACCCAACAGGGTGCGACCGTTGAAGTTTGGGCGTTGCATCTCGGGTCATGGTACTCCGACAAGTTTACTGTGCGTGCGGGTGACATGATCGGCGGGACCATCAAGGTTGATGATCCTAAGAAAGAAGGCAATAAGCTGAACCTGCCCGTACATAACGGTTCGATCATGATCGACATGATTCAAAGCGCGGTAGGTGGCGGCGACACACAGCTACTTTATCTGAAGCCAGATGATACGCGCATCAGTTACCGCAGCATTAATGGTGACAAGGATAATGACACGCGCATTCGTTTGCAGAACGAAGCTGCAATTTTCCAAGAACTGCTTAAGGAGCCTGATGTCCGTCCGGGTATGCAGAACATGCCGATGGAGATGATGGGCATGGATATGATGGAAGATATGTATTAAACAATCTGCTTACAAAATTTACTGAGTATTGAGCCGCATCTTTTGCGGCTTTTTTCATGGGTTTGAGTAATACACAGATCATGTAAAAGTTACAGTCGTCTGACGGGATAAAGTCCAAGGCCGCACCAGCCGTTTCCAACACGATCATTGATCTTAAATCCGCGGATGGTTGGCGGCGCGATGGGGTAGCCGCGCTGTGTGTGGTGTGTGTGCCATTGCTGCAGATCGTGTTCGGCAGAGGATTGATCTTGCCCGAAGAGGATGAGTAAGAGGCCGGCATGATGGAGGCGATCATCCTTCCATATTTTCAGGACGTCTGCTTTTACGGGGTGAAGTAGATCATGAGCGTACTTCTTTGATCGCGAACCAGCTTCGAATTGTTTCACGACTTTGACTTCTATCCAGTAAGCATCCTCAGCATTAGCAGCAGCTTGTTGACTGAAAAGTGTGCCGGCGAGATCGGGGTCACGGAGCGGTAGCCCATCTTGTGTGAGAACAAAGTCGCAGCGAACGCCTTCACTTTTTTTACGTTTATGCCAAGCAGATGGGTAGCGGACTTCGCGGTACACGCCGTCAGATGAATCAGTGAGTGCTTGTTCGATGAGCGTATGGAGTTGCAGTTCGCTCCAGCAGTCAAAGCCATAAACTGCCTGTTCAAGGTCGTCAGCTTCCCTTTGCTTCTGAAGTTGCTGTGTGATGCGATCTATCAATTCATCGGCGTGCCACTGCATGCGAGAAAAACCCTATAAAAAGAGATGAATTAGAAGGCGATCAGGTCGCCGGTGATAGGTTCGATGAGGTCTTTAATAGTGACGATGCCGATGGGTTGTTCTTGCGGGTTTTGAACGATGCCCATGTAGACATGGTCTTTTTGCAAAGTGCGGAGCGCTTCGCGGATGGGGAGATTGCTTTGTAGATTGCAGACAGGCTTCATGAGTTGCTTGATTGATGGGCAGGTGGCTTGATCATGAATAAGTCCGTCGTTGACTTGGATGATGCCGATGACATTGCCATGAGCATTGGTGACTGGGTAACGCGATCCGCGGTATTTTTCAGCAAGCTTCCAGAGGATTTGCGGTTGATCTGTTTCTTTGACCTTGATGACTTTGTCCCAAGGAATCATTTCTTGTGTGACAGTAATCTCGTTCATGGCGAGGACACGGGCGACCATTTGTGATTGATCATCGCTGATGAGTCCGTAGCCAACGGATTCGTTGACGAGCCATTGGACTTGGTTGCGTGGGTTATAGCCTTGGCCTGTGTTTTTGCTGCCGATGATCCGCATGAGTGCGCGTGTACAGATACCGATGAGCGGGACAAAGCCGATCCATGTGAAGACGCGTTTGGACCAGAGGAGAATGCGTGCGAGTCGGTACATAAGCAGCTCGGCATGTGCCGCGAAGAGGTCTTTGGGAAGCGTTTCGCCGAAGATAAAGAGGATGGGTGTGACGATGATTGTGTTAAGGATGATGGATTGCCATTGGTCGAATTGCCAGATGGAGAGGAGTACGGCCAAGGAGGCTGTACCGAGCTGGTTGGTGATGTTATTGCCAATCAAGAGTGTACTGAGGAGGTTGGTTTCCTTACGGAGGAGTTTGTAGAGAGTGGTGGCGGGTTTACTGCCTTTCTGCATGTTAATGTGAAGGCGAACTCTATTGAGGCGATAGGCGCCGGTTTCCATGCCAGAGTAAAGGGCAGAGCCGAGAAAACCAATAAACATGAAGACAAACCAGATGACAAGGTCAGCGGTCATGATCAGTCTCCTTGTCGTTTGAGTTTTGTGGCTCGGTGAGTTGAATGGTGACCCATTCGATACGGTTCTTCTGAACGGTATCGACACGGACACTCACATTACCGAGGGCGATTTGATCGCCTTCTTGAGCAAGCCTGCCGAGGATAGCGAGAATGAGCCCTGCGATGGTGGAGACTTCGTCGAGCGCGCCGTAACGGTTAACGAGTTCGTTTCGTCCGAAGAATTCTGTCCAATCGTAGATGGGTAGTTCGGCACTGACACGATATTTCCCGGGAGAGAGTTGCTGGACTTCGGGTTCCGTTTTAGTTTTAAATCCACCAGCGATATCGCCAACCATATGTTCGATGACATCTTCGAAGGTGATGAGGCCTGCGGTGCCGCCGTATTCATCGACAACGATGGCAAACATGCGGCCTTGATCTCTGAAAGCAACGAGAAGTTGATCCGCGCGTTGCTGTTCGGGGATAAAGAGCGCTTCGCGCATGAGGTCACGAATAGAATTGCTATCTGTTGGGCGTTTGACGAGCGCTATGCGCGTGTCGATGACACCAATGATATTATCGAGGTGTGATTCGTAGAGGGGGATATGACGGAGGCGGGTTTCGCGGATAGTTTCGATGAGTTGGTCCGCAGATTGATTGATGTCGTGGCCGACGATGTCGACACGAGGGATCATAAGGTCACGGACTTTGATCTGCCCGAGTTCGAAGACTTGCTGTAGGATTTCCTGTTCTTCACGGTCGATGACGCCGCGGCGTTGGCTAAGCCGCAAGAGGCTTTCAAGTTCGTCGTTTGTCATCTCCGCGATTTCCGCACTGGCGCGTGGCGCGAGAAGACGCGCGAGAGGTGTGATGATAAACAAACCTGCAAACCAGCGGATCGGCGCGATAATTCGGTGGATCATGTAGAGCGGGAGAGCGATCAGCTTGGCGCTGGTGAGGGAAGATTTGACAGCGAATTGTTTTGGGAAGACTTCACCGAAGAGAATCACACCGACGAGGGCCGCGATAGAGATGCCGGCGCTGGCGAGTGCTGCGGTAGAGGTGTCGGTGAATTTTTTGCTGATTTGAAGTGTGAGGGCGCTGGAGATGGCGAAGTAGAGGACGTTGATCGTCATGTTGCCAAGCAGAAGAGTGATGAGGATCTGCCGGGTTTCTGAGAGTAATTTGGTGATGAGCGTGCCGATGCCACCAGCTTGTGCGAGTTGCATACGCTCGAGTCGTGAAAGATTGAAGAGGGCGGTTTCGCTGCCGCTGAAAAACGCGCTCAGTACCAGAAGTACCGGCAACGAGATGATCATGAGCGTATCAGGAACCGACATCATATGTGTGAATCGAAACCTTTTTGGGTTTCAGCCTCCTTGCTGCTTCCCAGTGAACCGGATTAGACTTCGGTTTTTTTGGGGTTCACGCTTTGTTTTAAGTCTTCAGTCGAGATGATGGAACTGTCTCTCCCGACCCATTTATGTGAGCGGATGGATTGGACGACGCGCTCTGCGGCATCAACGGCAGCGTAGCCTTCTTCAGCACTGACGACTGGTTTTTCACCATTGATCGCAGCACGGAGGAAGCTTTTCGCTTGTGCGGTGAGTTGATCTTCTTCGCCTTCGGGGACATCCATGGTAAGTTCATCAACCGTGATTAGTTCGGAGTAATCCAGATCAGAGAGATCTTTTCCGGCTGCAAGTTGTTCGCGGACCATCGCAAGTGCATCGGTGTTGTCGCTGGATTTTTTAACGACGATGCCGGAGCGTGATGCGTAGTTAAGTGAGACGTAACCTTCTTCGGAGAAGAGGCGGAGTTTGCGTTCGGTTTTGAGTGCGAGACGCGAGCCGGTGAGGTTAGCAACGCAGCCGTTTTCAAAGACGATACGCGCAGAGCATACATCTTCGTGTTCGCCGAGGACGGAGACGCCGGTGGCATCAACTTTTGCAATAGGAGAGTTGGCGAACATAAGCATGATGTCCAAGTCATGGATCATCATGTCCATGACCACGCCAACGTCGAGCGAGCGGAAGGTCATAGGGCTGACGCGATCGACTTCGATGTAACGCGGGGTCAGACCCATGCCGGCTACAGTGCGGACCGCAGGATTGAATCGTTCAGTGTGTCCGACTTGAAGAAGTGTCCCGCAGCCATCGGCGAAACCGGCGAGTTCTTTGGCATCGGCAACGGTGGGTGCGATGGGTTTCTCGACAAGGCAGGCGATGCCTTTTTCGAGGAAGGGTTTGGTGGCGGCTACGTGGTGAATGGTTGGAACCGCGATGGTGACAGCTTTGAGCGTGGGTTCGCCAGCGATGAGCGCTTCGACGGAGTCGTAGGCGTTGCAGCCGTATTCATCGGCAACCGTCTCACGGCGATCTTCGTCCATGTCCACGACGGCAACAAGATTGGCTTCGGGCATCTGCTTATATGTCCGGGCATGATGACGCCCCATTCGCCCCACACCCACCACAGCCACGTCCACTGGTTCTGAATCATTCTTCATGCCTCTATACTACGGCACATCCAGTTCTCCTGCGAGTCTTGTTGGGCGAACCTCGGCGAAACCCTGATTCTCTTGATAATATGTATCAATGGTTCACAACGCTCCAGACAATTCGAAATCCGATCAACCAGAGAAGTCCACTGCGCCGGGTGGGCAGGGGTATGAGCCTGCACCGGAGGAGTTGGACTTGCCTGTAGGACCACAACATCGCAAGCCGGTGATTGGCATCACGATGGGGGAGCCAGCAGGTATTGGGCCAGAGGTTGTGGTAAAGGCATTGGCAGACCCGCAGATACGGCGGCTGGGGCGATTTGTGATTTATGGTTTGAATGAGTTCCTACATTATGCAGCAGACTTGGCGGAGATCGAGCCGTTCTGGTGGCGGTTGCAGCACGATACAGACCGCGCTTCGTATTCGTTGGTGCATGACATTGTGTGTTTGGATTATGACGAGTATTCGATCCTATCGTCGGCATCGCGCAAGCCATCGAAACAAGGCGGTGCGGCATCGATCACGTTTTTGGATGATGCAATTGCTGCGGCGCAGCGGCCGATGGATCAGGGCGGGATCGATGCGATCGTGACCGCGCCGATCTGTAAAGAGTCGTGGGGGATGGCCGGTTGTCGCTTCCCGGGGCACACGGAATTTTTACAGCACCGAACCAAGTCGAAGCGCGTGGCGATGATGTTTCATGCGCCACAACTGAATGTGATTCTGTCCACGATTCATATCCCGCTCATGGACATCCGTAACGTGCTGACCATTGGGCGAGTATATGATTCGATTGATCTGGGGAATCAGTGTTGCAAGGATCTTGGGATTAAGAAGCCACGGATCGCGGTGTGTGGACTTAATCCGCATGCGTCGGAGAACGGAAAGTTTGGTGATGAGGAATCGCGGATTATTTCGCCAGCGATTGAACATGCTAATCAGCATGGGATTGATGCGCATGGGCCGTTTCCGCCGGATACCATTTTTAATGCAGCAGTGAAGGGGAAATTCGATCTGGTGGTGGCGATGTATCACGATCAAGGATTGATTCCGCTGAAGTTGCTTGCATTTGATGAGGCGGTGAATACGACGCTGGGCTTACCGATCATTCGGACGAGTCCGGATCATGGGACTGCTTTTGATATTGTGGGGAAGAATCTCGCGAATGCGGATTCGATGAAACATGCGATCAAGCTGGCCGCCAAGTTTGCGCAGACGCGGATAGAAACACAGGCGGCGAAATAAATCTGAATGTGAAGTGTTTTTGTTGTACTGAGCTTGATGTTGAGAGGTATTCAGGTGTTTTACTCTGCGCTTGGGACATTTTCAGTAGCAGGGATTTGCGGGAAGAGATGGATGTTGCCCCGGAGGACAAAGATGGAGCTGCAAAGCGCATAGATGACAAAAAAGATGCGCATGAGCAGCAGCATGCCGACGACTTGGTTGTTGGTGGCGACATCACCGATTGCGAGGAAAGCAATGCCGAGTCCTTCCATAACGCCGAGTCCTTGGTAGGAAATGGGCATGGAGCCAGCAAGAAAAATAAGAGGCAAAACAACGAACATGAGCCCGAGATTGGTTTGCATTCCCAGCGCGTAACCCGCCAGTGAGACGGCTCCGACTTGCGCGAGGTGAACCGGGAGGCTGATCGCAATGGCGGCAAGAACCGTCCATTTGTGATGCCGATATGCAACCGCAGCTTGATCGATTTTGTTAAGCGGGTTGTCTTGCGACATTTTGCCCATGAGCCACGCGACGCCGAGTGCTTTACGTGTGCGGCCGGAGAAATAGATACAACCGCCGATCACGATCGCGCCAATGCCAAGCCAGATAATGATGGTAATTTTGCGTGCCAAGTCATGATCGAGCATCCAAAGCCCGACGATACCCGCAAGGAGGATGAGGCCGAAGAGTCCGGCAACACGATCAAGCGCAACGCTCATGATGGCGGTGGATCTGCTGCCGCTCCCTTTTGCTGCGTAGTAAGCTTTAACCACGTCGCCGCCGGTCATGCCCGGCATGCAGAAGTTGAAAAATAAGCCGACCATGGTGAGGCGGTAGGCTTTACGTTTGGAAACAGCGAGTCCACGACATGTCAAAAGCAACCACCAACGCATGGCCTGCATGGGGAAGATGAGTCCAATGAGCAGAAAGCCGATCGCGAGCTTGGTGTAATTTGCTTCGCGGAGTGTGCTGACAATGCCTTGCCGGTACTGGAACTGATCCGGCTGGTCGCCTAGGAGCGATTTAGGGATGGTGTTATTTGATAGATCGACGAACTGCGTGTGTTTGGTGGATGGCAGAGCGACGAGATAACTAGTTTCGGATTCAGATTCGATGGGGAGAAGAATTGCTTTGGTGTTGGGTGATCCGTCTTGGACGAGTTGGCCTGCAGGGACGAGGATGGAATCAGTCCATGTAAGGGACCATGCGATGTAGCCGATGCCGACGACCGCAATGAGTAGGCGTGCGATGATCGAGATATATTTGCGTGGTTTGGATTGGCCGGTCCCTGGCTCACTCATGCGCGCGTTCCATCTGAATCGGTAAAGTTTGTACGGATGATGTCTTCCTGAAAAAGAAGCCGGAAGATTGTACGTGGATGATACGCAGGATAATGTGAATCAGCAACATATTTGCAATCTGTGGCATGATTTATAGCAGGATGATGATTCGTGATTGTGAACATGGGGCTTGAGGGCAAACCGGGCTGTTCATGCAAGGGTGGTTGGGCTATGCTTTGGTCATGTCGATGCATCATGATTCCAGTTCGTTTTCAGGTGGTGAAGCTTTTGGTCATACGGCGCGCATGCAACCTACAGGTGGTCGTGCGCGGATTGCCGCACGGTGGGTGTGGATCAGTGCGGGGGTGTCGCTGGGATATACAATATTGATCGTGTTTTCGGTAGCGGTGATGTTAGGGACGCCGATGGATGTGATCGCGGAGCAGGTTCAGGATGAGCAGCAGCTTGAGGTGTTTCGGATGATGAAGGAGGTGGGGATGCCGTTGGTGGTGACGCTGGTATTAATGACAGCGTTGCCGTTAGTGGTGGAGATTGTGGCAGGGTTTGGTGTACTGAGGGGGAAGCTATGGGCCATGATTGTGGTGATAGTATTGCTCGTGTTGCAGATTGTGTTCGTGGGTTTGGGAATGTTGGGGCAATTAATCGGTGCGGGGGTGGGAGCGCTTTTCCCGATCGTGTTTACGCTGCCATTGTTGCTTTTGCCGGTGGTATGCGCGAAGAAATTGGTTCTTGCGATACAGGGCGGTGGTGGAAAAGCAGGAGCAACGAGGCATGATGGCGATCAAGGAAATGATGGGGGGCATGTTGAGCCGTGGAATCGGCATCTGGGATAGTGCGGCGAATGAGCGAAGTGTTGTGAAGAACAATAAACAATCATGAAAAGGAATTCCGGATGAATGATATGAAGCATGATCGTATTGGTGTGATGTTGGTTTTGGTTTGCATGCTGAGTTTGCTCGGTGGGTTTCAGTTATATGCCGTGGATGCAGCTCATCAGAAGAAAGCAGACGATGCGATTGCGAAGGCGATCAAGTTTTTGGAAGCATCACAACAAGATGATGGTGCATGGACACCGCAGCCGGGGCCGGCCATTACCGCAATGATCATGGGCAGCTTGTTGGAGACGGAAGATGTGTCTTTGGAGACGCCGATAGTGGCGCGGGCGTTGGAATATGTGATGTCTAAGGTGCGATCCGACGGTTCTATTTCCGAAGGTTTTTTAGAGAACTATAACACAGCAATCTGTTTGTCTGCTCTATCGAAGATTAAAGGACGCACCGATGTGACGCAAGCAATTACCAAGGGACAGCAATACTTAACAGGTTTGCAATGGGTGGGGCAGAAAGATCCTAATGGGAATGTGATTGACTCGAAGCATGCGTATTATGGTGGGGCAGGGTATGGCAAGCATGGTCGTCCAGATCTATCCAACACGCAATTTATGATTCAAGCGTTGCACGATACAGGTTTGAGCGTGGATGACCCAGCGTATGAACGTGCGCTTGTTTTCATTAGTCGTTGTCAGGGAGTGGAGCAGAATGATCTGTTTTCTAAGGGTGAAATCACACAGGATGGCGGATTCATTTATGCTACCAGCATCAACAAAGATCATATCGGCGTGGCACAAAGTCAGGCTTCGCCGGAGGGTAAGGATGAAGCGCTGGCGGGCAAACCGGTGAGCGGTTTGCGGACGTATGGCTCGATGACTTATGCAGGGTTCAAATCGATGTTATATGCAGGGCTGAAGAAGAATGACCCGCGCGTACAGGCGGCTTATGGTTGGATTTGCGGGAACTATGGTTTTGATGTGAATCCGGGAATGCCGAAAGGGGCAGAGAAGCAAGGGTTGTACTACTACTTGATGACAGCAGGGCGGGCGCTCAGTGCATGGGGAGAATCGATGTTGCCGACGCAACGCGGTAATGCTGTGGTGATGCGTGATTGGCAGAATGATCTGATTGACGCAATCGTAGCAAAGCAAGCTGCGGACGGTTCATGGTCAAATGATGCAGATAGATGGATGGAAGGCGATCAGAATCTGGTGACCGCGTATTGTTTAATCGCACTGATTGAAGCGAAGCAGTAAAAATGGTTAAGGCTTGGTTGCGATCACGCGGACTGAGTCATATTTCAGATCAGAAGAGGCGAAAGCGGTGCGAACAAATCGACGCCAGCGGGATAGTTCCATGCTGAGATTGGATTTTGGTTTTTTGTTCAGCATGGTGTTTTGTTGTCGATTGATTTGATCTTCAAAATCGAACCAAGTTGGTTCGAACTGCCTGCAGTAGCCACGATATTCGGTGGATTGAACTTTCCACCCACTTTTTTCGCATAGGGCTATGAGGCTTTGGGCGGAGAAGAAATTGAGGTGTCTTGGTACGTCGAGCCAAGGCCAAGCCCGAGCATCTTGCTTACAACCGGCGTTGAGGTTGTTGGGTATTTCAACGATGAGTTTGCCACCGGAGTTGACGAGTTTGAGAAGGTTTCGGATGGCGATGACAGGGGCAGTGGTGTGTTCTAGGACGTGAGTGATGAGTACGAGATCGAATTTGCGTGCGAGCGCTTCAGTGGGGAGATTTTCAGCGGTTCCTTGGTAGATAGTGAAGCCGTGGCTTTGTGCGTTTTTGATGGCTTCGGGGTCGGGTTCAACGCCGACGAGATCAGTGATTCCGGCTTCTTTCATACGCCGGAGTGATTTGCCGCCACCGCATCCGATATCGCAGCAGCTTGAGATGCCTTGTTTAGCGAATTCTCTGAATCGTGGAACATACATTTCACTGCTTTGGTCCAATCGCCAAGCGAGGTGAGCGCGGAGTTTTTGTAGGTATGTGTGCGGTCGTGTTTGATTGCGGGCATCGGTGTGGGTGCAGTATTCCGGAAGCTGGTAGAAGGTAGATATTTGATCTGGTGTGGGTGTGGGTTTGAGCTGGCCGAAATTGCAGGTGTTGCACCAGTAGAGTGGGTAGGTGTCCTTGATGTCAGGCCGTCTGAAATCGCCTGGGATGTTTAGCCAAGGTTGCATATCGTTGTTGCAAATGGTGCAGGAGTAGGAAGTTGATTGTGTGGTTGCGACTGTCGTCATGTTGATGGATGAACCCCTCGAGTGGACTGGCAAGATCGTGTGGCTTAGTAGGTATTTAGTGATTAATGTTCGGTAATGCAAGGATTATGTTTGTGATTTTGAGCTTTCGAGTTTTTGAAGTGGGGTGTTGACGGTTGTGAGGGTTTTAGGTGCGCATAATAAAGAGACTGACTCACGACACGGAGCGAGCCAGTCTGCTGGATTGGGAAAACCAAAGTTGAAATGTTTGTGTGCTGAAGGTTATTTCTTCAAAGCTTTTTTGACTTGATCGCGGAGCAATATTGCGCCCCCTCGTGCTGGAGATGACCATGCATAGGTCATTTCGACGTTGGGGAGGCTTGTTTGTGCATGCTTCATCGCGCTTAGGATGTTGTGTTCGGCGTGGTTATCGTTTGGTGGTGTCATCATGGTGGAGATGACCACGAGGTTGGTGAGCCCGGCATCGATTGCAGATTGAATCGCATGGGTGGTGGTGGGGCTACAGAACTCATTAAAACCGAAGAAAACAGGACAATTGGTCTCAAGCTCCAGTTCTGTAGCAAAATCCTTTACGCCGAAGTAGTACGGGTTATTCTCGCGGGTCACCGGCCAGTTAAGCAGCTTCAGTGCGAGATTCTTGTTTTTGATTTCGTGTGCGTGGCTCGCCATCTGATTAAGCGCATGTCTGGCTTGGTGAAGTTCCTTTTTGGGAAAATCATGAGGCGGCTCGCCACGGCCGATGAGAACGATCGCGGTTTGAGAGGGTGATGTGGCGATGGTGCGTTCTATGTTTGCGCCGGCAGTGGCGGCGTAAACCACGGAAAGCACAAGGGTGGCGAGGAGTGGAAGTGTGAGCATGGCTTTAATCGGATGATTCATCACGAGATGCTCCTGAAGTAAGGTTTATTGTCACTGACAGCTTAAGGGGGCAATCTTAAGGGTTAATAAAATCATCGGTTGCGTATCTTGCATCTTGATACCAAAGGTGCATGTCTACTAGCTCATCGGGTCGGAGTGATTCGACATGTGCGTCAAGAAAGCCGGTGTTTGTGGCATTGAAGTAGCGTCCTTTGGGGAGGCCCATGCCGATGCTTGTGTTGACAATATTGATTTCGTTATTGACTACATTCCATTTTTGGCCGTCGGCATAAGGCGGGGTAGACCAGAAATAGCCACTGTCTTCGTTGATCCATCCGCCAGAAATCTGTTGCACTTCGGTGAAGGCAATCAGGGAAGAAGGTTTTTTGACTTCGGCTTGTTTGAAGACGATATGCTGGTTGACGTTAGGTACCCAAGTTGTCCCTGAGGGGACAAAGCCTTGATAGAAGGGGGAGACATGTCCACCGACATAGACGGAGTTTGGGGCAAATCCAGGAGAGAGGCTGATACTATAAGTAGAGGAAGTATCAGGTGGTGTGGTGTGATCAAAAATGACTTCCCAGATATTTGAGAAATAGGTTGAAAGCCGCCATGGATAACGTGCGATCATGACGCCGGAGATTGTTGAGCCATGTGAGATGACTTCGATATCTTTGCCGTAAACATTGGCGGGGACATATCCGTAGAGGATATGGCCGTTGTAGTCATGAGAATACATATGTGAAGCGGTCAGGATTTGACGCAGATTGCTTTTGTTCTTGACGGCCCTGGCGGCAATTCTGGCCTGTGACAACGCAGGTAGAAGAATTGCGATCAATAGTGCGATGATGCTAATGACCACGAGCAGTTCGATGAGTGTAAACGCGGTGTGTTGGCGCTTCATGGCAGTTGGCTTTACAGTTGAGAAATAGGAGAGGAATGGTCGGTGGCCTGGATACCGACCATTCGCGTCTCACTCGTGTTGACAGTTTGATCCATGAATCCCAATGAATCAGGAAAAAAAGGAGAGGCGGCCGACGAGCGACCGCCCCTTCCACTCCCTTAGACTGATCTACGTTTGCCGAGCATTAGCATTGATCCGAAGAGGAGCAATGAAGCTGCTGCGGGTTCCGGGATGGCGGTGATGCCGAAAGCGGTGTCGGTGAGTTTTGTATCGACACGGAGGGCATCGAATGAGGTATGCACGTCGTATGCGGCAACAATCTGAAAATCACCCGTGAAGTTCGGTAGGTAAAATTCATGAATGTCTTCGTAGTGATAAATGGGGACCGGGATCTGTGGTGCCGGGGGGGGTGGGGTAAAGTTGTACTGGAAAACTTGTGCCATATTGTCGCTGCGAAGATTGACAATACCTGCGATGGCATTGCCCAGATCATCGAGAATGGCGATGCTTGTGGCGGAGTTTTGCGCCGCAACCTGCATGATCACGTGTGTACCACTTCCTGAACCGGTGGCGTTGGTGATACTGGCGATGACGTTGTAATCGCTTGCGAAGCTGTAATAGTTACCAGATCCAGCAACACTTGGGCCGGGGCCGGGGGGGGCCGTTGCCTGTTTCTCTACAGCAGTGTTTGTCGTTATAGGTGCGGTGGTATTGCCGGCATTGTTGTAGCCGACATCAGGCGCGCTACTGGTTGTGGAAGTGAATGTATCCCATTCTTGGTAGGTTGAGCCTGCATCGCCGATCGACCAGTGGTCTGGGCCGACAAAAGCGGTCGGCGTCGCTGATGCAGTGGTGATGGTCAATGCCATCGCCGCGCCAGCTGTCAAAATCAAGGTTAGCTTTTTTCGTATGGTTTCATGCATGATCGTCTCTCCTTCCAGAAACGGGGGTGAAGCAGTCCGATCAGTCACGGACGCTAACGATAAAATCTCAAAGAGTGGCCGTAATTGTTATTGGGCGCTCATTAGCCTCGTAAATGAGATTGAATCTCAACAGCAAAAATGGTATCGTGATCGTGCGCTATGGTCAAATCTTTTGTATGGCAAGGCCGTGGCGGATGTGGATAACTCGATCCGTGCAGTGTTTCAGGCGGGCGAATGGGAAAAGCGATGAAGTGATAGTGGCGATGAGTGAGTAAAAAAGCCGCAGCTTAGTGCCACGGCTTGATGTGCAATTGAATGTTTTAGGTTGGCTCAGCCTCTGGTGTGTTTACGTGTCGCAAACGGGATAAGGCCGAGTGAAAGCAGGAGCATGGACGCGGGTTCAGGGATGGGGGTGTAGGTGTAGGTCAGCGAGATCGGGCCATATTGGTAGAGGCTTGCTTCGACAGAAGCTTCGGCTTCATCCACATTCGAGGAAGTGAAATCCACGTCAGCGGGGATACCGATATAAGCACCGAGCACGGTAACTTCGCCGGTGCCGATGAAGTCGTTGAGATTGAACAGGGGGATAGAGGTGAGCGATTCATCGGTCACCCCTTCAGGGGATCCGAGGTTGTCGAATGAGTCGGCTTCGCTGCCGCCTACGGGCCGTAGGTGTCGTCAATGAAAAGGTCGAGTGGGCCGAGCAAAGCGCTGTTGATGACTGCGATACCGGGTGTAGAAGATGAGGTAACACCGATGAAGATGGCGAGGTCTGGCGCGTTCACCGAGACATTGTAGGGATTTGGATCGCCTGGATTAGCCGGTGGAGTAACGGAGTAGGTCTCCAGGTAGATGGCGTATTGGAACTCATAGCTGACAGTGATGGTGACATCGGTGAGCGTGCCGAGTGAGGGGTCAAACTTATCCAGGCCCGTGATTTGGTTGCTATGCATGAAGACACCACCGGTCGAGCCGGTGCTGGTTGTGAGATAATAGGTGGCTATCTCGTCGTCGAGGCTGTCAAACGCGCCGCCGGTGACGGTTTGTGTGGCGGCCTGCGAAAACTGAGGTGTTACCAAGCATGCTGCCGCGACGGCAGCGAGTGCCCACTTATGGTTGAATGACATGTTTGATCCCTCGTAATGGATGCGTTCTGGTGAGTTTAAGGGCCTTTTGCCCACGGCGAGGTTGCTTGAAATGTCGCAAATACAGGCCAGTAACTTTAGAATATACCTCATGCGTCCTCAATGGGGTTTGGCCTAGGTCTTGCTGGTGATTTTTATGAATTACGAGGAGGCTTGCTTGGTGGCGCGAAGGGTGGGAAAAAGATGGTGAAATATCTGTTCAGAAGAGAGTTAGGCGCACCGCTGCGAGAAATGATTATAATTTGTGCTTTGTGACAATCTGGTGGAACCGGTGGGGGAGATCGGGCGTAATAACCCGGACAGCGGGTATTGATTGGGGTCGCGGTACCGCTTGAGGGTGGTGGGCAAGGACATCTCGGCCGGTAGGCCAATTGGTTCGAAGGAGTCTTTCATGACGCAGGTCGCAGGCGCTCAGACGGAATTATCTGGGCACGATGAACACGAACATAAGCATGGTGAAGATTGCGGGCACGGCTGTGATCATGATCACGGTGAGAAGCCGATCCTCGCAGAGAATCAGGTTGATTTTAAGATCAAGCTGGTGCTGTTCGGCGGGACGATGCTGATCACCGCAGCGATCGCGCAGTGGTTCTTTGATACTAGTTTTCAGACAGACGTATTGGCGATGATCGCGTCGATCTTGCTAGGTGGTCCGATTGTTTGGGATGCCGCCAAGGCGATGCTGACCGGCAAGTGTCCGCATAGCCACGGCAAGGGCGATAAGTGTGATCATGATCACGAACATGAGCATTCCCATGACGGCGCGCACATGGAGGAGTTGGTGGCGCTTGCGGTGATCGCCGCATTTGCTGATGGTCAATATCTGGAGTGTGGTGCGGTGGCGTTCTTTATGTTGATCGCATCCTTCATCGAACACCGCACAGCTGTGGGCGCACAGCAAACGATTGAAAGTTTGATTCGCATTACGCCAACACGCGCGCATCTGCTGAAGGATGGCGTTGAGGAAGAGATTGATGCTGCGAAGCTGGTGCCGGGCGATGTGGTGGTCGTGCGCCCTGGTGACAAGATTCCCGGTGACGGCGTGATCCGCAAGGGGATGAGCGCGATCAATCAGGCGAACATTACTGGTGAGAGCGTGCCGGTTGAAAAAAGTGTAGATGATGAAGCGTTCAGCGGCACGATCAATGAGACTGGGATTCTTGAAATTGAGATCACCCGTGCGGGCAAAGATTCAACACTGGGCAAGGTGCAGAGTTTGATTACGCAAGCCGCGGCAACCAAGCCCGTGGTAGTGCGACTGCTTGATAAGTATGCAGGGTATTACACGCCGGTGGTATTGATGATCGCCGCGATTGTGTGGTACTTCACGGGTGATATTGATACGTGTATTACGTTGCTGCTGATTGCATGTCCGTGTGCGATCATCTTGGCCGCACCAACTGCGATGGTTGCGTCGCTATCGAGTGCATCGCGTTTGGGTGTGTATGTGAAAACAGTGTCGGACCTCGAGGTGGCCAAGCAGATCAGCGCGATCGTGTTTGACAAGACGGGTACGCTGACGGTGGGCGAGTTGGAAGTGACGAAGCTGACGCCGGTGGAAGGTGTGGGCGGTGCCGATCTGCTTCAAACATGTGTAGCAGCTGAGCACAACTCGAAGCACCCTGTGGCAAAAGCGGTTGTGGCAATGGGTAAAAAAGCGAAGCTAACGGTGAAGCCGAGTGAGAGCTTTGAAGAAGTGGCTGGCCGCGGGGTGAAGTGCGTGATCGAGGGGGCGCAAGTGATTGTGGGCCGGCAGGCATTCCTTGAAGATGAAGGCGTGTCTATCAGTGGGTTAGACATGGCCGGCAGCGAAGGCTTGAGCCTTCTGTTTGTGGCACGTGACGGCAAGTTGATCGGGTGGGTTGGCTTGGAAGACAAAGTTCGCGCGGGTGCTGCGGATGCGATGGATGAACTGGAGATTGAAGGTGTGAAGCGGCGCGTGATGATCACCGGCGACCGGCGTAGCCCAGCGCTGCGTGTGGCGCAAGAGCTTCACTTGACGGACTTCGAGGCAGAGGCGCTTCCGGGCGACAAGCTTGAACTTGTGAAGATGCTCAAGAGCAAAGGTCACAAGGTCGCGGTGATTGGTGACGGTGTGAACGACGGGCCAGCCCTAGCAGCAGGTGATGTCTCAATCGCCATGGGCGCAGCTGGTTCCGACGTTGCGATCCATACCGCCACGATTGCGCTGATGAACAACAACCTGAACCGCATCCCGTTCTTAATCCGTTTGAGTAAGCGGACAGTGACGGTGATTCGTCAGAACTTGATCGGTACGCTGATTTACATTCTGGCGATGGTGGCATTGCTTTTCGGATTGAAAGATGTGATCTCGCCGTTGGTGGCAGCGATCATGCACGGAGTGAGTTCGATCATTGTCGTGTTCAACTCGGCTCGCTTGGTGCGTGAGGGTGAGAATATCATTGACCATGTGCCGGTAGATGTTGAGGAGCCAGCGCGTAAGGCAAATGTCGAGAGTGTACAGCGCGTTGAGCCTGCAACGGCAACGGCATAAATGGTTTGATGCAAATGTGAATGCTAGAGAAACCCGTTTTGAAAGAGGCGGGTTTTTTCGTGGATATGTTGGTTAATGTTGTGAAAGTGATGGTTGGGGGAGGGTGGATTGATTGGGGTAAGAAGTGGGGGAGTCATCATCGGTTTTTCTGATGTTTTTGATGAGGAAGAAGAGGCAGACGAGAGGGATGATCGCGATGAGGGCGAAGTTCAGCAAACGCTCTGCGGGGTTCCAGTCTTTGCTGATCAGGGCAAGTGATGGATCGGCGGGGTCGTAGTAAATGGTGAGCGGTGATTGCGATTTGAGGTCGGCGATGAGCGTTTGTATTTCTGTTTCGTCATAGCAGACGTGGGCGGTCTTAGGGGAGTATTGAGAGCTGGTGTAGGTGGAACCATCGACTTGGTAAGTGTATTGGATATTGAGGGTGTATTGGATGCGCGTCGTGTTTTGGGTTGTGGTGTATGTGGCTTGCGCAAGGGTGGCGGAGGTGGATGGCCAGTGGTCCATATTTGTGAAAGTGAGGTAGGCGAGGGATTGCTGAATAAGGCTATAGCCAGCAAGGAAGGTGATGAAGATCAACGCGAGGTTGGCGGGGGAAAATGTTTTACTCATGGGAATCCTTTGAGGCTAGGCTGATTATAGAGGAATGAAAGGTGGGTAGGGAAGAGTGGTAGAATACACGGAGAAAGGAGATGGCTATGGGTTATGTGTATTTGCTGATTGCGATTCTGTTTGAGGTATTAGCAACAAGCACCTTGAAAATGAGCGAGGGGTTTACAAAGGTTTGGCCGAGTGTGGCGGTTTTACTTGGGTATGGTGTGGCGTTTTATTGTTTGTCGTTGACGCTCAAAACCATGAAAGTGGGCGTGGCGTATGCGATCTGGAGTGCGGTGGGAATCGTGCTAGTATCAGTCGTGGGGTTGTTGTTTTTTAAGCAAAGAATCGATGTGATGGGGATGGTCGGGATGGGATTAATTGTGATAGGAGTGATTGTGTTGATGGGGTTTTCAGATGTATCCGCGAGTCATAGCTAGTGGCGTGTAGGGTACAAAGAAATGTTGCATGATCTTGGTGGTAGATTAGTCGGTCTTGCGATTGATTTTGTCCGGGCCTTTGCCGGCTGTTTTTTCGTACTTGCCGGTGTCGGTTTTGACGTATTTGGTGAAGCCGAGTTTGCCGAGCTTGTCGTCGGAGAGATTTTTGGCCGCACGTGCTTCGGTATGATCACCGACAATGGCGGGGGCTTGAGGGATGCGCTTGACCGGTTGACCGGTGGTGGGATGATGGGTGAGCGGGTCGTCAGACATGCGCTGCGTGACTTCAAAAATCTGTCCCGGCTCGTCGCCATCGAGAATGACTTGGTAAACGTAGGTAGGCATATCAATATTATAGGTTCGGTGTGGTTGAGTGGCGAGTCAGGTAGAGAGGTATTGGCCGGCTAGGATACGGAGCATCAGATCAATCCGATGAGGGAAGTAGATGAAGAGGACGCTGAAGGTGGTCGCCCAAATGATGAATAACCAGGTGCGGTGGTTGCGTGGATGGTAGATGGGCGTGCGGGGTCTGATCTTAAAGGCAATGAAGGTCAGTGGCGGTGCGGCAAGGATGAGGATCACAAGCGGATAAAAAGCGGGGCGGTGCATGAGCGCCCAGATAAGTTCGAAGAGGTGCAGGCGTGGTGGTGGATCAGATGTCGTAAAATAGAGGGTGAGTAACAACCAGGTTTGTAACGCGAAAATGATGAGAGTGAAGAGGTGCGCGAGTTTAAGTCGGGTACGCTTAGGGAGGATTTTTTGTGTGAGGGGTTTTTGTTTTGAACGGGGTGGCATGTGTGGAGTTTAGCAGCGGCGGATATGACTGCAATGTTCGTCATCAACGAATGATATTGATAAAGGTGCCCCGCCCCTATTATGCGGAGTGATATGTGCATTAGGGACGGGGCAGGCGGTGTATGGGGCAAGGAATATTGAAAGCATTTCGCTTTCAGCCCGGGGGTTTATCTCTGCTATTAAGACCCCGTACGCTCTATCATTAATGTATCAAGTAGCGGGGTGGAAGTGAAGCTTTTTCGTTATCTACAATTGCGGTATGTACGCTTCATATCATAAAGAAAACTTGAGAATCTCTAAGCGCAGGATAGATGTATTTTGTTGTTTAAGGTTGCGTAATTTTGATGGTGAAGTGATTGCAGACAGTTAGATGTTTTGTTTCGATTGTCTGCGATATAGATATAGCGGGATAGTTGCGATGAGCATGAGAAGTGCTGTGCCTGGTTCGGGGATAGCTACGGGGAGGACTTCGACGTAGGCGAGTTCGGTGATTGCATCGGCAGAAGAAGTGTCGTCGCCGAAGAATAGGAAGGAGTCAAACGCGTATGGATTGGGTGAGCCGGCGAAGGTACTGTAATCACGGAGTGAACCTGAAAGAATGTTAGTGTTATCTGCGAAGAGGTTGTAGGACGAGCCAAGAACAGCGAGGTCATAGGTGATGTAGTTGTTGGTGAGGTTAAGGGCGGTGGTGTCAAAGTTGACGGATTCTTCGGGGAGGAAATCAGGAGCATTGTCAGCATCTGGTCCATCGTCTGAGTAGGCGAAGATGGTGTCTGTCCAGAAACCGAGCTCGAGTGCTTTTGATGTATCAGACGAAACTGCAATAACGGAGAAGCCGGCACGCGTGTTGGCGGCGGTGTGAGATTCACTGACGATGCGAAGTTTGAAACGTAGTGTGTAGCCTGTGGAGGCATCCAGTGTGGGTGCGATGGAAGGCGTGGCGATGGTACCAGTGGGGTCTTCTGAGAAGTAGCCGAGTTTATCACTACGGACAGTAGAGGTGTCGATTAGTGTGTGCGTTGTGTTGGTGGTGACTGAGGATGATGTGCCAAGGAATGGTGAAAGGCCGAGTCGCCAGCCCTGGTTAGCCGCTGGGAAGACGGAGCCCATGTCGGTACCGAGTGAAGCGTCGTAAAGCACAACAGCTTGCGTCGGGGTTGTAATAAGCATGCATGTGGTAGCAATGATGGCGGGGCAGAGCAGGCGCAGATATGACATGATGATTTCCTATAAAGTCGATCGATCTGTAAACACATTGCCCGCGTTGCTTCAATACAAGCTGCAATACGATCATCATTTAAGTGCAAGGTGTGAATGGATGCAAGATCAATTCACTGGATTGTGCTGGAAGTTAAAATAGAGAAGCAGAGATTGATTTCAACTTAAAGTATTAGGTGCTTTCCCTCTCTTGGGAATAAAGCCAAACGTTTTATAGTAACTAACAGTGCATATGCACGTTCTGTGGCATAGCGTGTGTGCAGATTAAGGCTCAATCGAGTTCTTATTTTTCATTGTGGTGAACATCTTAAATCTCAATCTGCTGCAGTGTGCGGCGACTGCTATCGCTTTGACCTCGCTGAGCGATAGTTCTGAAAAACGAGGTTGTGTTTCTCATCGGAGAGACAGAAAGACGGGAGAGATGTACGTGAAAATAATAACGACCACACAGAGGATTGCCGCGATGGTGGTATTGAGCGGTGGGCTTGTATTGGGCAGCGGTGAGAGCATGGCGGCACTACAGCCCAACGGCTCGTTGGACTTCTTTACTGATTTTGGCGGTACGAGCGGCAATAATTCATCCGCTACGATTAATGATGGTAGTTTGAGCGCGACGTTCAGTGGGCATATCGGTGTGCGGCCAGATGGTCCGCTGTACTTCCAAGATGCTCGATCGTTCTGGGTTGAGGAAGACAACGTGGATGGTTCGGTATCGCTCAGTCAGGGGGCCACGCTAGTGCAATTCGTTGCACGTGATCGCTTGCTCAGCGCGACAGATCCAAACGGTGTGATTCAGTTTCTGGATACTTCATCGCAAGCGATCAATGTTGATGTTGAGGTTTATGATGCATTGACAGGTCTGTTATTAGCTGGCGATTCGAACCACGGTACTAATAAGAATCAGATTGGTCTGAGTAATGACTGGGTGCGCTATGTGGTGAAGGCAGCCGGTCCTAGCACGTTCATTGGGGGTTTGTCATTAACCAATGACGATTCCGTGGGCCGGAGTGCGATTGATGATTTTGGTTTTAATGTGCCAGAACCTACAAGTATAGCTGTGATGGGGATGGGACTCATGTTTGGCCTGCGGCCACGACGCCGCGGTTAAGATTGGGATTGACGGGCGCCTGTGTAAATACACGCGCCTGTTTTTGAATGTTTCTTGCGGTGAGATGTAAAAAGTATCACGATGCTGTGATGCAAGAGCGGGCGATGATCGTATACTGTGGCGATGGCAACAGACAAGAAACGCAAAGTATTAACAGCGAAATGCACTGAAGCCGCAGGGGTTTGTGCGTGTTTTCACTTCCGAAAAGTATCACGTGCGGTGACACAGCTTTATGATCAAAGCCTGCAGCCTGCCGGATTGCGCTCGACACAGTTTGTGATTTTAGTTGCGGTGCATCTGTATGAACCAGTGGGTGTGAGCGCACTGGCGCGAGCGCTGGTGATGGATCGGACCACGCTGATGCGTAACCTGCGGCCGCTGGAAGAAGACGGCCTGCTCGTCAAGGAAGACAGCGATCAAGGGGGGCGTTCTAAAATGGTACGGCTCACGCCCGAAGGTGAAGAACGTATTACGCTGGCGATCCCATATTGGGAAGCTGCACAGAAAGGCTTTGTTGAGAAACTTGGTGTTTCCCAGTGGGATGATATGTTAAAGCTATTAAACAAATCAACCGATGCTGCGCGGTTGGCTTGAAGAAGATTGAGGTTGGCCGTCTAATCGCTGGTTAGATTAGGTGAGGGATTTAGATATTGCCGTTCCAGTTCGCGGGCAGGAGCATGACGGGGAGGTCGGTTTGACGTATGAGATTGCCGGGGACGTCACCGATGATAAGGCGTTTGAGGACACCTTTGCCAGTGAGGCCGAGGAGGATGAGGGTGCAGTTGCGAGCATGGGCAGTATTGAGAATAGCTTTAGAGGTATCGTCGGAAAAGAGCATGATGCCCTCAGCAGTAATGCCTTGCGCTTGAAGTCCTTCAGTAAGGAGTTTGAGTGTTTGTTCACCGCGGTTGGTCGCGTCGGATTCGTGCTCATCTTCATCTTGCAGGGTGGCAACGTGAGCGATGATGACCTGCGAGCCGAGGCGAGAGGCAAGGTCAGCGACCGGACCGACGAGCTTTTCACTTGCCCACGGGGATGAAACTGCGACGAGGATTTTTGACTTACTCAAGGTTGCACTCCTACTAGCGACGTTGTCATATTATCGTTTGAGGGGACCAATCGGGCAACTTTTGCGGCTTGAAAGTGGTTTGAATGGGCTATTGGGCGAGAAGAAAAGAAAAAAAGCCCAAGGCAAGGCCCTGAGCTTGATTGATGATTGGTTTGTGAACAACTTAGCTGTCGAGTGTGCGGAGGCCGAGGCCCATCTCGACGAGTTTCTCTTTGATTTCAAGTAGTGAGGTCATACCGAAGTTTTTGACGCCCATCAGTTCAGCTTCGGTCTTCAGGACGATGTCGCCGATGCATGAGACATTCAGCAGGGCCAGCGCCTTGCGAGCACGGACCGAAAGATTCATCTCGTTGATCGAGCGAGAGAGGATCTCGTTGTCGCCGCCTTGGTCGACGAGTTGATCGTAGACTTGTTGCTTGACGACTTGTTGATGTTGCTCGACAGACTGTCCGAGGCGAAGGCCTTTTTGTGCGAGCATCGACTTGATTTCGTCGAGTGATGCATCGCCGAAGTTCTTGAAGGACCGCAGTTCTGCTTCGGTGACTTTGAGCAGGTCGCCGAGGGTGCGGATGTTCATCTTGCGGAGCGCGTTGCGTGTACGGACAGAAAGCTCAAAGTCCGTGACAGGCGTATCGAGAAGCACCATGTGTTTTTCGTTGCGTTTTTCAGCTTCGTCGTCGATCACCATCGCTTTGGAAGCGAGGATGTCTTTGATGTAGAGCGTGCCGCGTTGATGGTTGGGTGCGGTGGCAAGAATCTGACGTACACATCGCTCAGACTTGGCGTGCTCGTTGCGATCTTCATAGAGGATCGAAAGATTAATCAGCGCGTTAAGGTGAGGCTTTTCGCGCTTAATGCATTCTTCATATAGATGCAGTGCTTCATCTTCCTCGCCGACAAGGTCGAGGCAGTAGCCAAGACGAAAGCAGATTTCTGCATCATCTGGGTTGGCGGTATAGGCGGCTTGGTATGCCTTGATCGCTTCGTCACGGAGGCAATCTTTTTCGGCAGCAAGACCTTGCTGAAAATACTTTGCTGCGGTATCGGGATCGGCGGTGGTGGCTTGTCCCAATGTGTGGTCGGCTTCGCTCATAATGGATATAACCCCTGAGTTAGGATTGTGACTCAAGTTCGTTCTGGATAAGACGATAAATCATAATCTTGGTGAGAGAGGGAGGCAAGTATGGTCGGGTTTTCTCGGTGTAGCAGGCAGTGAGGAAAAGCTGATTTTGTGGATTCCCAAGCGGGGCTACCGCTGAAATTCGGCTGTTTGAGGCTCCGAGGGAGAATCATGTTGCGATTGAGCAGGGGAATCAGGAACAGAGGGCAAAGGAGGAAGGATTTGATCAAGATGCTCAAAGGTGATGCCAGGTTGGTCCATACAGCACCATTGGACGTAAATCGGCGTGGGCAGGGAGTTGCGAGAGTTGAGGTGTTTAAAAATATTGACCATACCGTTGAACAGGCCAACGGGTAGGAGGCGGCGGCGGTTGAATTCAGCATATCGGCGGAAGATGACTTTGAGTTGCCCGAGGTAGACTATGGGAATACGGAGCAGGGGTACGTAGCGATAGGTAAAGAGGATGTTGTTGGCAGTGTGCGTATGGGCGCGGGTGGCATGAGAGGCGAACCCGGTCTTGGGTTTGGGGGGCGGGTTGTGGATCAGGGGTGTGACAGCTGCAAAGGCGATGACGAAACCGAGTTGAATCATGCGGATGGAGAGATCGGAGGCCTCGGTGTAGAAGCCTAGCGATTCGCGGTAACCGCCGAGGTATAGCCAGATGTCACGGCGGGCAAGACATGCGGATTCAAGACAAAAATTTCGGAAACGCAGTGATTCGAGTTTTGATGTAGCCATCAATTCATCGGAGCCTTGGATGAATTGATTGTGTTCGATCATGGGTAAACCGACAATGCCAATGCGTGGATGCGCAAAGTAGGCGAGTGTGTTTTGTAGGGTATCGGGATCATCAAAATAAGCATCATCGTCGAGAAAGTAGACATAAGGAGTTGTGGACATCTCAACGAGTCGGTTGCGTGCAGTGAGCACAGAGATGTTGTCGGAGGATTCGTGAAGCGTAACTGATGGATAGTGCTTTTTGATATGGTCGGTGGTGTCATCAGTTGAGGCATTATCCCAGACGATGATTTCATGTTTGGGTGTTTGATTGAGTGCAGATTCGATAGCTGCAGAGACATATTCGCGGCGGTTATGTGTCACGATAAGCACAGTGATATTGCTAGATGGTGTTGCGCGCATGGTTTATATTAGATGTTTGTCAGTTCCCAGATTATCCAGCCAATTGTAACAGATACAGTTTGAGCTTCGGTTAAAGAAGTTGGTTGTTGTATGAAAATAGATCTTGTGGAGAGGTGTTGTAGCGATTAATTGCGGAATTAATCGCGGGTGAGTTTTCGGTATTTGACGCGGTGGGGCTGGTCGGCATCGTGGCCTTTGCGGCGTTTATAGTCGGCCTCATAATCCGAGTAATTCCCGGGGAAAAAGACGATTTCTGAGTTGCCTTCAAAAGCGAGGATGTGTGTCGCGATGCGGTCGAGGAACCAGCGGTCGTGGGAGACAACCACTGCGCAGCCGACGAAGGAGAGCAGTGCCTCTTCGAGTGCGCGGATGGTGTTGACATCAAGATCGTTGGTCGGTTCGTCGAGGAGCAGAACGTTCATTTCTTTTTGCAGCATATTGGCAAGGTGGACGCGGTTGCGTTGTCCGCCTGAAAGTGTGCCGACTTTTTGTTGTTGATCAGGGCCGGTGAAGGAGAAGCGTGCGCAGTAGGCGCGGGAGTTGACTTCGGTGTCGCCGAGCTTGATCGAATCGGCACCGGATGAAATCGTCTCCCAAATGGTGCTGCCGGGGTCGAGGTCGTCGCGTGTTTGATCGACATAGCCGAGTGCGACGGTTTCACCGATGGTAAGTGATCCTTCATCGGGCTGTTCAGAGCCGGTGATCATGCGGAAGAGCGTGGTTTTGCCGGCACCGTTGGGACCGACGATACCGACGATGCCGCCGCGTGGGAGTTCAAAGGAGAGGTTGTCGATGAGGAGCGTGTCCCCGTAGGCTTTGGTGAGGTTCTCAGCTTTGATGACAAGGTCGCCGAGGCGCGGTCCGGGCGGGATGTAGATCTGCGCTTCACGGGCGCGCTGACGTTCATCATTACTGGTTAAGCTATCGAACGATGCGATCCGGGCTTTTGATTTCGCCTGCCGCCCTTGCGGGGTTTTACCGATCCATTCAAGCTCACGCTTGAGTGCTTGCTGGCGTTTTTTATCTTGTTTTTGCTCTATTTCAAGGCGATTTTGCTTTTGATCCAGCCAGGACGAGTAATTGCCTTTCCACGGGATGCCTTCACCGCGATCCAGTTCGAGAATCCAGCCGGCAACATTGTCAAGGAAGTAGCGGTCGTGCGTGACAGCGATCACCGTGCCTTCATATTGATGAAGGTGTTGTTCCAGCCAGTGGATCGTTTCAGCATCGAGGTGATTGGTGGGTTCGTCCAGTAGGAGGATGTCGGGTTTTTGGAGCAGGAGTTTGCAGAGTGCGACACGACGTTTTTCGCCGCCGGAGATGATGTCGATTTTGGTGTCGGGCGGCGGGCAGCGCAGCGCGTCCATCGCCATGTCCAGTCGTGCGTCCAGGTCCCATGCGCCGAGCATGTCCAGTTGTTCTTGCACATCGCCTTGCCGGGTGAGGAGCTTGTCCATTTCGTCGTCGGCCATCGGCTCAGCGAATTTTTCGGAGATCTCGTCGAACTCTTTGAGTAGGTCGGTGATGTGGGTGACGGCTTCTTCAACTGTTTCGCGGACGGTGGCGTTGGGATCGAGTTCGGGTTCCTGCGGGAGGTAGCCGACGGTGTAACCGGGGGTGATTTGTGTTTCGCCGTCGAAGTTTTTGTCGATGCCGGCGAGGATGCGGAGGAGTGAGGACTTGCCGGAGCCGTTGAGTCCGAGGACGCCGATCTTGGCGCCGTAGTAATAGGAGAGCGAGATGTCTGTGAGGACGGTTTTGTTGTTGTACTTTTTGCTCACGCCGAGCATGGAGTAGATGATTTTGGTTGAGTCGTTGGCCATAGGATTGATACACCGGCGGGGATGAATGGGGCAGACTGGAAACGAGGCGACTATTTTACTGGATGCGAGATCGCGATGCTGTATGTGGAAGATTGAGGCTTAAATGTCCTTTCTACAGGCACTTTAGGCGTTTGGCGGTTCGGCGACTAGAATGTGCGGCATGAATGAACGAAGTAATCCAAATCGTGGCGGACAAGGCGGTGGTCGTGGAGGCTATAGCGGGGGAGGCCAGGGAGGACGTGGCGGCGGTGGGCAAGGCAGCCGATACTCTCACCGGACCAATCGCGATTACAAGCCACGCATGGGCGGGCGCGACGGTGGCAGTCAAGGTGGGCTGCCACCTTTTAAGAAGCCACCGCTCCGTATTCAGCCGACGACGCTGTGGGATTATCCATCGCAGCATTATGGCGATGATGTGCAGGGCGATCCGAATTACCGTGGGGCAACGCCGAGCTATGTGATTTGGAATCTACTCCAGCGATATACCGAAGAAGGCGACTTGGTGATCGATCCCTGCTGTGGCAGCGGGACGACACTAGATGTGGCACGTGATCTTAAACGCAAGGCGCTGGGCTATGACGTGAACCCGACACGAGATGATATTTTTCGTGTGGATGCGCGGGACTTACCGGTGGAAGACCGGAAGGTTGATTTTGTGTTTATTGATCCGCCGTATTCCACGCACTTGGAGTATTCGGATGATCCGCGTTGCATCGGGAAGCTGAGCGCTGCGAATGGCGATTATTACGATGCGATGGAAAAAGTGATTGATGAGATGTACCGGGTACTCAAGCCGGGCGGCCATCTTGGTTTGTACGTGAGTGATTCGTATGAACACAAAAAAGGGTTTCACGCGCTGGGTTTTGAGTTGTTCGGACGGATGCAGGCCAAGGGTTTTGAAGCGATTGATATTGTGAGTGTCGTGCGGCATAACCGGACGCTTGAAATGGGTAACTATCGTGCAGCTGCTGAGGAAGAGAACTTCTTTTTACGCGGGTTTAATTATTTGTTCATCATGCGGAAGCCGGGCGCGCCGAAAAAGTTGAGGAAGAAAAAAACGCGTGGTGAGAAGAAGCGTTTTGAAGGACAGGACAATTGGCAGGGCGATGATCGCAATCAAGGGCCAGAGTATGAGAAGCCTGAAAAGTTCACCCAGAAGGGGATTCAGTTCACCGGAGACCGTCCAAAGGACGGCCCGATCAACCGCAAGCGGAGTAAGAAGAAAAAAAAGAGGGGGTGAATAAGATGTGAGAGTTAATATACTGCACTAGTTGGCAAGTTTGCGGCTCTAAAATCCGAGCTCTATATGTTCATAAGGGATGTTAAAGCTAGATGTCTGTATGGAAATTGCTCTTTAAATCAAGTAAAGAGGTTTTTGTATTACATTAGATAGTGATACTCGTAGCGTAGATTAGGGGAGGACTTACAGAATAGCTTAAAGTTTAAATAGGGCGTGGTTTACATACAATGTTTCCGGTGGGGTATTGATGCGAATTTTTTTTTGTGTGGTATGGTTGTGGGCGGAGATGATCATATTTGATAATATGATGATGAAAGTAACTATAGATTTGGTTACTACAATCATGTGTGAACAAGTTTGCCCTTCTTGTTAGTTGTTGAAGCTGACTAGTATGATGTGGTCGGTGTTTGTTTGGTTTTGTTAAAGATCAATTGCTGGCTTCTGTGGTGCTTGTATGTATACCAGGGGTAAAGGTCTTTTGAAATTACATTATTCATGTATCAAATTTCTATGTTTGTTCGTTGCTATATGGGCATGCTTAGGCGTGCCGATTTTTGGTCAAGACAATTCACGTGAAGCTGCTGTTGCGCAAACTCAAACTCAAGATTATGTGGAACTGAATTTAGCGCCTAATGTTGAGTTGAAAGTTTTGACAGACTATGTGACACGGCAGCTTGGTATCAATGTGATTTATGATGAAGCGATTGGTGGGAAACGTATTACACTCAATATGCCCAAGCGAATTCCTAAGCAATCGCTTTTGCCAATTTTAGAGAGTGCGTTAAAAATGAAAGGGTTGCTACTGGTCGACGATCAAGTTGGCTGGAAGCGTGTTGTTCATGCAAAATCATTGAGCAGTAACACCACTTCTATATCGGAGCGTGGTGGAGAGGCGATTTTAGATAAAAATAGACAGGGAGATGAAGTTGTTACATGGTTTGTAACACTTCATCATGTTCATGTGAATCAGGCACAAAGTGTTGTGCAGCCATTCTTGTCTCAATCAATGGGTAGTTCAGGAAATGTAATTGTCGTACCAAGTCAGAACGCATTGATTGTGACAGACTACAAGAGTCAAATGAGTAAGATTGAGGAAGTACTTGTTCTGTTTGATCGGCCTGGGGAGCTGATGAAGATTGCTTTCATGCGGCTTAAATATCACGATCCATCACAGCTCTCACAAATGATTATTCAACTCGTACAGCAACGGTACAAGTTAAGTGGAAATGTGGGTAGTTCGGGAGGAAGTGGGGTGGTGCCAATTTTCATTGCTCCAGATAGTCGAACAAATCAATTGATTGTTATTGCGGATGATCGGGCGATGGCATGTGCCAAAGAAATACTAGCGGCACTGGATGTCGCGGTTAGCAGGAAGCTTGTGGTTTATCCACTTCAGTATGTGAAGGTGGATCGTATGGAGCAGATTGCTAGCGAAATGATGGATCTGCGAGCTGGTGGGAAGAGCGGCTTTAAGATTATACGGGATGATGATTCGGCTTCTTTACTTGTCATAGGAACAACGGCTGAACACGAGAGGTTACAGGAGCTTGTTGAGCAGTTTGATGTCAAGACGATTCAGGAGCAACGTGTTATTAAGAAGTATAAGCTTAAGCACACAGATGCAGAAGAAGTGCTCGCAACAATACGTGCGCTGGATCAAGAAATTCTTCAAGAAGTTGTGGTTAGCAGTAATGGTGTGCCGTCTGATATCACACTGCTAGATGAACGCCAATCTTCCCGTGCGACGACTAATCAGCCAGAACCAGTTGGTGCACAAACAGAGAATATCTCCATTACAGCAGATAAGAATACGAATAGTATTTTATTAATGGGGCCAAAATCCGTTCAGGACATCTATCGGCAATTGATTGAGATGCTAGATGTAAGACGGCCACAGGTATTGATCGAATGCACGATTGTGACGATTGATCATAAGAATGATTTATCGCACGGTGTTGAGGTTGGTGGTGAGATCAATATGGGGAGTGATGTGAAAGCGAGGCTGTTCTCGAGTTTTGGTTTGAGTAGTACAGACAGCAGTACGGGGGCCAAGTCACTGGGATCATCCCCAGGGTTCAATGGTACGGTTTTTAAAACTGACGTTGCTGATATTATCATTAAAGCGTTAAAGACTAATGGTCGCGGTCGTGTTTTTGCAATGCCACGTTTGCTTGTGAATGACAATGCCACCGGTCGTATTGAGAGTATCAGTGAGGCACCTTTTACAAGCGTCAATGCATCAGACACAGTTTCGACTACGAGCTTCGGTGGTTTTGTTTCAGCTGGGACGCAGGTCAGTATGAAACCTCATATTGCTGAAGGCGATCATCTCCGGTTGGAGTATGAAGTGACGTTGAATAGCTTTTCTGGTGAAGGATCAAATGGTATACCGCCACCACGTCAAACCAATTCGATTAGTAGTGAGGTGACGGTGCCGAATGGTTACACAATTATCGTAGGTGGTATGCGCCGAGAAGATGAAAGCGATACGACGCAAGCGGTTCCGATTCTCGGTGAGCTACCGATACTGGATTATTTATTTGGTAGTAAGGAGATCAAAAGCAGTGATTCGATCATGTATATTTTTATTCGGCCATACATTTTGAGAGAAGATAACTTTTCTGATCTTCGTTATTTTTCAAATGCAGGACTTGAGACAACTGGATTGGATCAAGATTATCCTACGAGCCAACCGGTTCTCATGAAGTGATCCCGGACAGTGTGAGTTTGCTATGATTGAAAATGTAACAAAACAAGAAATCCAGATGCAAGCGAGCAGTGTTGGTAACGATGATACATCCTGTTCATCAGATTCGGAGAAGTTTGATAGCAAAATTGATATGGGAGCAGCATTGTCTTTATCTGAGTGTAGTGTATCCGCTAGTTTTATAGGCTGCATTCCAATTGGTTATGCCCGACGGCACGGAGTGATGGGGCTCGTTGGAACAGTTGAAGGGGAGATAGTGATTGCGGTAAGTGACCAAACATCCCCTGATGTCATTGATGTCTTGCGACGAATGTTTGGTGTGTCGAACACGCGGATTGAGCAATTTGAGCATGCATCAATTTTGGCGAAGATCAATCAGGCTTATCAGCAGCGAACGGGGCAGGCGGATGCAGTGATCGACAAGATCGAGAGTGATTCAGATTTAGATGCGATGCGGACAGTATTGAGGGCAGGCGAAAGTACGAAAGAAGATTTACTTGATGTGTCTTCAAAGGCACCGGTGATCAAGCTAGTAAATTTGATCTTGTTTGAAGCGGTGAAGGCAGAAGCATCAGATGTGCACGTGCAGCCACATGAAGATGGGTTGGTGGTGAGGTTCCGAATTGATGGTGTGTTGTTCGATGCATATCGGTTGCCGCGGAGTGTGTTGGAGGAGATGGTTAGCCGTGTGAAGGTAATGGGGAAGATGAACATTGCTGAGAAGCGACTTGCACAGGATGGACGTGCGACAGTACAGGTAGGCGATGGTGTTGTAGATTTGCGTGTTTCAACCGTACCAAGCAGTCATGGTGAACGTATCGTGATACGTTTGTTGGATAAGAGTGCACGGTTGTACACACTCAGTGATTTGGGAATGGGTGCTGAAGCTTATGATGAATACCGCTCACTGATCGCTGTAGAGCATGGACTTATTTTGGTGACAGGTCCAACGGGCTCAGGGAAATCAACCACGCTGTATGCTTCGTTGAGTGAGATTAATAGTAAGCAGCTCAACATTTTAACGCTTGAGGACCCGATCGAATATCAGCTTGATGGGATTAGTCAGATTCAGGTGAGTGATAAAAAGGGGATGACGTTTGCGAGCGGTTTACGTAGTGTTCTGAGGCAGGATCCAGACATTGTCATGGTTGGAGAGATCCGTGATCATGAAACCGCAGTGCTTGCGATTCAGGCAGCGCTCACAGGCCACCTTGTGTTTTCGACATTACATACCAATGATGCTGCGAGTGCCGTGACACGATTGCTGGATCTTGGGATCGAACCTTATCTGGTAGCCAGTTCATTGGTGGGTGTGATGGCGCAGCGTTTGGTTCGACGGATATGTACTGCATGTGCAGTACATGATGCATCAGTGCTTAGCTCGCTGCATCGCCTTGAGATTGATGAGTCGTGTGTTGATACCCAAGGTATTCGTGTTGGCAAAGGTTGCGAGGCATGTCGCGATACAGGCTATCGCGGGCGTGTGGGTTTGTATGAACTTTTGATGGTGAATGAGCCTATTCGTGAGCTGGTTCAGCAACGCGCGACTGCAACACAGATCAAACAGGAAGCGATTCAGTCAGTCGGCATGAAGCCGTTACGGGATTCGGGTGTACGACAAATATTACAAGGTGTGACCACGGTTGATGAAGTGTTGCGCGTAACGATGCGGTCGGTGGAGAGCTAATGGCGGTCTATAGTTACAAAGCGACCCATCATGATGATCATGTACTGGATGGTACGGTGGTCGCTGATTGTGCGCGACAGGCGCGCGATCAATTACGTGAGCAGGGCTTGGTAGTACATGATGTTGAGCCTATTGGTATGAAAGGATCATCTTTCTTAGGCATTAATTTTAGGGGTATGTGGTACGGTCGGATTAAGTCAGTGCAGTTGGTTGAGTTTGTTCGAGAGCTCTCGACGCTTCTAGGTGTGGGAACACCACTGCTTGAAGCGCTGGACACGATTATTCTTCAGCAGCATGGCCATCTTAAAACAGTATTGCTTCAGGTGCGTGAGCGTGTTGCTTCTGGTGTGTCGCTGAGTGAAGCATTGAAAGAACATTCGCAGTCGGGAAGAGGTGGATTTGACGCGATCACAGTCAGTATGGTTGCCGTGGGTGAAGATTCGGGGAATCTGGATGGAGTGCTCGAAGAACTTGCTAATTTTAAGGAACATGCGGCTTCATTGAAGAACCGTGTATTGTCGGCATTGCTATACCCATTGATTGTATTGGGAATTGGTGTGTTGGTCTGCATCTTTTTGATGGTATATGTCGTGCCGGGTTTGATCGAATCGCTGGAGGAGGCAAACCGTGACCTACCAATGATTACTTTGGTCGTAAAAGCGGTTAGCGACTTTATTTTGTATCAATGGTGGCTGCTTGTAGGTTGTGTCCTTTCGGTGGTGATTGTTTTTTCTGCAATGATGCGTACTCATCGTGGGCGGCATGGGATACACCGTTTGATTTTGCGAATCCCCATTTTGGGGGACCTGATTCGTAAACAAACAGTGGTACAACTGTCGTTTGTGATTGCAACGCTAATGCGAGGTGGGATTCCATTTGAGCAGGCGATTCGTCTTGCGCGGGAAGCTGTTCGAAATATGTTACTTCGTGATGCGTTGGAGGAAACAGAGCAAGCGGTGACTGAGGGATGCGATATTGCAGAAGCGCTCGCGTTAACCGGGGCGTTTAGCCCCACGGTTGTGCAGGTGTTTGCGCTTGGTCAGCAAAGCGGACGACTGGAGGAAATGTTGTCTCGTTTGGCAAAGGATTATGATCGGCAGGTTGCGACTGCGGCGACGCGGTTTACCACGGTGCTTGAACCAATTTTAATCGTATTACTTGCGGTTATGATCGGTGCGATCGCGTTTGCGACGATATTGCCAATCTTGGAAATGGGCAGCACGCTCTAATCAAGGATAAATAAATGATGAATGGAGAACATTCAATGACACATACTTATGGTTATCAAAGAGGTTTTTCATTAGTCGAGCTGATGGTTGTGTTGGTGATCATTGGTTTGCTGGCGGGTGTTGTGACGGTGAGCACACGGGTTTATTTGGTGCAGGCAAAAACAAATGCTGCGAAAATGGAGATCGCTTCGATTAGTGAGGCGTTAGAAACCTACTACGCTATGTACGATCGTTACCCTACAAGTGATGAGGGGCTAGATGTGCTGTCGGAGAAACTTGACGGGCAGGTCGATTCGATCTTAAGGCAGAAGCCAATTGATCCGTGGGGCCGAGCATATCAATACAACTATCCTGGTCGCGAAGATGCTTACGATGTTTATAGCTTAGGTGCGGACGGGAAAGAAGGCGGCGAAGGTGCCGATAGCGATATTGGTAATTGGAATTTGAAGCAATAATAACGTGAAACACCGGAGCTTGAATTGCGTTTGCGTGGTTTTACACTCATTGAGTTGATGGTTTGTATGATCATCATCGGTTTGCTAGCAGGTACGGTTGTTGTATCGTTGCGAGGTCTAAGTGATAAGGTGACACGTGACGATGTGATTGATCAATTGGTAATGATGGATCAACGTGTAAGGTCGTATGCGGTACTGCATAGAAAAGCAGGGCAATTGCGTTTTGATTTAAGTAAGGTCCCGAGCACGATCCGTTTGGTGACACCTTCGGAAAATGAATATGAAGCGTACAAACGTGACGGACAAACATGGCGTATGCATCAGTCGTATCGGTTGAGTGAGATCCGATTGGCTGGTGGAGAATCAAGTCATACGCAGATTGCATTGCCGGTGAGTTCACAGGGGATTATGACAACATACGCGCTGAAAATTGATCGGGTCATTGAACGCATTGAGGTGGATACTTCCGCATCTGTTTGGCTTGTTTTTGCAGGTATTACTGGTCAAGTTTATCAAACTGAAAAGCAGGAGGAAATCGATGCGATTCTTTCTGCGAAGTAATGTTGGCGTATACTATAATATTCAGAATCGAAACATTTGGTGGCAAGGTTTTACACTGATCGAAGTTTTGGCATCACTTGTGATTTTGAGCGTATTGTTGGTGGGTATAGTGACGGCACGCGGCAAACATCTCCGTCAATCTGAGCGAATGGTTCTGAAACAACAAGCGATTCTCGCGGTTGATGATATGCTTGAGCAGTTATGGCAAGATTCGGAGCACCAGTTGGAGGTTGGGATGCGGGGTATGTTAGAAGCTGACGGCGGCCATAGTTTCTATTGGGAAGTACGGCCAATTGATTTGGTCGAGGATGTGCCAGATGTTTTAGAGATGACGTTGGTGAAATTAAGCGTTTTTGAGCAAAGTTTTCAGGATCACTATGAAGAGGAAATTTTAACTGTTGAGATGATTGTAAGTAATCTTTCTGCTTTTGAGAAAACGGAGGAGGAAGATCCGGCAGAAGGTGGTGAGGATGAAACGTAAGTTTGCTTACTGCCAAGATGGTTTTACTTTGATCGAGCTGGTTGCTACGGTTGTGATAGCTGCGGTATTGCTTGCTACTGTCATCCAAGTTATTAGTTCTTTAGGTCGCACATCACAGATCATAACGCAGCGTACTAAGCAGTCACTTCTTGATCCTCCGTGGCAAAGACGAATCAAAGCACAGTTTAAACGTGATTTTGATCATGCGACAAGCGTAGATATTCTGAGAGATAGGATTGAGTTGCAAACGCTATGCGAGATTGACCCTTTTGATCATGAACGGCGATACATACCTGTGCGGGTGGTTTATCAAGCAATTGGTCGTAGTGAACCTAGAATACTTGTTCGTAGGCAATACACACATCCGCAAATTCAACGGAGTAAGCCGAATGTCGATCTAATTGCGATTGATGTGGTGCAATTTGATGTGTCACGATTAGAATTGGAACAATTAGTTCAGCCTGATGAACAACCTTCTGAAGTAGAGATAAAGCATCAATTGCCGTATGCGATAAAGCTTTATTGCCGCGATCAGGAAGCGCTGGAATTCGAGCTATATGCACAAATGCAGATTGAAGGTGCTTCATGATTTCTGTGAAACGGTTTGGAGATAGGGGGTTTATTTTAGTACTGACATTGTTCTTACTCGTGATTGCAGGAACATCACTCGCTATGTTGGCACGGAAGTCACATAGCAGTGTTTTGGAAACACTTGAGGTCGAGCAAGCGATGAAATCCAAGTGGCTAGAGAGAAGCTGCGAGCGATATGTACTTGGTCAGGCGCGTTATATATTAGAGACAGAAAAACAAAAGTCGGGGCAAACTAGGACGGATGATGGGTGGAACTTAAACGATGAGACACAATCATTGTTTTTTGCAAACAGATCTATAAAGATTAAGCATAATGACCTTAATCTTGATATCTGTTTAAGTAATGAGGACGCGAAGGCCAATGTGAACACTCTGTATGACCAATTGTCTGGTGATGAAGTAAAAGCAATTGTTGAGAAGCTTGTAAACTTTCCAGATTTGACGGTTAAGTTTTCAGCATCAATGCTTCCGGATTCAGAAATCAACTTGGGGAACGGCACAACGAGTACAGAGGATAGTGCAAGAGATAATGTGGTAGATGGTCCTAGTGCGATCCAGTTTTATAGTCTTGATCAATTATTTGGAATAATGACTACGCAGATTCTGGACAGTATGGTTAAGGCTGAGCAATCGGCGAATCAATATCTAACATGCTGGTCTAGTGGTATGTTAGATTACCGTTCCGCAGATCCAGCTACTATCGAAGCGTTGCTTCATCCAAAGATTGGCCACACGAAAGTCACTCAGCTTTTAGAACTGCGTCATGAAGCCCCAGATCTAGATTTATCCCGTATATTACCGCAACTAGATCTGAGTGAACGTGAAATGGCTTACGTTAATCAAGTGATCTCTGATCAGCCTCCTACATCATACGGGATGATGCTGCGTCTACAGTCGCCTACTCGGCAGCGGTATCGCTGGAGTATTATGACAATAGATCAGCCGAATGGTCGTGATCAGAGTGATTTAGATAAGATCGTTCATATTAGATCGTTTCTGTGGTAATGTATGAGGTTTATATGAGATTATTACCAAGACAGATTAAAGGTTTGCTCAGTACCATCGCGGTTATGTGTTTGCTGTGTGCTGTTGGTATAGTGTGTGCTAGCTACTATTGGCCTGTAACGATTCCGAACATAAATCAATTTGTGAAGACACAATCTCAGTTAGATAGCATCTCAGGTGAAAAGTTGTTTTCACTTTCTGATATGAGGGCGTTGTGGCAAAAACCGTTCCAGCAGACAATTTACGATAAACCTGTAAAGAAGAAGGTAGTTCGTCCTCCATCAATCAAGCTTCTAGGTACTAGCGTACTAGGCGAGAAGCTGCAAGCTTTTGCAGTAGATAGTAAAGGGCAAACAGTATTTCTTGGTATTGGTGATACTATTGGGCAGGCAACAGTGACTGAGATTAAAAAAGATGCGATCGAGATTGAATTTGATCAGCAAAAACATGTCATTTCGATGGGGGGGCAATAATTCATGAAGCATGAAATACATGCCATTCTGTTCGATGACGATCATGCGGTGATAGTTGCCGATGGAGATGTAGATTTTAAAATCACATCGATTCCAATAATTAAAGATCAGGAACGCCCTTCTGCTATAGTTGATCCTAAGGCATTAGAAGATGCGATTAGTAATAAACGAATTAATGAGCCTTTGGTTGGACTGCCATCGGATTGGTGTTATGTCGCATCAATCCAATTGAATGAGAGTAAACGATCACGGCTTAGTACCATGTTGTTTCAGCTTGAGGAGTTTTTGCCACTTGATGCGGAGCAAGTTGCTGCATCATTTCACATCAACTCACATTCAGCAATGGCACTCGGTTGTGCTATTGAAGCTAAGCCATTGCAGCGGATTTTAGCTGAGCTTGAAGATCGTGGTATATCACCAGGCGCGATTTGTCCAAAGGTCTTTTTTGTTTTTCACGTATTGCAACATCAGAAAAAAATCCCCGATTCGTGTCAAGCGATTATTCTTCCTGAGCCTAATGGCATTTACTCAATAATTCAGCTTCATTCAGGGCGAATAGTCTCATGGCGGCTACTTACCGAGAAGGATTTACTCCGTGATGAAGTGCATGTTTCGATATTGTCGGGTGTAGATCTAGATCAATCAGATAATACCAAACTCATTTTAGGTGTGGATTTATCTGATGATCTTGTTCGCGAACTACAAGAACGTTGCGATTTGAAACTCGAAATTGTTGCAACGCCCATATTGGAATTGTTGTATGAAGGAGCCGTTGATCTACATCGACGTGAGAAAGTACCTGTTTTCAATTTACGAACGGGACCACTGGCAGTTCAATCTTCTTGGCTTCGATATCAAAAGCAGGGCGTTTTTGCAGCGTTAGGTGTTTGTCTATTGCTGATTAGTATTTTAGTGTCGCTTAGCATTAGGGCACGTGCATACCGGCATGAATTTGATCAAGCGAATCAAGCCATGATTGAGCTATATCAAGAAGCTTTTCCTGGACAGTCGGTTCCTTTAGGAATCATGGGGCGTCTCCAAAGTGAGCAACGCAAACTACAAAGCACTAATGCGGAATCCGTTCAGTTACCAGAGCAGCGTTCAATGTTGTTCACGATCCGCGATGTACTTTCTTATCTGCCAATAGATATACGCTTCAAACTAGATGAACTTCAGATTGAGGCAAGGCAGATCCGCGTTTATGGGACGACACGTTCACATGTTGATGCAAATAAAATTGTGGCGGGTTTACGAAATATAGAGGACTACAATTTTGAACTATTGCGTACAGACCAAACGGCTGATCGTACGGTTAGTTTCAGTATTGTAGGGCTTCTGAAACAGAAATCTCAGCCTCTGCATATTTCTTCTGTAAGGGGAAAGTGATGAAACAGTCGTTGCGTTTGACTTTACTTATATGTATCTCTGTTTTTCTGGTACTAGGTTGTGTATGGTCATTTATAAAGCACCATCAATACCGAGTTGCTGCTATTAATAAAATTGGAGATTATCATAAAGCTGTTGCGATTATTGATCAGATTAAAACACATAAAGATAAGCCGAAGCTTGTTGAATCTGAAGGTGTAAAACTTAGTGATATGCGTGTGAGATTGGAACAGGCAGCACAAAAATCAAATGTGCCAACGCTCGGGAGTGTTTGGTCAGATACAGCTCGCCGTGTTGACAAAACACCATTTCTGATTCAATCCACCCGGGTAACGATTGATAAGGCAAATATGGAGCAGATCTTAAAGTTATCGTGGCAGATTGAAAAGAATAATTCGTCGTTAAATGTTGCGGGGATACGTTTGGCTGCAATAGATGGCGATGAAGGTAGACAAGAGTTTTGGAAAAGTGATTTAACTTTAACTCATTTAATTTATTCGCCGAAGGACTAGATTGTTCGGTCACGTGAAGAGAAATTGATATGAAATATAACATATTGTGTACGGTATTAATTAGTTCAATAGTGGGGATGGCTGGATGTATAGGTTCATCGCCAAGCAAAGATCAAACTTACGAATCTCCAGCTGAGGCACAAATAAAACACACACAGCGGGCTGCAAACCTGAATCGTCTTGCGGTCTTACAGATCGAAAATGGAGACTATGAGAAGGCGATCGCGACTCTAAAGAAATCGCTCGGTATCGATATGGATTTTGCACCAGCACACAACAATCTTGGGCTCATTTATTATGAGCAAGAACAATTTTACACGGCAGCTTGGGAATTTGAATACGCGGTGAAGCTCATGGACAACCCCGCGGAACCCCTCAACAACTTGGGCATGGTTTATGAAGCCGTTGGCCAATACAAAAAGGCGCATAGCTATTACGAGAAAGCGTATGAAGCAGATCCGGATCAGATTCAGATTGTTGGCAATTTTGCTCGCAATCAGGTTCGACAGGGGTTACGTACACCAGAGTTAAAGGCCATGCTGGATGAAATTATTCTCAAAGATAGTCGGGCCGATTGGATTGAATGGGCTACCGAGCAACGTGTTTTGATTGGTGAGGTAAATTGAGATGCGGGGGGTTATATAGCTTGAGTCTGGCAGTATGAACGGTTTAGCGGTTGGTAAGCATAAGCGGGATTCTGTACCTTTACTATGGAATGTGGTGATCAAAATACGTTGTAAGTTGAGGCTGAAATATAGATATGAAAAAAGCCATCCACCGGATCGAACCGGTAACCTGCGGTTTACAAACGGGCGTAGGCCTTGCCTGCAGTAGCACCCTATGGCAGTCTGCTCGTGCCGATTCTCTGGAACAATTAGAGGCCGCAACAGCTTCGACGGCGTCGTTTCTTTGTCTGTAACCGCCAAGGTAAGCAAAGGACACCGGAGCGGTTCTCACTTGCCAGTGAAACCAGTGACAAGAGCACGAGCAGAAGGCTGAACTTTCTGGGTGAGGTGACGAGCCAACACCCAGAAATTGCCGAAGAAGAAAGCGCGAAGTGAGCGTAAGCGATTTAATAAGGGGCAGGGCGATTGGCAGGGAGAGGGTTCGCAGTATGACAAGCCGGAGAAGTATACGCAGAAGGGGATTCAGTTTACGGGGGATCGACCAAAGGATGGGCCGGTGAACCGGAGGCGGAAGAAAAAGAAGAAGGGTTGAGCATGGGGGGTGAAATTAGTATTGCATGCATGTCAAACGCGTTGAAAATCAACGCATTTTTTATTGAGTAATTTAAATAATGTTTTAGCGGTTATGCGGGCAATTCTTGTTTGTTGTTATCATGGTTAACTGTTAAACGCTCGCGAATGATGCGTTCATTTTCCTCAGCTTTCTCGCGGCTGATTGGGAAAAGCCATAGTGCGATGAATGCAATGATGATTCCACCACACAGGAAGCCGAGGAAGAGCAGTCTCAAATTGAGTTGTACGTCTTCGGTTGGATAGGCTTGTTCGTCATAACCGGACATACTTAATACAAACGCACCGGATAGTGATGTCAATGCAACTGCGACTTTGAAAAGGCAGCTTTTGCTTGCGCCATAAATACCTTCTCTAGCAATGCCGGTTCGGGCTTCTTCATCTTTGGTTACGTCGCCTATCATTGAATCGATCATCAGCCAAATTCCGGAGCTGCCAATGCCAACTAAAACAGCTGAAATATACTGTAAATATGGGTAATCCCGGTTCCATGTCCACCAATGACTGCCAAAGCCAACGAAGAGAATTGCTAGGCACATTAGTGCGACGGATCGCTTATTCATGAGCCGCGAAAGACGAATCATGACGTACATGCCGCAGAGGCTGCATATTGTGATGATATTCCCAGAGATGGCAACAAGCTTTGCGCCGAAAGCTTTATCGCCTTCAGCGATATAAAACACATTGATGTGCATGGTGAGTGCGCCGGTGGTATAGATTGCGATTGCGAAGACAAGCATTGCAGTCATAACATAGACGAACGCTTTATTACCAAATGTCGCGCTAATGATTTCTTTTATTGAAACTTTTTCTTTTGGCTTGTCGACGTGCAAGTCTTCAGTGCAAAACAGTGCGGGGACTATGCCGCTAAGTGCTGCGATAATGGCGACTGCACCGCCAACATATCGCATGCCGACAGTTTCGTCGCCTCCAAAGGCATCATGAACAGAGAAGCTGTATAGCCAAACAACACCAAACCCTGCAAAAGTTGTGAAGTACAAACGTGACGCCATGATCTTTGTCATTTTGTCGTAGTTTCGAGTGAACTCGTAACCCATTGCAATGTAGGGGACGCTGAACACTGTATAGGCTAATGTGATGAGAGAGTATATTAAGCCGATCCACATGAGAAGCATCAGCTCGTTGCCTGTAGGGAGGGGCGGTAAACCAAACCAACCGCTTGTGGTACCAGTGCTTGTTGCGACTGCATTTACTGCTTCGACTTTTCCGAATGGCGGCAGCCATAGAAGTGCAAAGAGCAATGCCATGGTGATTGCGCCGGCGAAGATGTATGGTCGTCTTCTTCCGAATCTTCCACGAGTTCTGTCGGAAAGAATGCCCATTAAGGGATCGGTTATTACATCTAAAATTCGTGGTACGAATATAAATACACCTAGCCAGAAAGCATCAACGCCATAGCCAATATTGAAGACCGGAATGATAGTCCATGCCAAACCGTATGTGAGCAGGTTGTCTGCAACACCACCTACACCCCATAAATAATTGCGCATTTTCATTTGATCATCTTGAATCGCTTGCAACTGATTTCTCCATCAATCAATTCGTACAGCTTGGCTCATGGCCAGTAATATCACGCTACATAAACACATTATTTCACAAGCGAGAAGGTGTATGTCTTACCTGCTAGAACAGAGCCGGTGATCATATGATCTTTGATTTGTAATCCGCTATCGCTGCCATTGGCCGGCAATTTGCCAGTGAGCATTGCGGCATTGATCGTTATGTTTGCATCGGCTGTGCTGGTGACAAAAAGTTTTTTATCATACCATGACAGCATCATGTTTGTTGGTTCTGATGATTCAAAGGTCAGGCCATGTTTTGTGTATTGTTTGTGACCAATAAATATAGCATTTGGCGCTATGTACTCATATGAGACATCACCAAGATAACCTGAGGAAGTCAACTTCAAATCGCCTTTGGGTAATTTTTGATTGATGAACTTGGCGAAGTGAGCTAAGCCATAACCAATCGGTCTTGTTTTACCGGAGGGGGATCCGTCGTAACGAGTGAGGCCAAACGCGCTTTCGTATCGCATATTTTTTACGCTATTCTGTGTCCACCAGATTTGGTCATAGGCATATGGGATTGGCGCATCGTGCATCTTCCATTTGAAGACACCCGTGTGATTGTGTGCATAGGCATAGAGATAAAAGCTCATCTCGGCAACGGCACTTGCATTGGGGCCAAGCTGCTTGTCGCCAATGGTGAACCCGCAGGTGTATCCAAACTCTCCTAGGCTTGCTGGGTGATGGGGGTAAAGTTTACGTAGCAGATCCATTTTTTTGACGTTCTTTAATGTGTCTTTCACGCGGCGGGGTCGGACGTATGTGTGTTGTGTATGCCAATCGAGTTTTTTATTACATGCCATTGTGACAAGGTCGGTGTTGTAGCCGACTGTTACGAGTGCGTTCGGATCGATTTCTTTAATCATTACCGAAAATGGTGACATCCAGTCATCGAAGGTTGCGCTGACAGCGCCTTGCACTTCTTTGATGACGTGTGGTGGAAGCTGGCATGTTTGGTCATCGTCAAAGGGTGTTGGAATCATGTTCCACAGCATTTCAGCTGCGTATAGTTGTCTGCGGACATCTTCATTTGCCCAGCTAGGCATGAGTGGCCATGGCGGTTTTTCTTTAACGTTTCGCTCAAGTTGGATTGTATTTATGTATTTTTTGTATCGTTCGGCGGGGCGTAGTTTGACAATTTTTGAGAGTTCGCCATTAACCGTTATGGCACCGATTGTTGTGATATATGGTTCATTTTGTAAGTCATAGCCGATGACAACGTCTTGGCCTTTGAATGCTTGGATGACAGGTTTAAATTCATTGACAATGTCATTTACATCAACGGGATGTTGTTCGACTTGTCCATCACCGCGTAAGTGAATCATTAAGTAGATGCCGGATTTTTCAGCAGCTCTGATAAGTGTTTTAGTACGTTTTGGGTCTTTAACTAATTCTGCGCCAAGCCAAAAACGAAAAGCGTTGATGCCCATCGCAGATGCTTGCATGAAATCAGACTCGATTAGCTTGCTGCTCCAAAACTTGTCGCCGCAGTAAATGAAGGGACGTCCACTTGGGCCGATGTAGTTTGCACCGATGAGAAATACTGGTTTGCCGCTTTGATCAACTAATGCATCTCCCGTTTCGCTTACTCTTAGGCGGCTACATTTACCACCGAGCCGGGTGCCTTTTTTTACATACGGGAGTTCAGCATGCTTTCGCCATTTTTTGTCTTGTTTTGCGATGTGCTTGATTGCATCAATGACAACCTTGACGAATTGCTCGTTCTTGATGAGTGAAGCATCATCAATCCCAGAGAAAAGCCAGTATCCGTTTTTGTACTTGCCATCAAAGTTGTGAAGTAATGATAGGCCCCAGCCGGCATACCGATCGAATTTATCGTTTACTTCAAGAATTGGATAGAACTGAGATTTAAACGGTAGAGCAACACCGATTGCTGAGACGCCACGGCCACCCCCAACGCCACCTTCCCAATCAAAGTACTGCTTCAACTCTTTGCGTAAACTGATTGAACTTTCTGCCGGAAGCCCGTAAGCCTTCATGTAATCAAAGCAATACAATGTGAAATCATTGGCTTGAAATGCGTTCTCATAATGTGTGATTTTAGGCAAGACAACATTCGCAAATTCAACGCCGGCGATACTGAATGTATGGTCACCGGAAGGGGTTGTGAAGAATTCATCTGCGAAACCGACAGTGACGGCCGCGATGTTTTTCAGTTGAGGGAGATCACCTTTCTTGCCGCGAGTATTGTCGCCACCATTGCGAAATAGTTGGAATTCATCTAATCGTACAGCGACATTTTTCCATTTAGTTGATGGTTGAAGGTGTGTCACCCAGCGTGCGCCGCCTTTTTCTCTGATCTCAAATGCGACAGTTGGTGTATGTCCATCTCCACGAAGCCATAGCCGCATAACGTTTGCATTCTTTGTCTTTACATTTTTGGTTGGGATAGCCCATCCGGCCCATCCATCTGAGAAATCTTTGACTGTAAATACCATCCCTTTTCTGCCATGCTTTATTACGGGTTTGGTGTACATGACCTGTGAGGCGTGTTTGCTTTCCTTGGTGTAGGTTTTGTTGGTAAAGGGTTTAGCGATATCAATTTTGAATGCAGACTCACCTTCAAGTAGTTTCGCATTGATACTCGCTTCGCTTTTTCCTGCTAACGCGAGATCACTTTTCGGATTTGCAAATAGCTCGCCACCTAAGAAGACACCATCACCGCCACTAAGCATAAATTCGTGAACATGCGGCATGATACGAGCTGGTGCGACATCACTGTTCAGGAGTACAACCGCATCAAACAACTCAATATTGAATTTAGTCGGATTCGTAATTGCACTGATATCCAGTGCAGAGACTTCAAACCCAGCTTTTCTCATTTGTTTGATATATATTGAAGAAACACCATCTGTCGAAGCATCGCGATAGATAGCCAGACGGTATGTGCTTGCCGCCCATGCTGACGTGGTACATGCGCTTAGTATAATGATGAGAGTTGATAATGTTTTTACACAATTAAACATACTGTTCTTCCATAAACAAGATGCAGTTAATCGTTGATGTTATTGCGAGTTAACAAGCACTTTTTCATTTTGATAGCATTTTCCGTAGTGATTCGCACAATTGTAGAACGCCGGATCTTTTAGATTGTTTGCATTGTTGTCACTCAAGCCATCAACATGCAGTGTTTGAATGTCGCCAGGTAACATCGTGATCATTTGGTCGCTAACAATTGCATCAGCCTCTAGTCTGTCAGCAAAGAAGCAAAGATCACGCACCAAACTTTCAGCTTTGATATGAAGCAGATGGCATTTATTGCCGAGATGTTCCACGTCAATAGTTAGCTGTGGTTGGGGATATTCAAGATCAAAGTCCATACTACAGAACCAATAGCCGCGTTCATTATCGATTGATGCAACGATGAGATCCACGCCCTCTAATGTCGAAATCCCAGTGAGAGGGAACTTGCATTGCCCTCTGCTTTCGACATTTACGATTGAGCTAAATTTGCCAACTTCTTCGCCATTTATGTTAAGGCAACGTACTTCAACTGTGCCTTTCCAAACTTCAGCTGAATCGTTATGTAGGTAGACGGATAGGTCCGTTGGGTTTGCGCCCATTTCGATTGGATTGGTAGGTTTGATGGTTAGCAGTTTTGGTCTGTAGAATCGCCGTGTTGCATACCAAAGATATTTGCGGCGACCGGGCCCATCGACTGCGGCCCAACTTGCAACAGGCCAGCAATCATTGAATTGCCAATAGAGGCTGCCGCCATTCCATGGAGAGAGTGCACGTAGCCATTCGCAGCCAAGCTCGAGGGCGCGTGCCTGGTTAAGTGATGCTAAAAACCATTGATCTTCAAATGAGTCAGGGACCTTGAAAGATTCCGCGATACGTTCAATAGCAAAACGTTGACCATCTGTTTGTTTGTTGTGGTGAATCATCGATTCACTGAACCATTCGTGTTCTTGTTCAGGAACGGATGCTTGAATTGTTGGCCATGTTGCGGGGCCGTGGAAACCAAATTCGCTTGCGAATCGCGGGAAGCTTGCCATGTAGTTTCGGTAACCGCCTTCTCCGTTCCATACATCCCAAATATGCCTGTTGCCAAATTCGTTGGCATTTGGTGTTCGTTGCATATTGCCGGAGAATGGGCTGCCTGCCCAGTATGGATGCCCTGGGTCAAGTTGCTCGACACATTTTGGTAAGAGGTTTAGGTAGTAGCCGCCACCCCAACCGACTTCGTTTTGTTCTCGCAAGCTTGTCCACTCTTCACCCCAATCGAACATGCCCCAAATATTTTCATTACAGCCATTCCATACGGTAAGCGAAGCATGTGAACATAATCTTGCAATGTTGTCCCGGGCTTCCGCTTCAACGCTGCCCCAGAAAGGCTCTGTCTCAGGATAGCAGGCACATGCAAAACAAAAATCTTGCCAGACCATCACACCACGCTCATCGCAGACGTCATAGAATGCTTCGTCTTCATATGTGCCGCCGCCCCAAACACGCAACATGTTCATGTTTGAGTCAAGTGCAAGTTGAATTTTTTCTTCATAGTGCTTGCGGTCGACACGGTGAGGGAAGCAGTCGTCAGGAATCCAGTTTGCGCCTTTGCAGTAAACGCGTTGGCCATTGATCTTAAAGAAGTAGCTTTCGCCTTTACCAAGTCCTTCGATTTCTTCTGGATCTAATTCTGTGATTAGCTTAGATGTTTTGATGCCTAGTCGTCTTGACTTACGGTCGAGGACATTTCTGTTATTGTCAACAAGCCAGACTTCAAGTTTATAAAGTGATTGCTTGCCATATCCAATCGGCCACCAAAGTTGTGGATTCTCGATTGTGATATGCTGCTCTGAACCTACAAGGTCATTGCCTTCTGCAACAACGATGTCTTTATCATTTTTCAGCGCATAGTGGATACGGCAATTATCCGTTCTTTCATTGATCACCGTATCTACGCGCAGTATTACTTCGCCGCATTCGCTGTCTGCACGGACAACTTCTGGTCGCATATCGCCTATTCGACCACATGTCCATCGTTCGATGTAAATTTTTCGCCATATACCACTTGTTACCAGTGCGGGACCCCAGTCCCAGCCGAAGTTGCATCCCATTTTTCTTATGAGATTGTGCGGTAGCTGGGGGTTCGAACCACTTCCTGTAAACGGTAGGATTTTGAATTCAGGCGCGAGTGAAGTGATGTGCTTCATTGGTGAACTGAAGATGATTTCAAGCTCGTTGTCGCCAGTTTTAAGTGCTTTGCGTAGATCGAATCGCCAGCGACGGTGCATGTTGTTTGCTTCGCCTATCACTTGACCGTTCAGTTTCAGTTCAGCGAGTGTGTCCAACCCTTCGCAGACTAATGTTGCATACTCATCGATTGCGAGATCATCATCAATCGTGAAGCGACAAGTATATGACCAATTCGTCCAACCAATCCATTTCAGATTCAGTTCGTTACGATCATAATATGGATCATCAATCAATCTGGCTGTGAGTAAATCCGTATGCACACAGCCTGGTACACTTGCTGGAATTTCCATTCCCTTGATGTTCGATGGAACCTTTGACTGATCGCCAATTGCTTTAACCACCCACTCAAACTGATTTAAATACTGCCTTTTCAAGAGTCCGCACTCCATAACATGAATCTGCTTAATAACCTAATAAAAATCCGCGCCCCCATATGTATTCGCTAGATCACTCTTGTTGTGGTGACCAAATAAAATCTTCCCAATAGGGGCTGTTACTTCCATCGATATTCAGCATTAACTGGATATTGAATTCGCTGTCATCCAGTTGTGGTGTGGCTGCAACATGGCCATCAAAACAGAGGAATGCGTTTGCTTGTCCGTTGTGTGCGCTTTCCATTGGTGAGGCTTGCCAGAAGTCCCAGCCGTTGTGTGGAAAATAGTACCAATAGCCAGCAACGCCAAACATGCTTTTTGTTCTATGGCTATACCGGTCGGTAAAGCCGACAGTTTTGCTGGGGGCTTTGATCTGGTGGATCGGGCGGAATAAGAATGGTGGAGAGATTGTGTTGCCAAGTGTTGGCCCAATTTGCGAATCAGGCAGCATCAGGCGATTGAATGAATAGCCAACGGATCCTAGGCGTCCATCAGCATCAATCTGCGCAGGGCACCAGAACACGCTGATGCGGTCGTCGTTAGTTGCGGAGCCGCCGCTGAGATGGTCGAGCAGGCCACCCTCTCGGTGTCTGTTCCACCAGCCATATTCAAATTGGCCCATACCGGGGTCGTCTGCGGCAATGCACGGCGCGCTGTTATCGATTTCGTACGCTGCGTATGCAATTCCGATTTGTCGCATGTTTGATTGACAAAGAATGAATTTTGCCGTGTCGCGCGCCGACGCCAATGCGGGCAGCAATATCCCGACAAGAAGTGCAATAATCGATATTACGACTAGCAATTCGATGAGTGTAAAGCCCGAGATAATTGAATGAAAACTTCTGCGCCCTGAATAGCGGCCATCCGTAATCTTTCCTTCAATGAAATTCATAACTGTTTCCTATTCATGAAAGAAGGGTTTTGCCAGCAGCATGTTCACCCAACGCTGCTTTTTGATTGCATAAATTTTGCCCACAAAGACAGTGTATCACAGAGGATAAAATATGATCTGTTCTTGCTGCTTTGTGTTGTTAAGGCATAAAAGACACAACAAGCGTTAGCCTGCGGTGTCTTAATAGCATGTTAGTGCTTGCGCCTTTTACGGCCGAGGAATGCCAATCCTGTGAGACCGAGCAACATCATGGATGCAGGTTCGGGGACTGTGACTGTTTGGAAGTTATCGAACAGCATGATAGATTGCCCATAGTCTACGGCATCAAACAGGAAACCAACTTGGCTTACTGTGCCATCTATGCTCGATGTATCAATACTCAACGTTGTGAGATTGTCTTGATAATCACGTGTCGTGCCAAGATCTTTATTTGCTGCAAGCTCGTTACCATCTACGTCGTATAAGAACACCCATAAATTCTCGATTGAGCAATCTAGATCGCCAGGGTTCTTAAGGGTAATTGCATCAAAGGTAACGGCATCTACACCACTCAGACTAAAATCCGACACATCGAATTTAACCATACTCCACCACGGATCGAGATTGTTTGCACCGGTCATTTTGAATGATTTGCCGCCATTGATGCCATTTGCGGCAAGCTCAACAGTAACATTTGCTGTTGCACCAGATGTGCTGGACACAAGTGAAGCACTGTCTGTGTAATCTTCGAAATCCTCAACAACATCCGCACGAAGTGTGCCTGCACAAACCAGACCTAGTGCCATTGTGCCGCCCGTAGCCATTTTTGTGAAATGATGAAAGGCCATGATATCCTCCATAAAAATTTAGTGATATTCTAAAAGAACAAACATTTAAAATTAAAATTTTGACTTAGACAAGTACTTGTGTAAAATTACACCATGAACATAACCCAGTCAAGTACCTTGCTTAATTTTTTTATAAAGCTACAAAAACTAAAACGCCAACCCCTCGGGTTATGCTAACTTAACGCAATATTTAAAAATTGAGCCTTGCATTTAATGCGGCGTGCTAGACACAAGTCTCGCACCCATCGCTACAATAGTCGCAACATGTAGATTGCGGCTCGTACAACACACATACAGCCGCACGCAGCAAGTAAGAAACGAGAAAAGATCATGCCTCCAAAATCTGTCAGGATGAAAGACATTGCAGAACGGGCGAACGTATCGCTTACCACCGTATCGCGTATTCTGCGCAGTCAACGTCTGGATAGTTTTCCTGAAGATACTCGGAACCGTGTGCTAAAAGCTGCGGAGGAACTCGGTTGGTTACGCAATAGGCTTGTTCAGGGGATACAGACTGGTCGTACGGGAACGATTGGTATTCTTGCCGTTCCATTCGATAGCTTTTGGGGTGATGTCATTCATGGTTTGCACGATGAACTGCTGGCGACAAATCGTGTGCCACTTCTACTATGGCCTGATTACGAGAAGTGTAGTGAGAAGATTGATCTTTCCGAACGCGCCCAGCTTCAGCGCTTTATGGAGCATCGTGTTGAAGGTATTGCGACATGGCCACTTGCGGATCCAGCAGCGAAGCAATACATCAAGGAGCATGTCAGTAAGCAGGTTGCTCTGGTAACCATCGACTATACGATCCCGAATAGCAAAACAACAACGATCATGGTGAGTGAAAAGCAGGCAGCGAAATTGATTATTGATCACCTCGTCAAGTTGGGACATCGTAGAATTGCGTATGTTGATCCGCCGGTACAGCATGCATGGGCTAGTAAACGTGCTCATGAGGTTTCGTCATATGTCAAAAAGCTAGGGCTTTCTGAGTATTTTTCGCATATCACCACTCCGGAAGAAGATGAAACTTATACCAGATCGGTTACAAAGTTACTTGAGGGCAAGTCAAAACCGACCGCTATTGTTGGTGCTACTGACCACTACGCGATTCGAATATGTCAGATTGCGTTGCAGCAAGGTTTGAGCATTCCAAGGGATTTATCTATTACGGGTTACGGTAATTTGACATTTGAAGGCATTAAGGAAATTGAGCTTACGACAATCAATCAGCATCCTCGGGCTATTGGTATCGAGACAGCTAAGCAGCTACTGTATCAGTGCGAAGAAAAATCGGCAAAGCGTAAGAAATTGGTCGAGATAGCGCCAACACTTATTGTGAGAGAGTCAACAGCATGTGTTGCTTCGTTATGATCTAAAAGTTAGTAGGAATGTATTTGTTAGCCTGTCAGAATATAGAACATGGACGCATTTAATAATAGTTGTATAAAGCGTTCGCAAGCAATCACAAAGGCATAACCATGAATTCTTCTATTATGTTTTCGCACATGGGGAACTTGGCGAATCTTTCAGATACTCAAACGCGGTCAATTACGCCGGAGAATCCTGACGGAGCGAAGGCGGGTGGAGCGCGCCTTGAGCCGAAGGATGGAACGGCTTACGAATCATCGAAGGATCTTGGTAGAGGATGGAAAGTTAATCCGTTTATTCATATCAAGCGAGATGAAGTTATAACGATAGCTGAGATTGATGGGCCGGGGAATATCCAACATATTTGGTTAACGCCGACAGGGCATTGGCGACATGCGATCATTCGGATCTATTGGGATCATCAAGAGCATCCTTCGGTTGAGTGTCCAATTGGAGATTTTTTTGCGAATGGTTGGCAGGACTATGCTCAAGTGAATTCGCTTGCAATTAATGTTAATCCGGGAAGCGGCTTGAATTCTTTTTGGCCGATGCCATTTCAGAAACACTGTCGCATAACAATTGAGAATGTAGGGTGGGAGGATATTCGGCTGTATTATCAGGTTACATACGCACTTGGTAAGCTGTCGCAGGATATTGCTTATTTTCATGCATATTTCAATCGATCCAACCCAGTACTAAAGGGTGATGTGCATCATATACTTCCTCAGATGCAAGGGCAGGGACATTTTGTGGGTACGTATATTTGTTGGCAGGTGAATCATGATGGTTGGTGGGGTGAAGGTGAAGTTAAGTTTTATCTTGATGGAGATGAGGAATTTCCAACGATATGCGGAACTGGTTTGGAGGACTATTTTTTGGGCTCATATAACTTTGATGCAACTTTTTGCTCGCGCACTTTGAGGGGTTATCAAGCGTATACGGGACCATATACGGGCATGCCACAGGTTATTCGACCAGATGGGGAGTATAAATCAAATCAGCGTTTTGGTATGTATCGTTGGCATATCGCGGATCCGATTCGTTTCCAAAAAGATGTCAAGGCAACGGTCCAATCACTTGGCTGGCGGCGTGGTGAGAATGAGCAGCAGTTAAGATATGCACAACTTCAAGATGATGTTTCATCTGTTGCGTTCTGGTATCAGACTTTGCCGGGGCAGGTGTTACCGAAGTTACAACATCGCGATGAGCTGGAGATTATTGAAAGCTCTATCTGATGGTAGTAGATTTGTCAGGTACATGCCGCATGCATCACAAGTTGTGTGGGCAATGATCTGTGGTGAAGATGGTTCCGCCTGCGAGTGTAGCGTTTGTGCGGATTTGCCCACCTGTGAAGTTGCGGCTATTACCTTCAATTCCATTCCTAATCGTTTTTGCTCAGTATTCGTTTCCACGATCGGCCCTCTTAAACGCAATAAGCTCATCGTTTATTACGATCACTTTTGTGTCATTCTGTGTCTAAGAAATAAAACGCACACAAGAACAATCAAAATTTTTAGGCCTTGCTGAGTTGTCACAGAGATTACATCTCTCACCACGTACTTCTGTCTAGATGCATATACAAAGCCAAGCTCTAACCATCGGTTTGTAGCGTTTTATGAAAACCACACTTAAAAAGTGTATTGTGATATGTTCACGATCAAAGCGCAGGACCCGGCCAAGCACCAAACAAATGAGCCGTCAAATGCAACTTAGTGTAACAAACAACACAAGATAGCGGCATATTATAGTTGATTCTTTTAAGGAATATGGCTGTCTCCGTAGCGAAGAAACGTTTAAAGTTTTGATTGCGATGAGAGTATGCTATTCTTGTCAGAATTTAGCTATGCAAAAGAAGTCTATATCCGATTCATCGAAGCGATATACAACTGAGACCTTAGTGCCCCAGGTCTATGATGCTCTGCGCGAATTGGCAGCGTATCGGCTAAAGCACCGGCAACCCGGGCATTCGATTTCCGGAACTGAACTTGTACACGAAGTCTATCTCCGGTTAAGCAAGCAAGATGGTGGTCCGAAGTGGGATAATACCGGCCATTTCTTTAGCGCGGCGGCAGAGGCGATGCGACGTATCTTGATTGATCGGATCCGAGCGAAACAATCCATCAAGCGGGGAGGCGGGCGTAAGCGTGTCGAAATCGATCTAATGGACTTGGCGATACCGGCGGATGATCAAAAACTGATTGAGATCAATGCGGCGCTTGAGGAATTGGCTGTTTTGGATCCTCGTAGCGCGGACCTGATTAAAATGCGGTTTTTTGCAGGGATGACCATTGAGCAGATCGCCGAAGTGTTCGGTGTTACGGGGAGGACGATTACGCGCCGGTGGACTTACGCGCGGGCACGGTTAATGGAATACCTGTCAGAAGATGGGCCGATGCGCAGAGTCGTTGTATGAAGTCGAATGATGTTTCTTAGGTTACTGTTCATAACGGCGAACAGCTTGCTGAAAAGTTTTAATGATGAGTGATTTGAACCCGGACTCCGACTGTCGTATAGAAGCCCTGTTTTTTGAGGCATTGGATATCGAAGCTGGTGAAGACCGCATACGTTTTTTGTCTGAAGTGTGCGGAGATGACAAGGAGCTTCGGGCTGAGCTTGAGATACTGCTCGCAAATTCTGAAGCAGCTGAAGAACTCCTCGATCCTGATCGGTACGATGGGTTAGCCAAAGAACGGGATGACTTAGCGAGAGAATTGGCTGAGGAAAACCGGTTTTTAAATGAACTTGGTCATGGCGTTCGCCGGTTTGGCGATGACTATGAGCTTCTTGAAGAACTTGGACGTGGGGCGTCTGGTGTTGTTTTTCGGGCTTATCAGATCAGCTTGAAGCGGGAAGTGGCGATTAAAATCCTTCTCGGTTCTGCAATAGCGTCGCCTACCGAACGTGAACGTTTCCTGATTGAAGCCGAGGCGACTGCTGCGCTGAAGCACCCTAACATTTTGCCAATCTATGAGGTCGGGCGTCATCATCATTACGACTTCTATAGCATGGCATTATTGTCTGGTGGTACACTGGGACAACGAATAGCTTCCGATCGCATGAACCGTCGAGATGCTGTCGGACTTATACTCAAAGTTGTGCGGACGGTGCAAGCTGCTCACCAGCGTGGGATCATTCATCGTGACCTAAAGCCAGATAATATTCTGCTTGATGAAAGCGGCGAACCTCATATCAGTGATTTCGGCTTGGCTTATCGACTCGAACAGCAAAACACATTGACTTTGCTTGGGCAGATCGCTGGCACACCACGGTACATGGCTCCCGAACAGATTGATCCTAGTCTCGGTTCAATAACCACGGCCGTTGATATTTATAGCCTTGGCGTGATCCTTTATGAATTGTTGTCGGGTGAGCCACCACTTTGTGCAGACTCAGTCCTAGGCACCATGCAGATGGTGAGAGACACGCAACCTAAATCGTTGCGAACACAGACGCCCACAATCGACCGCGATCTCGAAACCATTGTTATGAAGTGTCTGGAAAAAGACCCGACGCAACGATACCCTACTGCGAATGCGCTGGCCGATGATCTTAATGCATGGTTGGATTGCCGCCCAATTGCAGCCCGCGCACCTAGCTCTACTGAACGTGCAATCAAATGGGTTCGCAGAAGGCCGGTCCATGCTTCACTTGGTGGAATGGCAGTTCTGCTGTTGCTCACCCATGTTATTGCTGCACCACTCACACTATTAGAGCAGGTGGATTTGCGTGGTCAGGCAGAGAGGGCATGGCAAGCAGCCGAAATTGAAAGGCAAGCTGCGTTGGAAGCTAAAGCAAACGCTGATCGGATAGCCATGCAATATCGCATGCTTGGGTACTCATACAGTGAGCGGCTCGCTGATGCTATTGGGCGAACTGATAGATATTTCTTACTAGGCGCCTCCCGGCCGCCCAGTCCCTTGTTGGTTCAACAGGGCCTTCGCAGGTGTGAATGGTGCAGAAAATTTGCTGAGGTATACGATAAACCGATTCCGCTTCAGGACGAGCCGGGCGCTGATTAACTCTCAATTTTTCACCAATCTGTCTGTCATTTCTTCAGCAGAGAATAGATGAACACCTCGCAACATAGTCGGTTGTGTTGGCTGTGTATTTACAGATTTTTTAGATTTTAAGATATTTTTTTCAGATCAATGTCCGGTTTGCTTGAGTTTTTCCGGATTATCTAATGGTGTATTTCTAATCAAGCAGCGTGAGGATGCGATTGGTATGGGGCAGTGCGAGGCTCTGGCACACTCAGAGGGATGTGCCGGAGCCTTTATCGCCGTGTGTGGGAAGTTGAAAGACTAACGCGTGATTTTAAGGAAATAGGAGAAGTGGAGAAAATTCGCTATGTATCGCAAGAATATGCAACTATTGAACCGTCCGGCCAAAGTTGGCCTGACTGCTGTTATCGCAATGATGCTGTCTCTAGTCACTACAAGCACCATGCAGGCCGCAATTGTTACGAGTGACGCGGATACTCTACCTACCGAAAGTTCGGCCTTTGTACTTGAACTCACCGTTCAGCACCGGGACCTATCGGCTATTTGGTCGACAAGTTCTGGTATTCGCCGAAACGTTGGTATTTCGATTGCGGATTATTTTAATGACGACGTTTATTCTACGACCATCCTCTTCGCTGATAATGAAGATAACCCGATCATTGAGGATATCAATTACAACACGATCGCCGAAGCTTATGATCCCGTAGCAGGGCGAACGAAACTGTACATACAGATCCGCAAGGGTGGGTTCGTTGATTGGACAGACGGTTCAGGTGTGTACGACGAAAAAACGGGCGAATACGACGATAGCAATGAACTTACTCAAATTGACGAGATGCCAGATAGCCCACTTTTTTACAGCCTTATCGCGAGGAATCTAAATTTGGCATGGTATCCGCCTGATATCGACACTGTTGAATTGAACTGCAGATCTTCTGTTGTTTGTACAGCAGAAGATCTTTATAACCTCATGAATAATGGTAATGCTGATCTGGCGAAAAGCGAACTCATGAGCATCTCTATCTCTCACATCACTCAGGCATCTGACTCAATTCCAGAGCCAGCATCGCTGGTATTGCTGGGACTTGGCAGCCTGCTGATATTTTCTAACCGTTGTGCTGAACGATTAAAAGCAAGATGACCTCATAACGCGATGATACGAATTACGAATGAGGATTTGATTCGAGGCAAAGTTTAAGAAACCTATATAAAACTCGGCATGATAATTTTTTGGAGAAGAAAGTCCGATGAAAACAACCCTTCAAACAAGTTCATTGCTGTCTGCAGCGATGGCGTTGATCGTTGCCGCAGGCATTGGGTATCCAGTGTCTCCTGCTTCAGCAGTTATCATAAGTTGGGACAACGGCGGTAATAATAACTTGTGGAGTAACGGCAGCAATTGGAATCGCGGCGATAATGTGCCGGGCAGCGCGGACATTGCTCATTTTTACGATTACTTCATTTCAGAAGATATGTATGTCGAACTTGGTGGAAGCCAAACCGTCTTGGGATTGACGTTTGAAGGTGAATATGATTACACCATCGATCATTCAGTCAATACCGATACGCTAACGCTTGCTGGCGGTGATATCACGACCTCTGGCACAGCCACACATTCAATCTATAACGACATTGTATTAGGCAGTTACGCCGACTGGGACATTAACAACACGCTGTTTAGAGTCATTGGCAATATCAGCACAACCGATGACAACTACTTCCTTTATAAGACTGGCAGCGGCACGCTTGCTCTTTACGGCAACAATACTTTGAATGAACTGAGCCTAGATGGTGGTACGTTGCTACTGGGTAGTAACACTGCTGTGGGTACCGGAGCCATCACTGTCTCTGATTCAGATTCAGATCAGACCATTGTGTTTGCGAACGGCGTGACAATTTCCAATGAAATTGATGTGCTTAACGAATTAACTTTATACGTAGCGAGTGGTGAAAATGCCACCCACTCCGGTCTTATCAGTAGCAGCGACACCGATAATTTGGCAAAGATCATCTATGAAGGCCAAGGTACACTTACTCTAACGGGCGGTACCAATAGCATCCCATCGAGTATCGCCAGATTGTCTGCTACAAAAGGAGGCCATCTCATCTTAGATGGCACTCATTTGGACCTTACCAGAGATGACGATTCTTTGAATAGTGCACTGGCAATCTATAATGGTGAAGTCACCATGCAGAATGGTGCCAATGTAAATATTGAAAATAGTTTAGGAACTGTCGACAAAGGTGCTACATTAACACTAAAAGGTGACGGGACGACGCTATCAACACAGCGATTGGATTTGGGTGCATACGACTATTCCGATGGTGGCCAACTTGTTGTGGAAGATAACGCACACATAGAAACGTCAGAATTGATTGCTGGATTCCAAAGTGATGGCAACGCGATCGTACAGAATGGTGGTACGATTAATACGACGTACATCTTTGCGGGTCTGTTTGACGGCATCAATGGTGATATCACAGTGACAGGCGCCGATAGTCGGATTGATGCAAATGTGATGAATTTGGGTGGGCAACAATCGCTTCTATCCGGCGGGATTGGTACGGTGAACGTCACAGACAGCGGCGTCTTTAACGTTCAGACCATAACAAGGATCTGGTCTGAAGCCAGCAGCATTACCGTTGACGGTGGAACGTTTGAGACAGGTGGCCTCACAGGTGAAGGGACCGTCAATATTTCAGGGGGCGACAACGCCTTCACGGTCGGTACCAATAACAGCAGTACTACTTTTGATGGTTTGTTTAAAGATATTGGTGGTCTAATTCATGATGTCGGCTATGAATTCGGCAGAGTAACAAAAACCGGCAGTGGCACGTTTACCCTCACAGGCGGCAGAGCTGATAATCTTTCAGAAATCGGTATCCTCTCTTCAGAAGGCGGTACCATCGTGCTGGATGGCGCTTATCTCGATCTGCAAAGTACTGATGATGGTACAAAGTCGGCTCTGCTTTTGGATGGTGGTGATGTCATCCTCCAAAACGGTGCGGTTGCCGAGTTGAGTCTATATCATGGCCATGCACAGATTCAGAACGGCACCTTGACCGTGACTGGCGCAGACAGTCAATTGTCGGCCAACTCGACTGTTCTGCAGAGCAATGGCTCACTCGTTTTGAGTGATGGCGGTGCACTCGAAACCGCAAGACTCACAGGCAACGGAATGGTCAATTTCTCCGGCGACAGTACCTTGACGGTTGGTTTGCTGAATAACAGTTCCACTTTTGATGGCCAGATTCAAGAAACAACAAGCGGCTCGGGAACGCTAACTAAAACAGGCACTGGCAACTTCACGCTCACCGGTGGTACTACTACCGATCCATTATCCTTCGGCAGCATTTTTTCTGAAAATGGCTCGGTTATTCTGGATGGTGCTCGTATCAACCTGACTAGTACTGATTCCGTTAACCAAGCTTCGCTCAGAGCTATCGGTGGTGATATCACCCTTCGTAACGGTGCAGATGTACAGATATCGAGGTCATGGATTCAGGATGGCACATTGACGATCGCCGGTAACAACACGTCTCTGAGCGGAGTGGGCCTGACCGTATTGAATGAGAACAGCAGCCTCGTCGTCGAAGACAATGCGACATTGGATCTCACGGATCAACTGATTGTCGGCTTAGCTGGCGATGGTAATCTAACCGTGCAAAGCGGCGCAAATGTTACGACGGGATCATTCAATATCAACGGTTCAGATGCAGGTTTAGTGACCGGTAGTGGTAGCCAGTTAACGACAGGTTGGCTTGATTTAGCTGGCAGTGACAACAGTACACTCACCGTAAATGATGATGGTTTGGTTGAAGTCACAGGCACGACCCATTTGTGGAGTAATGGTATCGGTCTGGCTATTAACGGTGGTACGTTTAAAACTGATAAACTGACTAGCTACGCAGGTGCCGCAGAAGCGAGCGTCAATCTCTCCGATAGTGGCGAGTTGGTTGTCGGTACGAATAACAGCGATTTTTCCTACTATGGACAGATTCTGGATTCAGATGGCTCGGGCACGCTTACTAAAACCGGCACTGGTACCTTCACGGTCACCGGCATTATCGCCGATGCTCACTTAACTTTGGGCAACCTCTTCGTGGAGAACGGCACGATTGCTGTGGATGAGGCGAGTGTTATTGAAGCTGATCAACTCACCGGTACTGGGACTGTCAGTATCTCCGGCACCAATGCTCTGACCGTCGGTATCAACAATGGCAGCTCTACTTTCGACGGCCTGATTCAAGATACAAACGGTACAGGGACACTTACCAAGACGGGCAGTGGCACCTTTACAATGACTGGTGGGACAGTCGATAATCCACTGGCGTTTGCAACGCTACTCTCAAACGACGGCACAGCTGTTCTTGACGGTGCCCATGCTGAATTGATCAATCTCAAAGCTGTTGGCGGTGAAATTGCATTGCAAAACGGTGCGGTTGTTCAGTTGGATGCTGATTCTAGTAACGGGTGGATTCAGGATGGGCTATTGAAAGTCAGCGGCAATGAAACCTCATTAACTGGCACAACAATGAAGGTGATGGCAACTGATAGTGAAGATGGACTTCTTGTTGAAGATAATGCAACACTGTCACTTACGCATGACCTACTCATTGGTCATTACAGTCGTGGACATATGAAGATACAAAGTGGCGGCGTTGTATCAGCTAATCAAGTGACATTAAATGGTGATCCGGATGACAATCCAGCGACAAGTACAATCACGGGTATTGGCAGTAAGTTGTCCGCAAATCAATTGCTATTGGAAGGCTATTATGCCATAGCAAATGTAGATCAAGGTGGCGAAGTTGACATTACTGGTGCAACTCAGCTTGTAACCTACTATGGTGCCCAACTAAATATTGATGGCGGCATATTTAATTCTGGCAGCTTGGATTTAGGTGGATTAAATACAGTGGAAACTCGTGGCCCTGGCACTTTGACATTGCTTAATAATGGTACTGCTCAGGTTGCTGGTCAGACGGGCTTATGGACAGCTGCCAGTAGCATTAACATTAATGACGGCATGTATTCGACGGATCAACTCACGGGGCGAGGTAAAGTTTATTTCTCCGGTGATGGCGCGTTAACAGTCGGCATCAATAACGGTAGCTCTACGTTTAGCGGCTTAATACAGGAAGCAGCAGGCGGTGCAAGCACACTCACTAAAACTGGCACCGGCACTTTCACACTCACCGGTGGCACCGATGATGCTCCCTCAATTTTCAGCGCGCTTCAATCAGAAAGTGGCACGGTAGTTGTGGATGGTGCTCACATTAATCTGATCAGCACCGAAACCGGTCTACAATCTGCGCTCACAGCCAATGGGGGTGATATCACCCTTCAGAACGGCGCAAATGTTCAATTGAACAATGAAGACCCAACTGAGTTAGTTCGAGGCTTCGTCTTCGATGGCAATACTTTGACAGTCACCGGCAGTGAGACGTCATTAACAGGTTCTCGTATAGCTGTACAAAGCAGCGGAAGCAGCCTCATTGCTGAAGATAACGCAACGATAGTCCTCACAAATTCTCTGACCATCGATAGAGAAGCTTACTTGGCTATCCAGAGCGGCGCATCAGTATCGGGAGACTTTGTTGAGATTAAAGATTTTAGTTCAGGATTGATTACCGGTAGTAACAGTCAGTTATCAACCGAAACGACATATCTGGGTCGTCATGGCATACTGACTGTGCAGGATGGCGGTGCGGTCCAAACAGATCAACTTACCGGTAGCGGAACGTTCAATATCTCCGGCAACGATTCGTTGGCCGTTGGTATCAACAACGGCAGTTCTACCTTCGGCGGTCTGATACAGGATATGCTTGGCGGTTCGGGCAGGCTCACCAAAACCGGAAGCGGCACGTTTACGCTCACAGGTGATAACACATTTACCGGTGGTACTTGGGTCCGAGGCGGAACGCTGCTAGCCAACACCACCACCGGCTCGGCGACGGGTAGCGGCGATATCTTGCTTTTTGATGGAACAACACTTGGTGGCAAGGGTTCAATCGAAAGCGAAGCGATCATGTTCATGGGTAGCACACTTGCTCCCGGTGAGTCTGCAGGCCAACTGACGGTCGGAAGCGTTACATTCCACAATGGTTCGGTCCTTGATGTAGAACTCGGCGGCTTGCTTGCAGGCAACGAATATGATGTTTTGTCTGTCCTCGGTGATGCGACTTTCTTCGGCAGCAGTTCATTGCTTGAAGTTTCACTCATAGATCGGTTCGAACTCGATTACAATCAGCAGTTTGGCATCATGGACATTGGCGGTTTACTCGATGGCCAGTTTGCGAACTTGTCCGAAGGCGCACTAGTTAACACTTTCAATGGCATAGATTTGTTCATCACCTATCAGGCTGGCGACGGGAATGATATTGCGCTTTATACCGCAGCAGTTCCCGAACCTGCTTCTCTGGCATTGCTAGGCCTTGCCGGACTCGCTTTGATCCTTCACGATAACCGCCGTACTGCTCATCTAACACGATCGGCTTAACATCACCACAGCAATCGGAATGGTCAAATCAAAATCTGTTTCCAAAAAATACTCGTAAGGAGTGTCCGTGAAACATTCCAAGCTTGGCATTGCATCATTCTCAATCAGCATTACATCTATTCTCTGTTTGGGCTTCATGTTTATTGCCATTATCGCCACTGTGATCATTCAAGATAACAACAATCTCAGCTTCGATCTCGTTGAAATAACCATCGGGGTCAGTATATTCATCATCTTTTTGCTCGATCTTATCGCGCTGATACTGGGTGTCGTTAGTCTTTTTCTACCTCAAACCGGAAAGATATTCGCAATCATAGGTATATGCTTGTCTCCCTTTCCAGCGTTAGCCATCCTTTTTATGATGATAGTTGGAACTTTTTATAGTGCGTGATTCAGTCATATCACAACCACAAGATCATGGTAGGTTAAGCCAATCAATAGAGTATGTGGTGATGAATTAGCTATGAATTTTAAAATGGATTTTTCCTCCAATTTTGATTCTCGCCTGTGTCCTGATTTGCCAGCAGATTACGTATTATTAATTGATAGCTATTTTGGTGGTTGGGTGACAATTGATAGAGGGGTGAGTTAGGTTTGGTTGCATGAAGTCGCTTGGCCGATATTGCGGCTTCGCAACTAAACCATGGCCAAAATATAAATTATGTATCTCGTGTATTTGGATGCATATTGAGCTTGTCCTACAAACTTAGTCAGTACATCTTGATTGAGGAGAGAGAAAGATGAAACGACGCGTTCAATCAGCTATGGTGCTACCTGCAGCACTTGCATTTATAACTTCCGGTTTAACCTGTTTCACAATATTGCCCGCCTCGGCGGCCACATACACATGGGAAGGCGACACACACTATATTTGGACGTTCGCCAGCAATTGGCGCGTTGACGGTGAGCCTGCTGAAGATGTGCCTGATAGCGATGATATCGTCGTCTTTGAAGGCGCGTCGATTAATAATTATGTCTATCTGAACGGCGATCGCACCATCCGGGAACTGATCTTTGGCGGCAATAGCGATTACCACTTGGCACATTTTTCGACAATCGACACGCTGACCCTCGCTAATGGCAACCTCACTGCCACCGGGGCGGCAACACACACCATCAAGTATTACATTAATCTGGGTAGTGACGGCATCTGGTCCATCGACACACCTTTGTTCCAAGTTACCAACACAATCAGCGGCAGTCACAGTCTGGCCAAGACCGGCAGCGGCACACTCGCCCTAACCGGCGACAATACCTACAGTGGCGGGACGTTCCTTAACGAAGGGACATTGCAGCTCAACAGCAACAACGCCCTAGGCACAGGACTTATCACCGTGCAGGGCGCGGACGACACCCCGACATTAAAATTTGCTAACGGCGTCAATATCGCCAACGATATCAAGCTGCTCAGTGATCTGTATATTTTCACTCCTGAAGGCAAGCGGGACGTCACCTATCACTCCGGTGTCATCTCCGGCGACAGCGGTGCAAACCTGATCTACAACGGTGATGAATCACTCGCCCTCATCGGCAACAACATTTATCTCGGCAACACCATCATTGAAAGCGGCACGCTGCAAATCGGTAACGGCGGCACAACCGGCTGGATTTCGGGCAATATTGAAAATCATGCCACGCTTGAATTCAATCGCTCTGATGACATCACTTATCACGGTGTACTAAGCGGACTGGGAGATGTCTATCAATTTGGCTCAGGCACCCTGACGCTAACCGGCGATTCGAACTTTGGCCGCCTTCTGTCTGACGGAGGTCATCTTGTTGTTGATGACGCAAATATCAACCTGACTGCTAATACGTCAGAAGCCAGACTGGTCACCAGATACGGCGACATGACGATCCAAAACGGCGCGAATGTTTCATACATTGGTGCCTCGCGGATTCATAATGCATTGACCGTGACCGGTCGTGGCACGTTACTGACCGGTGATCAAATGTACGTGAGCACGCACTCCACTGAGAAAAGGTTTGTGGTGGAAGATGATGCTGAAGTGAACATCGGTGGCTTCTTTACCATTGGGTCTTATGGGCCAGGCCATATAAGCGTACAAAGCAGAGGCAAATTATCGACAGGACGATTTATAATAAAAGGAACAAGCACAGGTTTGGTCACGGGCAGCGACAGTAAATTGACAATCAATAGCAACCTGTTCCTGTACGATGATAGCGGACTCGCCGTAAATGACGGCGGCGAGGTTGAAGTCACAGGCTACACCAAAGTAGGGACCCCAGAGGGCTTCACAATTGACGGCGGTACTTTCAAAACTGATCAATTGATCGTGAATGATGCCTCAATACCGACCATCAGCATCTCAAGCTATGGTACTTTGGTTGTTGGCACAAACAACGGCAGTTCTACCTACCAAGGTCTGTTTCATGATGCAGACGGTACAAGTACGCTTACTAAAACTGGCAGTGGTACCTTCACCATGACCGGTGGCACAGCAGGCAGCCCATCAAGCATCAACAGGCTTGAGATTCAAGGCGGCCATCTCGTCATTAATGATGGTGTCGTTGAGGTTGACCAATTAACCGGTAGTGAAACCATCAGCATTTCCGGCGATAACACTTTGACCGTCGGCATCAATAACGGTAGTTCCACGTTCGGCGGTTTGATTCAAGATTCAACAGATGGGCCCGGCGAATTTATTAAAACTGGTGGCAGAAGTATTTTCACTTTAACTGGCGATATGACTCACACGGGCGGTACCATCATCAATGCTGGGTTATTTCAAGTCGGCAACGGTGGTACGACAGGCTCAATTCAAGGTGACATCGTTACCCATGCTTCACTTGAATTCTATCGTTCAAATGAAATCACACACGATGGCGTGATCAGCGGATCAGGTGATGTGACCCAATACGGCAGCGGCACTTTAACCTTTACCAATAACAACAGCTATAGCGGTGGAACTTGGGTCTACAACGGCACACTCTTAGCAAACAATACAACCGGCTCAGCAACTGGGCGTGGGCACGTTAGTGTTTTTGATAGCAGCGTTCTTGGCGGTAACGGTTCGATCTCTGGCCGTGTCTATCTGTATGATGGTGCTGTACTCGCACCCGGCCAATCGGCTGGGCATCTCACAATCGGAGGGATCGAATTCTACGATGATGACACGATCTTTGAAGTCGAACTTGGCGGGCTATTAGCTGGCACAGAATACGATGTCCTGTCGGTACTTGGTGATGCTATTTTAGAAAGCGGCCCATTACTTGAAGTCTCCTTGATCAATGGATTCACGCTCGGCTTTAATCAACAGTTCAACATCATGGACATCAGCGGCGTCCGCTACGGTGAGTTTGATGGTCTGACCGAAGGTGCATTGGTCAACAGCTTCAATGGTATCGATCTATACATTACTTATCAGGCAGGCGACGGCAACGACATCGCACTGTATACGGCTGCTATTCCTGAACCTGCTACTTTCGTGCTGCTCGGACTTGGTGGTCTTGCTTTGGTACTCCGGGGGGGCAATCGCTGTACTGCAGAAAGAACGTCGGAGAAGCGTTCAGCCTAACGATTGGACATTGCATAAGAATTGAAACACATGGCCATTTTGCGCTTTTTTTTACGGATGTTGAGGTCTTCGCTTTGCTGTCTCGCACTGGGGTCAGCAAAGCAAAAGCGGGCACTCGACAAAATTCAAAACCATCCAGTGCAGAAAGGCCAGGACGGCTATGTTAACTAAAACACCATTACAAAACCTTTACGAAACCCTTGGCGAAATCGAACTGTCGGGAGCCACTGGCGGCCAGCTCCAAGGCAACTGCCTCTTCTGCGGCAAGTCCAACCACTTCTACGTCAACCCGGAGAACGGCGGCTGGGACTGCAAGGTCTGTCAGGACGACGATGGTGAACCACGCAAAGGCTACGTCGAGCAGTTCCTTGAACAACTACACGAGTTGCGTCTGGAGGAGACGACCAATCGCGGCTATGACAATCTCTCGAAGCAACGCGGCATCCCGGCAGACACACTGAGGCGGAATCTCCTCGTGAAAGCCGGTGACGACTGGCTGTTTCCGACGTACGACGTGAAGGGCAAACTAAACGACCTTCGGCGATGGAACAGTCGCACAGGCGAAATGCGCGGTAGCGCAGGCCAAGAGCTTGTGCTGTTCGGCGGCGAGAAACTGGCAAAGCGTAAGAAGCCCTCTGTGGTCTTCGTCTGCGAAGGTGAGTGGGACAAGTTGGCAATGGAGTCGACCGTTCGAAAAGTGGCTGAGTTTAAGAACGCCATCGTCGTAGGCGTACCGGGTGCGGCGATCTTCAAGAACGAGTGGGTCGGATCTTTCAAGGGGCACAACGTCTACGTGCTTTTTGACAACGACAGTACTGGTTCAAACCTGACCGCCGCAGCAGGGTGTTTATACATGCGATATTTTCAATAAACAACATGCTGTGATCTGAGTCTGAAAGAAGTATCGTTGGAATACAAATGAGTGTGTAACCGAGCCTCTGGCCTTTGATTCTAAAACGTGGTGTTAAAACTGCGGCGTATAGAATCGCAGGTTTGCAATATCTATTTCTAATAAAATTGCCATGCAATATGAGAGTCCGATATGCGTTAAACTACTAGGTCTGACCATTTATTGATATGAGTTGAGAGGAGAATAGATAGATGAAGTTGCCTGTTCAATCGGCCTTCGCGCTTCCCGTAACGCTCGCACTTATCACCTTTGGTACAATTCATCTTTCCGGAATCTCTGCATCGGCAGCTACCTTCACTTGGGAAGGTGATGTTAACGAGTTCTGGGGCACATCTGGCAACTGGTCCCCAAATGGCGTACCCGATGACAATGACAAGATTGTCTTCGTTGATAATAGTCCCGGCAACCCCTCAGGAATCACTGACGTCGAACTCGACGGCAATCGTACGGTAAAATCAATTCTTTTCGAAGGTATTCACGATTACACCCTGCTCGGCTCAGTCAATACAGACAAGTTGACGCTCACGACCGGCGACATCACGACCACCGGAACAGCAACCCACACCATCCGAAATACCATGATCCTAGGCAATAATGGTGACTGGACCATCGGTAATCCGCTACTTCAGGTCAAGGGTGAGGTCGCTGGCAATTCCAGTTTGAGAAAGTTTGGAGCGGGCACGCTATCGCTTTTGGGCGACAATACTTACTCAGGTGGTACATCCATCATTGATGGAAAACTCATTCTTGGCAGCGACAATGCCGCAGGTACCGGGATCATTGGGGTCGCAGGCACAGATAGTAGCCCAACCATCGAATTCGCTGATGGCGTGGAGATTGCCAATGACATCGCGATGGCAAGCAACTTACATCTTGGTATGAATAACGGTAGCAGTGCCACATACTCCGGCACGATTACCGGTGATAGTGACACACTCCTCATCTACGACGGTAATGGCACGTTAACTTTCACTGGCGGTACCAATGTTGCTCCTTCAAGTGTTGGTTATCTTGCGTCTGACGGCGGTGACCTTATTCTTGATGGGGCTCACATCAACACCACCAGAGAAGGCTCGGCGACGGCTGGACTATTAGCTGACGGTGGCAGTATCACCATTCAGAACGGCGCGAATGTTCAAGTCAGTGCAACCGTCGTTGACCGAAACACCATCACCATCACCGGCGACAACACTTCATTCACTGGCGATGCATCTTTCTATGTGGGAGATGCGGACTCCAGTGTCGGTCATCTGATCGTACAGGATGGGGCTTCACTGGATCTTGCTGAAACCTTGGTCACCGGGTCGCTGGGTCATGGCGAAATCATTGTGCGAGATGGTGCAACAGTCACCGCAAACCGTATGATGCTTTCGATCCTTGATGGTGGATATGCAAACGCCTTGGTAACTGGTTCCGGCACACAGTTGTCGTTGACCAGCGATCTGTTCTTGGGGGGGCAAACGTCAAGCTCCTTGGGCGGTACGGGTGTGCTGACGGTTGATAACGGGGCTGATATTCAGGTCGTAGGCCTAACTCGATTCTTTACATCTTCCAGCAAACTCACCATTAATGGCGGGGTGTTTGAAACCGACGAACTTTCGAACCTGAATGGCACGACGCCAACCATCTCTATCTCTGGCAATGACGCGCTGACTGTTGGGACGAATAATGGGAGTTCCACATACAGTGGCTTTATATTAGATGCAGGCGGCGCTGAACCCGGAAGGTTGAGAAAAACAGGCACCGGTACTTTCACCCTCACAGGTGGCACCGATGCAACCCCTTCAAACTTTGGTTCACTCTTCTCCGAAGATGGCAGCGTCGTGATTGATGGGGCACGTATCGATCTCACCAGCACCCAATCGTTAAATACTACCAAAAGAGCACTGGTCGCAAGAGATGGTGATATTACCATTCAGAATGGTGCAGACGTTCGGTTGCAGGCCAATACTCAGGGATATGTTTCCAGTCAGCTTACCATCACCGGTGAAGATACATCACTGTCTGGATGGCGATTAGAAGGTAGCGGTGACAACGGTGTCTTAGGCAACATCACAGTTGAAGATGGCGCGGCACTGGATTTGGAGGAGATATTACTGGTTGGTTTTTCTCATGGTAGTAGTATGACGGTGCAAAGCGGAGGCACGGCTTCGGCAGACCGTATTATCTTTGCTGCGACAGATGCAGTTTCTGCAGATGTCTTGGTAGAAGGTACTGACAGCCGACTTTCCGGTAATACATTAGATCTGGGTGGTTTCAGCACCAACAATCGCGGTGGTACGGGCATACTAACTGTCACGGATAACGCCGTCGTTGCGATTGCAGGTGCGACCAACTTTATGTCATCAACAAGTAGTATCACCGTTGATAATGGTGGTTCATTCTGGACGGATCAACTGACCAGCTTCGATGGTGAAATGCCGACGATCAGTATTTCCGGCCTCACCGCATTAGCTGTTGGTGTTAACAATGGTAGCTCGACGTTTGGTGGACTGATCGAAGATGCAGCTGAAGGAGATGGACGGCTCACAAAAGCGGGCAGCGGTACCTTTGAAATAACCGGTGCTAATACTTACAGCGGTGGAACTGTTGTCACGGGAGGCACGCTGCTTGTCAATAATACGAGTGGTTCGGCAACCGGTACCGGTGCAGTCAATGTTATGTATGGAGGTAGCGCACTCGGCGGCAATGGGGCAATCAGCGGTGACCTGTTTATTGGCGATGGTGCGAAGCTCACTCCCGGTGCATCAGCCGGTGAGCTTACAGTCAAGAATGTTATTCTGGAATCAGGTTCAACCTTTGAAGTCGAACTCGGCGGTTTGATTACAGGCGCCGAATACGATGTCTTATCTGTTCTCGGCAATGCGTGGCTTTATCCTGGCTCACTCGATGTCTCGCTTATTGACGGATTCACTCTCGACTTCGATCAGCAGTTCGACATCGTCGACATTAAAGGTATCCGTTTCGGTGAGTTTGGAGGCCTGACCGAAGGCGCCTTGGTCAGCACCTTAGGCGGTATCGACCTGTTCATTACCTACCAAGCTGGCGACGGTAATGACATCGCACTGTACACCACAGCCATTCCTGAGCCAGCTTCGCTCGCATTGCTTGGACTAGGCAGTCTTGCCTTGTTCCTTCGCGAAGGTCGTCGTACTTCTAAAAGAACTTCTGAGAAGCGCTCAGCCTGATAACGGCTTGCAGCCCCGATCAAGAATTGAAGCACATAGCCGCTTTGCATAATCGCATCGCGGCTTTTTTTGTCCTTCGTTTCCGGAATCCCAAAGAGCCTATTCATTGGTTAGACGTTTTGGTGCATCTCCATTTGCTGGCACGAGGTGTCACACAGTAGCCCATCGAGCCTCTAGCCGACCCACGTCCGCCCTGAATCGGGCAATGCGCACAGCGTCGCACCTCGTTCACTGAGTGCCATTTCTGGGGTAGGGGTGTCCACGAACACGCCAACTCGCTGTATAGCAGCACGCAAACCAAACGCTTCCGAGATCGGCAAGCGAGTACCGTTGGGGGCAAGCGTCGGCAAGCGTAACGCAAGCGTAAACGGGGTTTTCCACGCTTGCCGCGGAAAGGCGGTCGCGTTGTTTTCAACTGTAAGTTGATGCAGAAAATGCAGATATGAAAAAAGCCACCCACAGGAATCGAACCTGCAACCTGCGGTTTACAAAACCGCTGCTCTGCCAATTGAGCTAGGGTGGCATCTCCATGTGGGAGAGCGAATATCTTACCGAATTTTCTGGCGGCGGCAAGGGCAACGCTGTGGGGCAGGGGATGTGGAAATACTTCGGTGATAGTGGGTTAGGCTAGGCCATATTGACTGCAGTAGCCGCTTTTGTGGGTATATTTGGTGTTATCAGAGAAGGTTGATTGAATGGTCGGCCTGCGAAATCGAGTTGTTTATGCCAGACTGCGAGGTTGATCAAAGCCCAAAGGATGTGGTTGTGGTTTGCTTTGAGATCGAGGTGTTCTCGAATCAACGTGTTGATGTAGTCGGTGTTGAAGTAGGTATTGATGATTTCAGATGAGCTGAGCGTTTCGATCATGTAATCTTTGAGTGGACCACGGAGCCAGTTCTTGATTGGCAGTGAATAGCCCTGCTTGCCACGAGTACGTATGCGATCTGGGAGGATGCCCGCCATCGCGGAGCGGAAGATGGCTTTGGTGGTGAAGCCTTTGAGTTTGTATTTGCTGGGGATCCGTGAGCATTCTTCTACAAAGGTGTGGTCGAGGAATGGGACGCGTACTTCGAGCCCGTGAGCCATCGACATTTTATCGACTTTGCGGAGGAGCGATGAAGTCATGGTATAGCGGGTGTCGAGATAGATTTCACGAGCGATGCGATCGGGAAACTGGTGGCCATTAAGCATTCTTTCGATCGGCATAAATGGATTGCGATCAACATCATTCAGGAATTGTTGTTGGTAGAGTTGGCGATCTAACCTAGGGTTAGAGAAATACTGCCATCGCATATGTTCACCAGCTTCGGGGAGATTCCCTCCCTCGATGAATCGTTTGAGCATATTGATCGCGCCTTTCTTCTGTGGCTGGTCCGGCAGGCGGTCAATAATGGGCGACAAAAACTGTTTGCGCAGGAAGGATGGGATCAAGCGGAAGTACTGATGCATCTTGCTTGCTTTGAAACGGTCGTAGCCACAAAGCAGTTCATCGCATCCTTCGCCAGAAAGACAGACGGTGATATACTGTCGCACCTTTTCACATAACAAAAAGAACGGGACTGCAGAGAGATCGGTCATAGGTTCATCAAGATGCCAAACGGTACGCTCGATGGTTTCAGGTGAGAGCGGATCAATCTTGATTTCGTGGTGATCAGTGCCGAATTGTTTTGCCACATGTCGTGCATACTCCAACTCGCTGAACGATTGATCCTCATAGAATAACGAAAATGTTTGTATTTTTTCGCCCTTATTGCAGCGATGCATCATTGAGACAAGTGTGGAGGAGTCCAGGCCCCCGGACAGAAAAACGCCCACAGGTACATCACTGACGAGACGACGTTTAACAGATGCTTCAAGTGATTCTCTAAGTCGTGTTTCGTACTCTGGAAGTGGTAGATTTATTGGAGACATTTGCATGTCCCAGTACGTCGTGATTTTTGGTTGCTCTCCCGTTTTGAATGTCATATAGCATGCTGGCGGGAGCTTTTGAATGTGTTTGAAGATTGTATTAGGCGCTGAGGTGAACTCGTACCCAATGTATTGATACAGCGATTGCGGATTGATGTCACGGGAAATTTGATCGCATGCAAGTAACGCTTTCATTTCAGAGGCAAATGCAAGATGTGTTTGCCCGTCTAACTGTAAAATAGAATAGTACAGCGGTTTGATGCCGATACGGTCGCGTGCGATGAAAAAGGATTGATCTCGGCGGTCGTAGATACAGAAGGCAAACATGCCGTTGAGATGCGTGAGCAAGTCGGGTCCGTATTCACGATAGCTATGGATGATTACCTCGGTGTCGGTGCTTGTTTGAAATTGGTGACCGAGTGCGGTGAGCTTTTCTCGCAATTCTCGAAAATTGTAGATTTCGCCATTGTAAGCAACAACGATGTCGTCATCGATACTGGACATAGGTTGGCGGCCATGAGCACGGAGATCGATGACAGATAGACGGCGGTGTCCGAGCGAAATGTGATTATCTACATATGAACCAACATCGTCAGGGCCGCGGTGTTGTAATAGTGAGGACATGTTCGCAATCAATTCTTGGTTGCGCCATGTGATACCAACAAAACCACACATGATTCAGTCTCCTCCCGGGCCTCTTGGGTCAAGCAATATGACCCGGTGCGGGCCAGAGTCTTTACGACCTAGCTTCTGAATCGTCAAAATGACTGTATAAATCCTGTTTGCGCAACAAATATTAGTCAATAAAGTCATATAAGCAATAATGGTGTTCAGAGTCTAAAAGGAGGCGTGTTGGAAACGTGTAGGCGCACTTGAGGTGTTAAACTGGGTAAAGTATTCGGATTAAGTGAGAGTTGAGCCAAGCTATAATGTAAATTTAGTGATGTTTACCGGCAATCTCTGGCTGAACTTCGGTATCTGTATCAATCTGAGGCGATGATTTCAGATCCCATACGGTCAGATTTGTGAGGTTCTTCTTGGTACTCAGTATTGATCCAGCCAGGACACCGGCGAAAAACATGATCGCGTTGCCGATCATGCCGGTGTAATAAAGATCAAACGGAACGGCATAAATCAGCTGGATAAGCTTGTGCTTATCTGCCAGATGCTCCGGTGGGTACTTAGCGATGATTGTCCAGCCTGTGAAAATGACGGTGAATAGAATGCCGATCCAGATGGCACGCGCATCCCCCAATCGGGTGAAAAATCCGATAGCAAAAAGGCCAAACAATCCTGCTCCAAGTAGTGATCCAATAATTGTTGCGGTGTCTTGGAGAGTTTTAGATTCCACACTGGCGAGCGCAATCGCGCCACCAATCATAAGGGTGCCAGCCGCGCAGGCGATGATCCATGCCACATGAAGATAGTGCTTGTCTGGCTGACCTTTGGCGAAATAACGCTTATAGAAATCAGTTACCACCACAGTTGAGATAGCGTTGATCGATGAATCAAGTGACGACATGGCTGCCGCCATGGCTGCGGCGATCACAATACCTGAAATACCCGTTGGCAAATAATTCATCATAAAATAAGGCAGGATGCTTTCTGCTTTAAGGTTATTCGCGCCTGTGAGTACTTGGGCGGCATACTCGTCACCGTTCTTTTTAAAGAATACATAGAGAGCTGTTCCAAGAAACATAAAGAATGCCCAGATTGGTAATGATGAGCAGACGCAAACGATCATTGCTTTGCGAGCTTCTTTCTCACTTTTAGATGCACAGTATCGTTGGACAATATTCTGGTCGCCTGCATATCCAGTGAGCCAACCGAATAGTCCGACGAGTAACATCATGAACACGGTTTTGTCGTTCAGCGCGAATCCCCAATTTTTTCTTACCAATTTTCCGTTTTCAAGATCCGCCATGGCGAATTTGTTGTCTTGCCATGCTACAGAAAGTACTTCACCAAGGCCGCCATCAATGTGTGTGAGAATAATGGCAATGCAGATCAATCCGCCAGCGACGAGTACGATGGTTTGGATGACATCGGTCCAAATGACCGCATCGATGCCGCCGATAATGGTGTAGAAGGCTACGAAGAGGCCACCAATCAAGATACAAGCCCACGGCGGAAGCCCCGTTATTTCTGTAATGAGCAAACTTACAAGGTATAGGATGATTGATACACGGAAGAGTTGGCCGACGACAAAGGCAAATGCGCCGTATGATCGGATCGATGGCCCGAATCGATCTTCGAGATACTCATAGGCTGAGGTAATATTTGCCCGGCGAAAGAACGGTAGGAAAAAGAAAATCGCTATCACCACTGCAATAGGCATCATCAGCGAAGGGATGTAGCGTAGCCATGCAGTTTTATAAGCATCAGCAGGGAAGGACAGGAATGTGACGGAACTGATTGATGTACCAACCAATGATAAGCCGATGATCCAGCCACCGAATGATCTACCACCGACAAAGTACTGTTCAGTATCGGTATTTTTTTTTGAGAAATACAATCCCATTGCTGCCATGAGCAGCAAGTACAACACAATCACACCCCCATCAATCATTGAAAGTTTAAAGCCATCTCCAGTATTGGCAATGGTAGTCATGCGATGTGAGAAGTGGATGAATTGATCGAAGCTTAGCACTACATGTGCTCCTGTAGAATCTATGTTCGTGGCGATTCAAATTGATCGTGTATAGAAAAGTTGCCTGACACATCACATGCCAAGCAACATATAGGCGTTATGTGTTACATAATGGTCTTCAAGATGGTGGCCTTATGCAATTTTTTGCTTGCCGCGACGTATGCCAAGCAAAGCTCCAAGGCCAAGCATCGCAAATGAAGCGGGCTCTGGAACCGGTTCACCGACAGCTTCAGCCCATGTGGTTGTGAACGCAGCTTCATCCCAGTTCACTTGGCCTGAGCGATCTGGGCTGCGCAGCAGCAATTGTGATAATGATGTTGCGCTTGATAAAATGTCTGTTTCCAGTGTGCCTTTTGTAGTGGCATTTAGATTGGCATTTGCCTCGGTCGAGAAATCAGCGACACCATTAGCAACATACCAACTAAGGCGGTCTTGCGAGCCGCTCACATCAAGTTCAAGTTTCATAACCGTGGTTAGAACATCATTGAAATTTGATTCGCCGATACTTGCAAGCACGTTCTGCCCACCAGCTTTAATGACCAGACTCGGGTGCACGGTGCTGCTATCGTCATTGCGGAAGGCATATCCGATGCCAACTTGCTCAGTGTTGCCGGTATTTGAAAAGCCTATTGAAACTTCCTTCTTTGTGCCGTTGGCATATGTGTCTTCGGTGCCCCAGCCGCGGCGAATTGAGACAAAGCTGAAATAGTAAGTGCCGGATCCAACATAACTTGTAAGTGAACGTGTTGCTTGTCGATCTGCCGGCGACGAACCGCCAGGAAAGTGAATATAGCCTGCTATATTGGGGATCGCAGCGGTATAACTCGTCGAATTTTGGGAATGGTAGCCTGAAGTGGTTGTGTCCCAGTCGCCGCTAAAACCGGGGGTTGCGGGATTCTGGTTTTTAATATTACCAGCAGTGTAATCATTGACACTAAAACTATCTTGTGCAATGATACCAGCGTTTGTCTGTGTGCTGATCAGTATAACCGACGACAGCATGGCGCCTGTTGACAGTAATTTCATCATAGTGCAATACCTTTCTCATTTCATAGATTCCTCGAACTTGCTCTGCCGACGTTAGCGTTACAAGTAAAATATAAAGCGTTCTTAAACGTTCATGCAATATATGCTTGGTCTTGGTGAAGAATTCAGCTGCCGATATGCAAGCTTATTTTGTTGAAGGCTGTTCTTTCCAATAAAGATCGTTATGCATGAGATAGTAAAGAAATCCCGGGCCATCTCCGATGATCAGATCAAGCTGTTTTCCATCGCCGTTCAGATCTGCAGTGCTGATGTTACAGCCGTGTCCTTCAGCGCGAATGACAGTGTTATCCACATGCCGAATCGCACGGGCACGCTCAAAAATAGGTTCTGCATTGGTGCCGACATTCTTAAGCCAGAACGGGGAATGTGTGTTGATGTACCGCCAATTACGTAGCCATTTTGGTTTATGATAGAAGGCCGTAGAATTTTCTGGCTGCGCATCAAATACGACATCCCATTTGCCATCTTCGTCCCAATCCTCGACATTAAATGTGACACGACCTGATAGGCCGCCCCACCATGCGAGTTGAATTTTTTCTCCATCGACATACGTAGGATGGATTATGGTTGTAATTTCAGTACTGCCTGTTTCAGATGGGATACCGAACGTCATAAGTTGATCAATGTCAAGGTAGAGCAGTATAGGACGCGGGTCATCTGCTAGTTGATACTTACCCGGTATGACGGCAGGGCGCGACCGCCACGCAACCGGTAGCTTGATATTGTTATGCGTGAAACGTTGGGTGTTATCAACTTGGGCAGGATTACTTGGGGAGATACGCTTAAACAATTGATAGGTTGCATTATTATCGTTTGTGATCATGTCCTGCTGTCCGTCTTGATCCCAGTCAAACATCATCGGTTGCGTGTAGCCCCAACCAACCTCGTTGGGACCTTGAATGTTGCGTGTGCCATAATGCTTGACTACACGATCTTCTGAGTCGCGCAATAAGCGACCACCCTCAAACACCAATGGATCGTTTGTGCCTGGATATAGTGTAAATAGCCCTTGTCCATCACCGATAATGATGTCGTTGTGACCATCGTTATTCCAGTCGCCGTAGGTCGGGATCGTCATTGTGCCGCCAGCCATCATGCCACCGACCATATGGATTACGTGTGCTTGAAACGCGCCAACTACATCACCTTTCAGCGCGGTAACCATGCCGCTACCGCCACCACCAACGATGATTTCATCTACGCCATCATTGTCAAAATCAACGATGCCGAAGATAATATCAAGAGTCAATGAGTGTTTCTTTGCGTTTGGCGCAAGCAAAGGCTCCGCCTTACCGATTCGCAACTCGCCATCATCTGATGTCAGTATGGGAGCTGCTAACACCTGATCTATCGCTGACAACATCACGATATATCGCTGTCCATTAAGTTCAATCAAGCCAGGTGATAAACGCCAACTGTAATTCCGCCATAGTGCCGGAAAATCGTCCCGTCCAGCATACACCGGCTTCAACTCGCCAAAACGTAGTTTGCCATTGACGCGCTTTCCTTTAGCCCACATAAGTTCCTGCGTTACCTTGCTGCCGAGCCAATTGCCCGCGACATCATAGCCACGCACATTTTCATTCACCGCCGCATCACGGTCCGGTCCGAGCAACTGTTGTCTTGGTCGTTGCCAAGGCCAGCCCGTTTCACGCCAGTAGTTCCAGCGGTTTTCCTTGCGTTTGCCAACCAGTAAATCCACTACTCCGTCGCCATCTGCATCGGCAACATACTTGAACGCGCCGCTGTTGGGAAACGTCAGTGGCGTTGTTTTATAGCTTGCCGCCATAATGTCAGCTGCTTTATATGGTTTTTTATCTAGCGGCAAATATGTCATTGAATTTAAGGCGATCATGTCATGTCCACCGCCCGGACGTGGGATTATCTGGAGCTGCTCCTGCGGTAAATCAAGATCAACCGTGCGCCCGCTATCAAACAACGGTGTTTGTATATTTGTTTTCGGGTGTGACTGCGCACGTACCTGATCATCGACTTGCGAGTAAAGGACTTGTCGGGCAGGGGTCCAGTCCTGATTGTCATTGCTTAGGATTTGCCAGTCCTCTTGATCCCACTTTACGAGGCAAATATTACTCCAGCGTGCAGGTAGCATGTGCGTGCCATATTCCGAAATCATAAGTGGTTTGAATCGCTTGAATATTTGCTCAAACATAAACGATTTAGGATTGGTTTGTATCACATCTTGCCATGTGTCACCGATGATTAATTGGTTAATGGTGGCGTTATAGCCCTTCGCATTGCCAGTACGAAGTTCAAGCATACTGGTGCGGCCACTATAGTCTGAGCTAAGATGGGTCGCTGGTTTAGAGGGTGGTGCATCAGGTAACGGTTGGTCTGAAGGAAATACCCAAACTTCTAGTTCATCTTTTTCCTTGTTGCGCGTTTTGAGTCGGGCAATCATGGTATAGGATTGACCCTCTTTGGGTTTACCAAATACTGTTACTTGCTTTTTGCTCACGCCAGCACCGGCATAAAACTTTTCTGCGCTGGTGATGCCCATGATGAAGGGAGTACAATCAATCTTACTGTCACGATTGGTGAGCATGAGAGCACAGTAATCGGAGGAGGTGCTTGATAAGCCGTCGCGCTGAAAATCCAAACGGAAATACCACTCACTGTCGAGTCCAAATTCAAGTGTTGAGATCAATTTTCGTCGTACGTGCCCTTGTCCGTGCAACTTACCATTGCGGACAGTAAACCCTTTGCCATTCCATTTCCCCGCCCAGCCATCACGTTCAATCTCGCCTTGGCCATTCAGATGATTAGTCTTGTATGTAAAGGATTCAAAAGCGGCGACAGCACCCGAAGCGGTTGGCGCACATAGCAGCCATGTGAGCATCGCAATATAGATCATGCCCATAGACAACGGTTGTTGTGCACGAAAAACGAATGTTTTTGAAGGTGATGTTGAACTGTATGAGATCATCATGAAACAAAATCCTAAATGACATGGATATATATTATGAAACGAATGATTTTAGTGTTTTGATTATCTAACAAACGGCATGCGATAGCTACGTGTTGAGGAGTTTGGTACCTGTGCGTCAAACAGATCTTCACTATTCCCTTTATACGTTGCTGCACTGCCATCTATACTTGCATAGTTGGCTGTAAGATTGTCGCGAGAGTCAATAACTGTAGATTTTACATGTTTGCTGACGGTGAATGAACCAAGATTCACATCGCGGTAGACATGACTATAACCGCCCTCTGTGCCGACATGATTTGCATTGATTTCTGTGCCGCTGAACCAAAGCCGATCGCCGACAAGCGTATTGACTTGTCGCCCATCAATCTCCCAAATATCTGCAGAACTCTTCCAGTAAGCGGGTTTGTCCCAAATATTGTTTTTGCGATTGAAATAGAACCCATTGGTGAAGAAGTAGTCGACATAGATTCGTGTTGTGCCTAGGGGGATCGCATCGATACTCTTATCATATGGTTCAACGAATGGGCATGACATGAAATTGACATCTATATACGGTTTGTACTGAGGACGTAAATCATTACCTACGTGGTCTGCCACTTGAGTGTGATGATACTGAGAATGAACAAAGCTCTTATTCAGGTTATATCGTAACTCTGGGTAGTTCATCGGTAATCGCCGGTTGTCTACCTCATATGCAATCATGGCTGTTGCAAGCGATTTAAGATTTGATAGGCATTGAACGTTTTTTGCTGCATCGCGGGCGCTTGATAACGCCGGGAGTAAAATTGATATAAGCAAAGATATGATTGAAATAACAACAAGCAATTCAATCAGCGTAAATCCGAAGCTTCGTTGTGTTGACTTGGTAGAGGAGGGCATTTCAAACTCCGATTAGATATAGGTTAACGTATTGATCCTTTGGAATGCGATAAATGTGTCTACATCGATAACGACGCGGTATTGCGAACCGTTTTGGCCATGACAAATGAGTGGTACAACTTCAGCGTGATATATAAAACAAGATCATCTCAGAACAACGATGCTCCGAGAGTAAATCATTTGAGATTCGGTTTTCTTTTGCCTAATGAATCAAATCCCTGTGGCATGAAACTGGCTAAATCAACGTCAAGATATTCTTCGACGTTCTTATGATCTGTCAGGTACTTTATCGCACCTTCGCAACCAAGATGAATGTGCTCTTTCATTAGTGCTTCAGCTGCTTCCGCATCACCGCGCCTTATCGCGTTACGGATTCGGCCGTGCGATCGGTAAATACTCGCCATTCTTTTGAACGCATATTCGACGTGGTGCTTCGAACAGCAAATCAGTAAAAACGCCTGCGCGTCTTCAATTGCTTTACGCATCCACCGATTGTCTGTCCCTCGCAGGATGGCAGCATGGAATGCAACATCAACTGCCAGATACTGTTGGATTTCTTCTAGTGAGAGTTCAGGATGATCTTCGTTGCGGACAAGCACGCAAAGTTCACGGAACTGAGCTAAGATTGAGTCAAGTAATTTGATTTCAGCGTCACCGAATGTTTTAGCTGCGTGTGCCGCGGCATGACCTTCAACCAGCTCACGCATTTGATACAGTTCCACTACTTCTTTTACTGAAGGTTGCCGAACGATTGTTCCGATGCGAGGCACTTGCTCAACCTTGTTCTCGATCTGCATTCGAAGCAGTGCTTCTGATACAGGTGTGCGGCTGATCCCCATCTCCTTCGCTAAGGCACCGATTGAAAGGTGGCTGCCGACCTTTAACTTACCTTCAGTAAACTGTTGACAGATATAGGCGTAGGCTTGATCACGAAGTTTTGGGGGATGTTCTGTGGCTGCAGATGCATTCATGGCTCGGGTGCTCTCATGACGGGTAACATGTCATCTAGATGGTCTATGATACTTATCGTTCAGGCTGATCCTAACGTACCACATATAAGAATAATAAGTCGAGTATATTGACATGTCAATGCATTTTAAATAATATTTTGTAATATATAAAGATTTCTTGATGAGGTGTGGTGTGAGCTTATGTTTAATTCTCATCTTCAGAGATTCAGGGTTTTAGCACTTACATGTCAGTTTTTGTAGACTCGGTCTGACCTAGGCGATTGGATCATTTCACATGCCAGTATTTCAACCGCGCGAAGCATTAGTTCCGATTCGGGCATTCCACCTCGATCTCAAAGGCATGCCCCCAACATCCAGGCGGTTGGTTGAGTTGCTTGATCTTTATGTTGCATGTCGGTTCAATGCAATCCTCGTGGAGTTCGAGGATCAATTCCCGTGGACTGTTGATTCAAGGTTTCGCAGTTCTACTTGCTACACCGAGCAAGAGATCAAACTTTTTTGTCAAGAGACGCAAGCTCGCGGTTTAGAAATCATCCCGCTGGTGCAATGTATGGGCCATATGGAGATGGTTCTTAAATTTGATGAGTATGCCCATTTGCGGGAGCAGCCAGAAACCATTGATCTGCTGAACCCGCTGGCCCCGGGTGCATGCCAGTTTGTTCAAAGCATGATCGATGATGTGCTTCGCCTTATGCCCAGTATCAAACGCTTTCATTTGGGCGGTGATGAGGCGTGGCAATTTGCCAGTAATCCCGAAACTTCAGCCTACGCCGAAACCCACGGCCATGGCGCGCTTTACTTAAAGCATGTTCAACCGCTACTTAATCACCTCAATCAGCAGGGCATCCGCCCACTTTTATGGCACGATATGATGATTCATTGGGAGAATGAGGTGTTGCACGAACTGGGTAGTGATGCCGATTTGGTTGTTTGGGGCTATCAAGGCGATCCTGCCACAACCGATCAGCATTTTAATCAAAGATACATTCAGCGGTTTTCAGATGCAGGTATTCCGCTCTGGGCTGCTACCGCGAGTAAGGGTGCGGACCAGATTGACACAAATCTCCCAACCATCCAAGATCGGCAATACAATGCGATGGCTTGGATCAAACAAATCAAGCGTTTCCAAATGCAAGGGGTTATCGTTACCGCATGGGCCCGTCATTCAACGACACGCATGCAATGTGAGATGACGGAAGCTACCCACGATTGCATGGCATTGATTGCATCAATCATGCATGATGGAGTGTTACCTGACGGTGGCTTAGATGCTTGTAGTGAATGGTTGAAGACTATACCTGCCGCTTCACCTTTTGAAGCCTGTTTGGAATCAATTCAGCGATTAAACAAAGTTATTCAGTGGGCGTGGATGCTGATTCGCAATGCCAAGGCACAGTTGGTATTGACCGCGCGAGATTCATCCCGCCATTCCAAGTTGCCCTTTGCCTATTTGATCCGACAAAGCTGCAAGACGCTTGAGGAGTTCAGTGAGATTGAAGATTGTGTGTGTGCAGCATTCGAATTCCTGGTAGATCCGATCTGGATAGAGGAGTATTTGTATTGTCGTCTATCACCCTTGCGAGAAATGCTAAGCGAAATTGTAGTTGTGGATCGGTGTAGTTAGGTTGTTGTGGTTGATTGATTATGTTGCAACTGCCATATTATTTTACGATTCTGAAATTGAATTCAGCGGGGTGTTGTGATTTTGTATTATTGTTGATTTTGAATTTACAGCGGAAGGTTTGGCTGGCAGGATCGATGACGGGGGACTTGAAGATGAGCGTGGCGGGGAGGTGTTGATTTGATGGGATGGCAGTGCGGTCGATCTGTACCGCGGTCTCTTCTACGACGGACACGGCTCGACGCGTGTACTCATGGATCAACTTGCCACGGTGCTTCAGCGTTACGCTTTTGATGCGTATGGCAATCAGCTTCATCATGGCAACCTCGCCGCAGCAAACGCGCTCATGACTACGCTGCTTTACTCCGGCGAGCACACCAACGCTGCCACCGGCCTGCAATACCTCCGCGCCCGTTGGTACGACCCTACAGCCGGCCGCTTCAACCGCCTCGACCCCTTCGCCGGCAATATCAACGACCCACAATCCCTGCACAAATACCTCTATACCCACGCAAACCCGGTGATGGGTATTGATCCAAAGGGAGAAGGGTTTACGTATGTTGAGCTTATGACGTATACAGCTATAACATTTGCGGTTGCTTCGGTGGTACTTGCGGGCCTTACTACAATACCTCCTTTGAAAAGATTTTTACGCCGGTGGTATGCAGGTACTTCCGCAGGTGCTGCTATATCTGCATGGAGTGCAGATAGTCATTTGGGAAATGTACGTACAGAGTTACAATCTGAACTTCCAAGACTAAGGAATGAAGCTGGAAAATTAGGGTTCAAAAATGTCGAAGACTACATTGGTGCTAATAATGGCCCAATGAATGCTATAGCGCATGCTTTAGCAAATATGCGTTCTGTACGGTTAGGTACTCAAACACCACAAGAGTCATTGGCGGGTTTTCAAGCGCGTGAAATTGGCCCAACAAATTATGGTACACCAGGGTTCATGGATGTGCAGAATAATATTATTGGCAATCGTTTAGGACAAGGAAGTAAGGATCCTGTTGATGCTGTGTTGAATACCAAAATGTGGTTTTTTACTGTTGATGGAGATCCCCCGGTACGTTTAGTTTATGATTATCCTAGAAAGTATTTGGATAAACATTTACTGGATGATATAAAGCAGAGCTTTATTGGAATAAGCTACACAGCTGATTGATGCAAAACCATAGAAGCTAATTACCAAAAATCTTTGTAATTATGAGTGCTAGCTCATTGAGGCCACTTATTATTAAGACTGCGGAGCATTAAAGATGGTGAAATCTAAAGCATGCTTCATATGCATAATGCTATTGTTACTATTGAGTTTATTGCTGGGTTATCGTGTCTATCTTTTAGAAAAAGAAATGTGGCTGTGGAGCACAAATGGGCTTGGTTGGCCACGTAAGGCAGGTTCTGGAGATGCATCTCGAGATTATTTGAAAGGGAAATTGCAATACCTGATACTCGCTAATAACAAAACCGATTTATTGACCAAGGATCAATTAGAGATAGAGGGCGATGGCGTGAGGACATTTCTAATTGAGAATAATGTTCAATCAGGGAAATTGTTTGCCATTTCAGAAAAGGCGTATTTTGACGCGTACAACAAAAAAATGCAGCAGTTAATCATGGAGAGTGCCAATAACAATGAAGAGTAAGGCAAGAAAAGGTGGGCAAGAAAAAGTGGGGCAAGAAAAAGTGTCAGGAACCATTTTCTTGATGCGAGATTGACTGCGCATAGAAAACCTTGCAGGTTTGTGGGCCTGCTGAGGGAGAAGGGGGGGATGATGATTTAAAAAGAAAAGCCACCCATCGGATTCGAACCGACGACCTAAGCTTTACGAAAGCTTCGCTCTACCAACTGAGCTAGGGTGGCACAAAGCTGTAAACAGCCTTGAGTTTTTGATTGTCATTGTGCGATCGAGCCGCTGGTTAGCTTGGGAGCGAGTGGCTCGCAGGTCATGCTGAAGCGGATGCGTCTTGGGCAGGCGCGGATCACGTTGGAAATAAAGATTTTACGTATGTTCACCGCCAGTGCAACTTCCGGGAGGTATGAAAAACCCTGTCGGATGACAGGGGGTGATGTTTTGTTGAGTGAGAAGAGGGGTCAACGGTCGCGGTACAGGGCGAACACCGAGACGGTGGCGAAACGCCGCATGCCCGGCACAAGTTTGAGATATGAATCCAGCTTGTGCAGCGCTACCGTCAATGCCCAATTGTTCGGGAACATCGGCCATAGCCGCGAGGTGATCTGGAAGTCCTTCTGAATCTTACGATCAAACGGTTTGGCGAACTCATTGATCGTTTGGTCGTTCCATGGGACCTCATCATCCGTGCTCTCGAAAATCTCGTAAGGCACAAGATCGCGCAGGGCACGGAGGGCTTTGCTGTTGACCACGGGCTCTGCAAACACGGCACATCCGCCTGGCTTTAATCTTTCGTAAATCTGCTCCGCCATGCCTTGGTAGGGGATGTGATGCAGTGCTGCATAACCGATAATGTGGTCAAATGTCTGGTTGGCGAACGCTTCGGTGAAGTGTCCGGTGACTTGCGTTTGAAGACGATCCAGTACACCATTCGCATCTGCCCGCTGGCGGACCATCTTGATGGACTCGCTGGACAGGTCGTAGGCGTGGACATTGGCGCCGTTGTGGGCACAGATGGATGCGTCAATTCCGTTGCCGGCGGCGATCTCCAGGGTGTCTTTTCCCTTCAGGGGAGCCAGCAGGTGGTAAAAATATTCACGGGGGAATATCGTGTTGGCTGATGGGTTGGTATAACGGACTTTATCAAAGTCGCTCAGGGGCTGGATACCACGAGCTGCCTCAGCGGCATAGAGCTCTTCGAAATGCTCTGTTTCGCGTTCGAGACGCTCTTGAATGGTAAGCGAAATAGCTTGGGTCATGAACCATACTCCGTTACTGGACGTTAAGCTGCTGACGGTTGTATCGGTTATGAGGACGGGTGACTTCATCCAGATCAGGAAGAAACGTGCTGAAAGGAAGCAAGATGCAGAGTCGATCAGGTTACCGGACATGGTGTTTGGTATTGGGCATATTGGTGGCTGTTATCGTAGGCTGTGCGGGTCAAGAGGATGCCAACAGGCCTGGCATGAAATCGGGGACGTCATCCAAACGTGCTGCGACTGGGGCTGATATTGTAGTGGCGGATCCCAGCGAACATGCTGTGGTCAAGGTGAAGGATCAGGAGGTCGAAAGGGCCGAGATGCAGATGAATGATGAAAATGGATTGGGCTATAAAGTGTTGCAAGAGCGTTCTGACCGACTGTTGGTCGAGCTTCCGAATGGCATGATCGTCATCGCGCAGCAAGTTCCTACGGCACCGGTTGTCTCTGTCCAGACTTGGATCAAGACCGGCTCGATCTACGAGCAGGAACACGTTGGTGCGGGGCTATCGCACTTCCTCGAACATCTGCTTTCCGGTGGGTCCACCAGTACACGGCCCGAGATCGAATCCACTGCCATCCTCGGCTCAATGGGTGCGCAAACCAATGCGGCCACCAGTTTGGATACAGTCCGCTATTACATCAATACCACTTCGGATCACACTGCTACTGCTGTGGACCTTCTCAGCGATTGGATGCAAAACAGTTCAATCACACAGGAAGAATATGCTCGTGAACGTGATGTGATTCAGCGCGAGTTTGATATGGGGAAAGGTGAGCCCGGCCGCATTTTCTGGAAGCTCACCCAGAAGGCGCGTTTTGAAGATCACCCCGCCAAGCACCCAACTATCGGTTATCTCGATGAATTTTTGAAGATCAGCCGCGATGAGATTTATGATTTTTACAAGCGGATGTACGTGCCGAACAACATGCTATTCGTAGTGGTAGGCGACATTGATTCGCAGAAGATTGTGGATCAGGTTGCGGCGCTTTGGAAGGATCAGAAAGCAGGCAAGTTGCCTGAGTTGAAATTCCCGGTGGAGCAGGAGATCACCGAGCCGCGCTTTGCTGAGGGCACGGCTGATATTAAGCGAACCAAGGTGCGACTTATTTGGCCGGGCACGCAGCTCGCAGCGCCAGGCGACTTTGAACTGGATTTACTTGCGATCATTTTGGGGCAGGGCGAAGCAAGTCGATTGATCCAAACCGTGCGCGATCAGGATCGACTGGTGACGAGCATCGATGCATACAATAGTAGCTTCAATTGGGGGCCGGGCTTCTTTGGTGTGGATGCAGAGATCGCGAGCGATCAGTACACCGTTGATCAGGTTAAGCAGGCGATTTTGGATCAGGTGACGTTGCTTCGTGACCAGCCGGTGACGGATGAAGAACTCGCTCGTGCCAAGCGCATCGTGCTTTCCAATGTTGTGCAGGCCAATCAGACCGCACAAGGCATCGCCTCCACACTTGCTCGCGATATCACCGGCAGCAGCGATCCGGATTATCTTCCGAAATATGCTAATGCGATTCAGAACATGACCGTTGCTGATCTACAAAAAACGGCCAAGCGCATCATGCTGGATCAGCGATTGATTACTGTTTTGCTAAAGCCGGCTCCGAAGGATGCAGAGAAGGAAGAACCTGCTGTAGAAATGGTAGAGCTAGAGGAGAAGGAAGGTCTTGTGTATGAACCGATCGATCTTGACAACCGCGTGGTGGTGAAAGAGATGATCGAGAACATCGCCAAGAATAAAGGCCATGTCACACCGATCGAGGTAGATGAGGCAACGGCATTTACACTAGAAAATGGTTTACGTGTGATCGTACAACGTAGTACGGTTGTTCCTGCTGTTTCGATGAATCTATATTGGAAAGGTGGTTTGCTTTCCGAGCAAGCTGGTCATGAAGGCGTTGCTAATGCCGCAGCGATGATGTTAAACCGCGGTACTTCAAAGATGACCGCGCTGGAGATCTCACAAACCGTTGAAAGTCTTGGTGCTTCGCTTGGTGCCGCTTCTGGCAGCAACACCAGCTATGTCAATTCCTCTGCACTGCGTGATGATTGGCCCAAGGTCATGACTTTACTAAGTGAGATCGTTCTTGAGCCTTCCTTCCCTGAGCAGGAATGGCTTAAACTTCAACCGCGTGTACTTGCTGCGATCGACCGCCAGACTGACACTTGGTATGGCGAGTTGCGTCATGATTTCCGTCAAACTTACTTTGGCGACTACCCGTGGGCCGTTTCGACTTATGGTCGGCGTGATATCGTCGAAAAACTTACCGCCGAGCAACTTAAAGATTTTTACACTAAGCATCTCGGTGCTACTGATGCTGTGCTAGCCGTGGTCGGTGATGTTGATCCCGATCAAGTGAAAGCCAAAGCGGAAGAACTCTTTGGGAAAATGCCGTCTAAGCCGATCATGGCCTTTGATCCTGCAATGCCAAAGGAGCCCGAATCACAGATCAAGCAGTTCGAAACACAAAAACCACTCGCCGCTGTGCAGATTGGTTTTGGGCCGGGTATGGTTCGTAGCAATCCAGATTATCCCGCGATGATGGTGCTGACCAAAGTCATGAGTGATTTTCCTTCCGGTTGGCTTGAGCAAGAGTTGCGTGGGAAAGGCCCTGGTCTCGTGTATGCTGTGGGAGCGGGCAACCTCACCGGTTTGGTGCCGGGTTACTTTGCTATTCAGTTTAATACCTCGCCTCAGCAGGCGACTGAGGCGATTAGTCGTGCAATGAGTGTGGTGGAGCGTGCAAAGGCCGGCGATTTCACAGAGGCCGATATCGAACGGGCCAAACAGAAAGTATTGACCAACGAGTTCTTCGCCAAGCAGAGTAACAGTTCACTTGCAACAGATGCTGCACTTGATGATTTGTATGGACTTAACGATCCCGGTAGTCGTAAGTTCCTTAAAGCCGTTCAAAACATGACTGCTGAAGAACTAAAAGTTGTGGCGAATAAATACTTGAACAATCCCGTTACAGTAATTCTCACGAACCAGATCATCCCACTCGGAGAAGATTCACCTGCTAACGCTGAACCTACTGCGCAATCTACAGTGGAATAGATTTCCATGGTTTAACTATGTAATAGAAAAGGCTGACAGTGAACACTGTCAGCCTTTTTGTTTGTTGTGAGCGATCTTCAAGATTAGCCGAGGAAGCTGTAACTGCTTCGTGCTTTCTTAATCAGTCGCTTATTCGCTGACATATGTTCGACGAGATGAAAGATTGTTTCGACCTGATCCGCTTTCTCCATGCCTTCCGCCAGTTCTTCGATGCTGTATGTTTGCCCACTGTTTTTCTGCAGGAATGCAATGATTTTGTGTTGCAGATCTAGTACGCTCGCCGCCGCCTTCTTGCCCGCCTCCACACCCGGCTGATGATATGCATTGATGTTTACAAGCGTGCCATAGTAACCCACCGCACGTTCATACAATGCAATGATCGCACCAAGCGTCTTCGCATCAATCTTGTCACACGTAATTGTCATTGACCCGCGACCTTCTTCAAATAGCGCCGACCGTGTACCTTGCCAGAAACCATTCAAGAAGTCGCCCGCGGTTGTGTTTGGCTCGACATCTACCACTGGTGTACGACCCGGACGAGCTGTATCTTGTAACACCACGATGAACGTCGCAAAGAAATTGTTCACACCTTCACGTAACTGTTGCACATATGCATGCTGGTCGGTCGAGCCTTTGTTGCCGTAAACCGCGATGCCCTGATTGACCACGTTGCCATCAAGATCAAATTTCTTGCCCAGCGATTCCATCACAAGCTGCTGCAGGTATCGACTCAAGAGCAGCAGGCGATCTTTATAAGGCAGCATCACCATATCTTTCTCACCCTTGCCGCCGGTAGCGTGGTACCACATCAAAGCCAGCTTGGCCGCAGGATTTTTCTTCACGTCATGCACGCGAGTTAACTCATCCATCTTGGCCGCGCCCTCAAGCAATGCTCGCATGTCGATCCCCTGCAAAGCGCAAGGCACCAAACCAACCGTTGCCATCACACTCGTGCGTCCGCCGACCCAATCCCACATCGGGAACCGCTTCAGCCAGCCTTCGCTAACGGCAACTTTGTCTAGATGTGAATCCTTGCCGGTGATCGCCACCGCATGTTTCGCAAAATCAAGACCAGCTCGTTCATACGCGGCCTGTACCTCAAGCATTCCATTGCGGGGTTCAGGTGTACCGCCTGATTTTGAAATCACTAGCACCAAAGTTGACTTCAGCTTTACGCCGACCGAATCGATCACGCGGTGGATGCCGTCAATATCCGTATTGTCGATGAAGTGCAGCTTCATCTTGTCACGCTTCACACCCAATGCGTCGGAGATCAATTCCGGTCCAAGCGCAGACCCGCCAATACCAATCGAAATCACATCGGTAAACTTCGGCGTTGTTGGTGGGAGAATCTTCTTGCCATGCACATCTGACACGAATTGCATTACGTCTTCAAGCGTGTCAGTAATCTCCTTGCAGATTTCAGCCTTGGGTGCAATCGAAGCATTCCGCAGCCAGTAGTGGCCCACCATACGTCCTTCATCCGGGTTCGCAATCGCGCCGCCTTCGAGTGCATCCATATCGTTGAACGCCTTCTCGATCATTGGCTGCATCTTGCGAAGATATGCATCATCAAAATTCATCCGCGAGATATCAAGTGTGATATTCAGGCCCGGACATTTGGTCAGATATTTTTTGTAGCGTTTCCAGAGTTCAAGCGTGTCCACATCGTACTCCTGTTGACGAAAGGTTTGAAACGGCTAGTTGTGTATGGCGGCCACGCGGGTTGTGCGGCGTCAGTCACAATATAGACCGCTAAAGTGTTGAAGGTAGCTCATCGGCGGTAAATCCCAAGGCGGATTCTTACCCCTACCACCGGTATATTCAGAACAACATACACGCACCTGCGCTTATGCCTGATCTATCACATGCGTATTACCAAAAGATCCCCGGATCATCACGGACCGGTTGCACATTCAATCGGTACTTCATCTTGGCTTTTGGATCATACAATTCCGCAAGCACCACTGGGTACCCACGCTCCGGTCGAAGAAATGTCCCTACCGGATACGATTCTTCATACAAGTTGATACATTCCGGCAACGGGACGATGTTGTTCGTTCCGATATTCACCGACGGATTGTTGTAAACAAAAAGCTGATTCACCCAGAGCTGCATGTCCGGATAAGCCCAAGGCGTGCGATTCACAATCCGCAGGTTCGTCCCCTCGCGCACCACCACTATGTCCGGGTTCTTGCCGTATGGTGCATCTTTAGGGTAGGGCAGATTCGACAATGCGACCTTATAGTCATGTGGAATCATGGCACCGGCGCAGCCTGTCAGCAATACCGTCGCAATCAATAGAAAGAGGATCGTCCCTGCCGTCATCATTCGTTTCATGGCCATATCATCCCCGGAATCAGCAAAACTGGCAACCGCATTCGGTTTTCACCCACAGATTGTTAAAATACTCCACGGCCACATCTGGCCTGCCTGATTCAATCCCGCGATCAGACGCAAAAGTCAATCCATGACCCAATCAACCCACGCACAACTTCCTGTTCTTCCCACCACCGGCCCACTAAGCTGGGTCAGTCGCCAACCCTTCTACCAAGCCGGCCTCGCCGGCTACTCCGACTACGCCATGCGTATGATCGCCCGCCGACATGGCTGTCCCTACTGCATCACCGAGGCCATGCTCGATCACTTCCTCCTCGCCGGCGGCAAATACCTCAAAGCCGCCGAACTCGAGTCGGGCGACCATCCCATCTGCGGCCAGCTCATGGGCTCGCATCCCGACGAGATTGCTCAAGGCGCAAAAATTCTCCACCAGCTCGGCTACGACGTGATCGATGTGAATCTGGCTTGTCCGGTAAAGAAGATCAAAAAGAAATGTCGTGGCGGACATCTGCTTTCCGCCCCGGGTGAAGCGATTGAGATTCTTAAAGCTGTTGCCGATGCTGTTGGCAGTGATCGGCCGATGACGGTGAAACTCCGCCGTGCATATGATGATTCACTCGAAGCAGAGCAGGGCTTCCACAAGATTATGCAAGCCGCGATTGAACTGGGCTATAGTGGCGTCACCATCCACGGCCGCACGGTGCAGCAAAAATACCTCGGCCCCTCCAAATGGCCAGCACTCAAAACGATCATCGACCAATACAAGCACGAAGCGGTTCGGCACACAGACGCGACCAATCAAAAATTTATTCTAGGTGGGTCAGGTGACATCTGGCAAGCCCGTGACATTTTCGACATGATCGAACAAACTGGTGTCGACATCGTTTCTGTCGCACGCGGTTGCATTGGTAACCCATGGATCTTCGAGCAAGCTAACATGATTCAGCAAGGCGATCATGAATCTGCAACGCTTGGACCAACTATTTTCCAGCAACGTGATGTGCTGTTGGAACACTTTACGCTTTCAGTTCAAGTCAACGGCGAACACCGTGCTGGCGCCATGATGCGCAAGTTTGGCATCCGTTTCTCTCGCCACCATCCTCAGGGCGGCGACATCAAACAAGCCTTTATCAAAGTCAAAACCATGTCCGATTGGCAAGCTGTATTACAGTTGTTTTACAGCACCGACGGCCCTGGTGTGGATGCCATTCAAGCCATGCCCGATGAAGCTAAACGCGCACAAGATCAATCCAGTGAACCTCTAAGTGTACAATAGGACCGCTGGTTTACAGGCAATACCTGTTCAATCTGAATCACGATCGATATCACGCCCTAGTCGCAGGCGTTGCTGTTGTGAGTTTGTTGTCGTTGCACTTTCCGCAAGATCCCGCCCTATCAGTGCCTGTTGCCGATTGGTTTTATTCCAGTTACTGTGCTTGCGATGTGGTATGACACTCGCATTGGCAGCATACATAAATGCGCTGATCGCTCCTGCAATCAGCATCACTGCCAACACACCTGCAACATACTTTTTCTTACCAAGTTTCTGCCCACGCTTACGACCAAGTATATTCGCGCATACTGTGCAGAACCATGTCCAGTGCAAGGTGAGATGAGCAAGCAGCAGTACGACCATGGCAATCGCGATCCAAAAATGTAACTCCCCCCAATCGTGTCGTGTCCAGCCCCAGACTGAAGACGTTCGACTCCCGCTCGGCAGGATAAACATAATTAATAACCCCGTCAGCAGCAGTGTAAAAAACAGGACGCCCAGTAATGCGTCGATGATCAGATTGAGATGGTTCCGTTTCATAGTGTTGTCCTTTCCAAATGAGGAAGCATGGTGAGACAACACAGGTCAGATATTCCGTTCAAGTATATCGCCTTGAACTTCTCGTTTGATTAGTAGGGCCAGTAGCTTTGAAAATAAAGTCCGATAAAGGTGCTGTGTTTTGTATTTTTACATTGCCGGATTGTTATGGAAGATTCATATGTCAAACGCCCCTTACCGGCCGTAAGACATTGATTTGCCTAATATTCGTTATATTTTGACGGAAGTCACATCGTAACCGCGAATTTACTTACAGGTTCGTTTGTTTTATGTCATGATATAGGGTTACATTAGGGATAAGATCTTGGGGTCAATTTTGCGCGCCCCATCCATTCAGGATTCGCGAGGTAAACGTGCGGCTAGCTCTCATCGGTGATGTCCATCTCTACAAACTTGACTTGCAGCCAAAGCAATGGCTTAGTAGGCGCGTGATCGGTCATACCAACCTATTACTCAATAGGCGGTACCGTTTTAACCACAGCTTGCTCACACCACTGATGGAAAAGATCAAAGAGACCAAGCCCGACATGCTTGTATGTTCAGGTGATGTCACCACGACCTCACTTGAAGATGAATTTCATGATGTCGCGCATCACTTCAAGCCGTTATCTAAAGAAGTTCCAACCGTCATCGTACCAGGTAACCATGATCGATATACGTTTCGCTCTCGTCGTAAAAAACGAATCGAGGCACTGCTTGAGGGGCTCGTGCCAGACTCATTCCCGCACTACCGCAGGCTCACAGATCGTTGGCATTTAATCGCGCTTGACTCGGCGATTCCACAGATTCTTTTCTCGCGCGGGGCGCTTGGCAAAAAACAATATACCGCTTTGGAGATGCAACTCGGTGGTTTGACTAAAGATGATGCGGTGGTGTTGCTCTGTCATTATCCTGCAGCCTGTCCACCCGGTGTGCCGAGTAGCTGGACACACAATCTTGCGGAAGACAGATCTCTGCGAAAGTTACTCGATGATTGCCCGGCCAGGATCCTTTATGTCCACGGACATATTCATCAGCCGTGGTACTGGGTTGCTGATGCAGAACGAGGGCAGCCGAATGGTGATGCACGTGGGCAGTTGGCGTATCTCAATGCAGGCTCGCCGTGTCTGACCAGCAGCAAATACCCGCTTGGTCAAGGTTTTTGGCAGATTGATCTGCCAGATGATCCTGGCGGGAAAGTTGCGTTAACACACTTTGTCCCCCAATCGAACTCAATCTATGGTCCAGCTCGTATGAAACAAAAGCTCGCACGGGCTGATCATACAATCATTGAAGATTTGCATTGGCATGGGAGCACAGTTTTGTGAGGTACACCGGTGTCCGGTTAAGATTGATCTGCTGCTGTTGCAGCGGGATTGCTAGGGACGGATTTATTGATATTAATTTGAACAACACTTCTTCAATTTAATTGACGAAGGAGAGGAGCAGATATGTGTGGGATTGTAGCATACGTTGGAAGTAAAACAGTGGCACCACTCTTGCTTGAGGGCTTAAAGCGGTTGGAATACCGTGGGTATGACTCGGCAGGTATGGCGGTTAAGGGGAGTGATGGCAAGCTGCACGTGCAGCGCAGTGTGGGGCGGGTGGCAAACTTGCAGAAGTTGGTTGAAGAACACGAAGGTCAACTCGACGGTAGCATCGGCATTGCACACACACGTTGGGCAACGCACGGCGAACCATCCGTTGAAAACGCGCACCCACATGTCGGTACGACCAAAGATGGCCACACCGTCGCGGTTGTTCATAATGGCATTATTGAAAACTACGTTTCAGTCCGTAAGTATCTCGAAGGTAAAGGCCATGTCTTTTATTCTGAAACCGATACCGAAGTTATCTCGAAACTGGTTGCGGAACTTTATGATGGCGATCTTGAATCGGCGGTTCAGCGAGCTTTACAAGAAATTAGTGGTGCGTATGCAATTGCGGTGATGGTTGATGCTTGGCCGCACACATTGGTGTGTGCAAGAAAAGGTTCGCCGCTGATTGTTGGTATTGCAGACAATGCTTACGTGGTTGCTTCAGATGCTTCGGCGATCGTGTCGCACACCACACAGGTCTTTGCACTGGAAGACTATCAAGTTGTCAAACTCTGCGCTGGTGCCGAGGACAAGCTAACTGAGAAGGGTGGCCCATGGTCGACTGAACTCCGCACGACCACGATTGATAACGTACCGGTTGATCATGAAGTTACCGAGTTGGAAATGAATCTCGATCAGATCGAGCTGGGCGGCTACCCGCACTATATGCTCAAAGAGATCATGGAGCAACCAACCTCAATCCGCAACTGTTTACGCGGTCGTATCGACAAGCGTGAAAACCGAATCGTCCTTGGCGGCATTGACGAATTCAAACGTGAACTCGTTCGTGCTAAGCGATACATCCTCACTGGGCAGGGTACAGCGTATCATGCGGGCCTAATTGGTGAATATCTCTTTGAGGACTTGGCACGCGTGCCGGCCCGTTGTGAGTATGCTTCAGAATTCCGTTACCGCAATCCTATCATTGAAGACGGCACGATCATCTGTGCTGTCTCACAATCCGGTGAAACCGCCGATACACTTGCCGCACTCGGTGAGGCACGTGAGCGCGGCGCGATGGCGCTCGGTGTTGTTAATGCGGTCGGTTCTACAATCAGCCGTGAAACTGATGCCGGCGTCTATCTGCACGTTGGCCCAGAAATCGGTGTTGCTTCCACCAAAGCTTTCGTCGGGCAAGTGACCGTATTGGCCATGCTTGCGCTCTACATTGGTCGGCGTAAGCACCTGTCCAACGAATCGGTCGCACATTATCTCGATCAACTTGACCTGATCCCCGGCCACATAGAAAAAGTGCTTGAGCAATCGGAGTTCATCCGCAAAAGCGTGGAGCAGGTCGTCGACCGTGACAACTGGCTGTTCCTTGGGCGTGGGTACAACTACCCTGTTGCCATCGAGGGTGCTCTGAAACTGAAGGAAATCTCATACATCCATGCCGAGGGGATGCCAGCTGCGGAGATGAAGCACGGCCCGATTGCCCTGATCGAAGAAGGTATGCCTGTGGTTTTTGTCGCCACTAAGGGCACGCAGTACGAAAAGGTTATCTCCAATATCGAAGAGGTCCGCGCCCGCGGCGGCAAGATTCTTGCTGTGGCCACCGAAGGTGATACCGACATCACTCAGTATGCCTCGCCGGATTGTGTGTTCTACGTGCCGGATGTGCCTGAGGCACTTCAGCCGTTGGTGACTTCGGTGCCGTTGCAGTTATTGGCGTATCACGCTGCAGTTCTGCGGGGCCATGATGTGGACAAGCCTCGAAACCTTGCTAAGAGCGTCACAGTCGAGTGATTGATGCTGCTAAATAGCAAGAAAACGAACAAATCCTCGAACCTGCCATACCTTGGCGTATGACAGGTTTTTTTGCACATCCTTGCGATTGCCACCCGGATTCACATTTCGTACTGGCTGCATTGACGGGTTCGATTTACAATCATGCCCATTAAAGAACTCGATCACCGATGGGATTTGACCATGAAACGTATGACGACATTGTGCATTCTGATGATTCTGAGCCTAGCTTTGGGTGCTTGTTCCAGAGGGGGGTACATAAATATCCCTGAAGAGACTGGTAGTATCGCCTCGAACAATCCCAATAACCCGGCTGTGAGTGCGGTGGTTGTAGCTGCAGCTCGTGGGATGATTGATCAGAAGCAGATTCAGGGGCCGGTGGAAATCGTGTTACTCGAAGGCACCGAAGGCGAAGTTGCTTGGGGCGTTCAGGAAAAACTTGGCGAGTATGTCTTTTCCCGTCAGGCAGTGAAGACCATCCTGATTGAGAAGCCGGTGGACGTGATAGATACTGATGCAGCGGCGGAAATTGAACCTGCCGAAGCTGATCACGAAGATGTAGTGAGTGGTGAAGATGCATCTGAGCATGCTGAAGGCGTGGAAGGTGCTGAGGATGTTTACAACGAAACTGATCATGCTGATGACAAAGATGCCAAGCCCGTCGCGCCGAAGCAACCAGAGATGATCAAGCAGATCTTGACGCAGGCAGACCAACCCGCAGCGGATACTGAGATCGTGATTAAAGGTGTGCGTGTTCGCGGGATTGGTGGCGAAGTCGACATTGATCTTTATAGCCGCAATACGTTGGATCAGTTTTACACAGTGTATTTGCAGTACGAACCATTCGGCGGGTGGCAGGTTAAACGCCTGCATTCATGGGGTATCATCCGTGACGTGACCCTTGAGAAAATCGCAGAGCCTGTTGAAGAAGCGACAGAGTAAGTTTGTTGCGACAAATGACATGAATCTTTGCAGGCTGGCAGATCACTGTCGGCCTGTTTACCTAGAATACTGCTGATGAATTGCCACGCGTTACGGAGAACGTCATGAACCGCACCCTGCTTTGGATCACGTCTACTTTGAGTCTTATTGCGATCACATTGTCACTGAGTTTACCGCTTGGTGCGCAATCTTCAGCAACTCAGCCATCTGATGCTGCCGAAACGCCTGCCACAGAACCAACCTCTGAAAAAGCAGTGCCAACGCAAACCGAACAGGCTGCGGATGAATCCGATCAGATCATGCGTCAGCTTTTGCTCAAGCGTAAGAAGCCACCGGTGATAGAGCCATCTCGCCGTCCGGAGGTTGATTTGGAGTTACCTGAAACGCCAACGATGCCTGCCGCTACAGTTAACATTGATCCGTCTGTGCTTGGTATAGCACCCGGTGAAGAAGCTCCGCCGCTTCTGGTGGATGGTACGTTTATTGTGAATCGCCGTGGGAGATTGATTCGGTCGCCTGAAGGATTGCAGATTTTTGTGTTCGAGTCCGACGCAAGAGAGAACCCCGAACGCCCGCTGATTTTGCAGCCATGCAAAAAGCTTGAAGGTATGGAAACTATTGTCCAGGAGCTTGGCGACAAGGTTGTTTTTACACTTTCTGGCCAGGTCTTCCTTTATCGTAACAACAACTATCTGTTGCCTACGCTGTTCACCGTCGATTATGACCGTGACAACATTTCAGGTTAACTAAACTCTCACATGTATTCATACGATCTTCACTTCAGTGGCTCATGATCTGAGTTGCTGTTGTTCTGCGATTTATACGGATATTCGCCATCCGTTTTCGGAAAGAGTTGAATCGGAGATTGAGGATGTTGAAAGAGAATATATGGTGTTTGCTCTCAATAATATTGGTTGTTTTGGTTTTGCCCGGATGTGTGGCAGGCAACAAGGATGCAAAATTAAATACGGTCAAGATGGGAATCGCTGGCAAATGGACCGGTGGCGCTGAGATTCGTTCAAGCTGGACACAACAGAAGTTTTTGCCGATCGCATTGGACATTAATCGGGCTGGGAAAGTATCGGGGAGTGTGGGTGATGCGGTTTTGCAAAACGGACAATTCACTCAAATTCGATCACCATTAATCGGTAGCAGTGAATACAGTATTATTGGCAATCTCAGCGGACAGGTACTTCGACTTGATCATATTACACGCGGTAACATTACGCTCCGTTTTAGAAAGATCGATGGCGAATTACATGGTATTGCTTTTACAAGCGGCTCTCAATTTGGTGGGAAAGATACGCGGCGGATCGAGGCGGGTGATTTGAAATTGAAATTTTCCTCGTCTTTGTCCCGTAAGTGATCATGAACAGCGTGTTTGTTAGAATATAGGTGGATGATTTAATATCGTGATTATCACAGGAGCCGATCATGCCAGTTTACGAATATGAATGTGCTAAGTGTGAAGAGGTGACTGAAGTGATCCGCCGAATGGCCGATGCAGATGAACCGATTGCATGTGAGCACTGTGATAGTAAGAAAACCTCACGAAAACACTCGGTCTTTTCCGCTTGTGATTCGACCAGTACATCTTCATCTTCTGCTTCCATGCCCGGTGGTTCGTGTGGCTCAGGTTGCTGCTGCCACCCGCATTAACTCAATCACTACGAGATAGAAAAATACAACCGGCAAGAATCATTTCTGCCGGTTTGTTTATGTCATAATTCGAGTGCGCACTAAACGTCTTGTACTTCTTTGGTTAGCGCGGTGACGACTTTCTTCGCATCGCCAAAGATCATTCGTGTGTTGTCTTTGAAATACAATTCGTTTTGAATGCCAGCAAACCCGGGATTCATAGAGCGTTTGATCACGAAGACGGTGCGTGACTTGTCGACATCAAGGATTGGCATACCGTAGATTGGACTGCCTTTGTCGGTACGTGCCGCTGGATTGGTGACATCGTTTGCGCCTATAACTAACGCTACATCTGATTGCTCAAACTCGGGATTAATCTCGTCGAGGTCAGCCAGTTGCTCGTAGTCCACACCCGCCTCTGCGAGAAGCACGTTCATATGTCCCGGCATGCGACCAGCCACCGGATGGATCGCATATTTTACGCTGATGTTTCGTTTGCCTAGTTCGTCTGCCAGTTCTTTCACCGCATGCTGTGCTTGTGCGACGGCCATACCGTAACCTGGTACTACGATGACCTGATTTGCTGCATCCATGACAATGGCCGCGTCTTCTGCGGTGAACTCTTTGGCTTCACCCTGTGATCCTTTGCTCGCGCTGCCACCACTGGTCGTGCCACCCACACCACCGAACAAAACATTCAATAACGAGCGGTTCATTGCCTTGCACATGATGTTGGTCAGGATGATGCCGGACGCTCCGACCAATGAACCCGTGATGATAAGTGCCGCATTGGAAAGCACCAGCCCCGCCATGGCCGCCGCAAGGCCAGAGTAGCTATTGAGCAGTGACACCACCACTGGCATGTCCGCGCCGCCGATTCCAATTACAAGTAGTACGCCCAATGTTAATGCCGCCAACGTGACGATCACCAATGTCCACCATGCCACCGCATCCACAGGTAAAAGAAATGCTAACGCTAATGACAGCAGCAGTAGCGCTGCGATCGCGATCCGCTGTCCCGTGAACTGCACTGGCTGGTCCGGAATGAACTTCAATCCTTGTAATTTCGCAAAAGCGACCAATGACCCGGTGAAGGTCACACCACCGATGAGTGTTGCTAGTCCTGTTGCTAAAAGCGCGAGGTACAGGCTTTCCATCCCTGTTTCACCCGGTAAATCAAGGTTCATTTGTACCAATGAAGCTTTTGCTTCCGCCATATTTTTATATAAACCGTATGATCGTGCATACTCCCCACACGCCACGAGTAGAGATGCGATACCGCCAAATCCATTGAGTAACGCTACCATCTGCGGCATGCCCGTCATCTCTACCTTCACTGCCAGCACTAAACCAATTCCGGCACCGATGATCAGTGCTACCCCGATCCAGATGAAGCTGATCAGATAGCTTTCGCCGCCGGTCGCTTTCTGATTCACAAGGAACAGCGTTACAACCGTAGCGAGTAGCATACCTAGTGCCGATACAAGATTACCTTTTGCTGCGGACTTGACACTTGAAAGCATCTTGAGCCCAAAGATGAATAGCACCGCTGCGAGCAGGTAGAGTAAGTTGACGATGCTGTCGTCGGTCACACCAAGCGTGAGAAGGTTTAATATGTGGGCAGATACCTGCATGATCACTCACCCCCTTCTTTTTTCTTGTCACCAAACATGTTAAGCATGCGTGCGGTGACGACATATCCGCCGACAACATTGATCGTGGCAAAGATCACTGCCAGCATCCCCAGCCATACACTGAAGTAGCCGAGGCTGTCACTGAATGAACAAGCCAGTGCGCCGACGATTGTGATGCCGGAGATCGCGTTCGAGCCACTCATCAATGGTGTGTGTAGCGTCGAAGGAACTTTGGTGATCACCTCAAACCCGATGAAGATGGCGAGGACGAAAATGATAATGCTGACAACCGGGTCCATAAATTGATCCTTTTTCAGTTGTGACCCATGCGAGCTGATATTCATCTATAGCATCAGCGCGTCTGTACCGTGTGTAAGAAACAGTTACCACCACAGAACATATTGTTTGAATCTGTGGCTAGTTGTTCGCAAGCGCTTGTTTGACTAACTCGTTGGTCACTTCGCCGTTGTGCGTGATCAACGCGCCCTGAATGACCTCGTTTTCAAGGTCAATCTTGATCTGACCACCATTAAGAAATTCTTTGCTGAACGCGAGCATGTTGTTGGCATAGACTTGGCTGGCATTAGCGCTGAGCATGGCTGGGAGATTATCATAGCCGAAGATTTTTACGCCGTTCTCCGTCGTGATCACTTCGCCGGGTTGGGTGCATTCGCAATTGCCTCGGCCGTACTCCCTGCTTGCGGCCATATCAATGATCACACTACCCGCCGCGATCTGATCTACCACATCTTTGGGGATGAGCATCGGTGGTGCTTTACCGAAAACCGCTGCGGTGGTGATGGTGATATCCGCGCCGATGACATGTTTCGCCATCAGATCCGTCTGTTGTTTGCGATCATCTTCGGTTTGTTCTTTGGCATATCCGCCGGTGGCGGCGTCATCCTGTGCTGCGGTTGGAAGCTCGACAAATCGTCCGCCGAGTGATTGCACTTGTTCTTTGGTGACCGCACGTACGTCATACGCTTCGACCGTTGCGCCTAGCCGCTTTGCTGTTGCAATGGCTTGCAATCCCGCCACACCTGCGCCGATCACAAACACTTTGGCCGGTTTGATTGTGCCAGCAGCTGTGATCATCATCGGGAACATCTTTGCACTTGCATCCGCTGCCAGCAGTACTGCCTTGTAGCCGCCAAGATTCGCTTGGCTCGACAGCACATCCATCGATTGAGCTCGGCTGATACGCGGTAGAAACTCCATCGCAAACACTGTAATTCCCTGATCACGTAATGTTTTCATGAGATCAAGATTTGCCAGTGGCCCGAGCATCCCTACCAGTACAGCACCACGCTTCATCATTCGCGCTTGCGCTTCAGTTGGTGGCTCTACCACTAATACGACATCGCTCTCTTGCCAAATAGCTTGCTCATTATCAGTAACGGTTACGCCAGCCTGCTCATAATCCGTATCGCTGTAGAATGACAACAAGCCCGCGCTAGCTTGGATAACAACTTCACAATCCATTTTTAATAAGCGCTTGGCGATTTGCGGCACCATGGCCACGCGCGTCTCGCCAGAAGTGACCCGTATCGGAATACCCACTTTCATAGATCAACGCCTCCATCCTGTCATGTTTCACCACAGACAAAAAAGGTGTAATCTGTCATTTGTTTTATCTCCTTTCGCTCCACCACGCAAGGCTCTGGATCATTTTGTGTCAGATTGTGATCAGCCGCGCAGCTCCAACTTGATCTCGCTATCATGCTCACATGTTTAAGCACACCCTTACTATCCCCACAAGCCAGCGCAGCGAGATGATCGAGATCACGGTTGAGGTACAAAAGCTAATTGATCAATCAGACATCCAAGATGGCTACGTCATCGTCTACATCCCGCACACCACTGCTGGTGTGACTATCAACGAAAACGCTGACCCAGATGTTGTTCATGACATGCTCAAGCAGCTTGATCTGATGGTGCCGTGGACGCAACCGTTTTACCGTCACGCTGAGGGTAACTCGGCTTCACATGTTAAAGCGACGATGACTGGCTCATCCGTGACAGTCATGATCGAAAATGGTCATATGATCTTGGGCACGTGGCAAGGTATCTACTTCTGCGAATTTGACGGTTCACGCAGTCGCAAAGCCATTGTCTCGATCATTGAGGCGTAATAAACGATATATGCACGCATTGTGACGCGTGTTTTTAGACGAACTTTACTGTCGTTCGTCACAACTGATTCTAAACCTGTATTGCAAGAGAAAGACTATGTCAGACTACCCACAAGCCAAACTTGAAACCTCCGAAGGCGCGATCACCATCGAGCTTTGGAATGATGTCGCGCCCGGCCACGCAGAAAACTTCCTCAAACTCATCGGCGAAGGTTTTTACGATGGCCTGAATTTTCACCGCATCATCCCAGGTTTCGTTATCCAAGGTGGATGCCCGCGCGGTGATGGAACCGGCGACCCTGGTTACAAGATTGATGCTGAATTTAATGATCGCGAACATGTCCCCGGTGTACTCTCCATGGCACGTTCGGCAGATCCTAATTCTGCAGGCTCACAATTCTTCGTCTGCCTCACCCGTGAATATTGCCAACACTTGGATAACCAGTACACCGCGTTTGGTAAAGTGATCGAAGGTATGGATGTGGTAGAGAAGATCGCGGCGACACCGCTTTCTAATCCACAAGCCGGTACGCCAGAGAACCCGCCAACGATCAAGAAGGCCGAGTGCCTCTGATCGGTTCATTATTGCTTGCGTGATATGATTTATGTGAAACAGAGACTGTCTGGAGGAGATGATCTTTCAGACAGTTTTTATGCACCTTTTTAGCATGTGAGTTTTATTGGTAGAGCAAATGATCATGATTACTGTCATCGAAGCGCTGATTAGGTGGGTTGCGCAGTTTTTTTTCGTTGGGATATTAGCGTATGGGTGGCGAACAATTGTTAACAATACTGGGATCGAATCGACATCATAGCCGTTTTGCAAAGGTGTGAGATTTTTTAATTCTTACAAATGGGAATTGCTATGAGCGAAGACGGTGATAATGGCGGCTGATTGAAATGTGTTCTGTGCGAATAATCGACGAAGAACAATAAAAGTTTACCTAGATTAACAAGAATCATAAGATTGTTATGACTACTGTGGGGGACATAACCATATTGAAACAAAGTGTTTATATTGTGATTTGATCAATCGGATTGAGTTTATTTTGATTAAGAAAAACCCCGCTGTCACCGAGGCGACAACGGGGCGGAGGGGAGAAAGCAGTGTTGATAGTCAGAAAGTCGACAAACCGACTTTCATCTCTCCAGTTTTTTTAATGGAAAGTATTGATTAAATCAAGACTTGTTGCGATTTGTGGACTGAGCAAAGTCAGATCTTATGGCCTTCTGTGAGGCGATGATGTGCGAGTAATCCGGCCCCGATTACGCCAGCATGATCACCAAGTTGGCTGGCGACGATGTTGCATTCGTGGCCGTGTGGGAACACGTGATTTTCGTAATGCTCATGAACCATCTTGACCCAAGGTTCGCCGAGTGCTTCGGTTAACCCGCCGCCGAGGACCACATGTGGAAGACTCAGTAGTGTGACGGTGTTGGCGATCGCGATGCCGACATACTTTGCAGCATCGCCGATCACGATCTTGGTGAGCTTGTCGTTTTGTTTGAAGGCTTCTCCGATGACACGCGAACGGATCTTCGTCAGGTCGCCCTCAGTGAGTTTGGAAATGATACTGGCGTGGTTGGACTGGATGAGCTTGGCGAGCACCTGAGCGATACTGGTGCGACTGGCGAGGTTCTCTAGAGTTCTGCGGCCGAGACTGCCATCGGCTTTGACGAGGGTATGACCGATTTCGCCCGCAGTCATATGGTGGCCGTAGTAGAGATGGTTGTGGAGGATAAGTCCGCCACCGATACCCGTACCGATAAAGATGCCGAGCATATTGTGGGTGTTTTTGCCGCCGCCGATTTTGAATTCACCCCATGTGCCGACATTAACGTCGTTGTCGAGGATGACGGGCAGGTGGGTTTCTTTGCTGAGGATTTTGGCGAGAGGGTAGTTGTTCCATCGTAGATTGACGGCTTCCATGACAACGCCATCTTTGATGTTGATCGCGCCAGGGGCACCGATGCCGATGCCGGCAATGTCGTCCATTTTCAGATTGGCCTGATCGACAATTTTCTCAATCACTTTGGTGATGCGTTTGATGACGGTGTCGGAGCCATTTTGTGCTTTGGTTTTGACCTTGTCATCAGCGAGGAGTTTGCCTTCAGTGGTGACGATGCCAGCCCCGATGTTTGTGCCACCAAGGTCAATCCCAATGTACGGTTTTTGCGAATCACTCATGCCCAATACTCTGTTCTGTGTTTTTGTAATATGTGAAGAAATTACGCCATGGGACAGACGGTCATACATGGATGACGGTTTATGTGTTTATCGGCGTGTTGCGGGCATGGCAACAAATGCGTGGAGATTGCGTGGCGATATTTTTTACCCTGTACTGATCAGTTTGCATGGGCCGGCGGGTAGGGGTTTTTAGATTTGCGGACGGAGCCGATAATAGTCGGTGTTCTTTTCGTAGAGTCTGGCGATGCGGAGGAGATTGGCTTCGCCGAATGCTGGGCCGAGCAGTTGCACACCGATGGGGAGTTTTTTGCCGTCGCGTTCACCGAGGCCGCCGGGGAGACTGATGCCGGGGATGCCGGCAAGGTTGGCGGTGACGGTGTAGATGTCGTTGAGGTACATCGAGAGCGGGTCATCGGTTTTTTCACCGATCTTGAAGGCCGGGCTTGTAGTGGTGGGGCAGAGGATCGCGTCACAGGATTCAAAGGCGGTGCGGAAGTCGTTGCTGATCAGGCGGCGGACTTTGAGGGCGCGGTTGTAGTAGGCGTCGTAGTAGCCAGAGGAGAGTGCGTAGGTGCCGAGCATGATGCGGCGTTTAACTTCGTCGCCGAAGCCTTCAGCGCGGCTGCGTGCGTAGAGGTCAATGAGATCGTCGGGTGTTTTGGTGCGATGGCCATAGTGAACACCGTCGTAGCGAGCGAGGTTGGAAGATGCTTCGGCGGTGGCGACGATGTAATAGACGGGGATGCCATACTCGGTGTGGGGGAGATCGACTTCAACGATCTTAGCGCCTTCTGATTTGTAGATTTCAATCGCCTCGGCCACGGCTTTGCTGACAGCAGGATCGTTGGCTTCGTCGCTCATGTATTGCTTAGCGATGCCGATACGGAGCTTGTCAGGTTTTTGATCTATAGCATCGAGGTCGGCGGGGATATCAATGTTGGCGCTGGTGGAGTCGAGCTCATCGTGGCCACCCATGTGTTTGAGCAGGAGTGCGGCATCTTCAACTGTGTGTGTGAGCGGGCCGATCTGATCTAAGGAGGAGGCGAAGGCGACGAGTCCCCAGCGGGAGACGCGACCGTAGGTGGGTTTAAGTCCAACGACACCGCAGAGTGCGGCAGGCTGGCGGATGGAGCCACCGGTGTCGGAGCCGAGTGATCCTGCGCAGAAGTCCGCGGCCATGGCGGCTGCAGCACCGCCGGATGATCCGCCGGGAACGTGTGCTTGATCCCAAGGGTTTTGGGTTGAGCCAAAGGCACAGGTTTCGGTCGAGGAGCCCATGGCGAACTCATCCATGTTGGTTTTACCGATGACGACTGCGCCGGCGTCTTCGAGTCGTTTGACGGCGGTGCAGTTGTAAGAGGCGTGGAAGTCGCCGAGCATGTTGGAGGAACAGGAGGTGCGGCCATATTCGGTGCACATGAGATCTTTGATGGCGATGGGCACGCCGGCGAGTGGTCCGATTGCTTCGCCCGCGTCGACGGCTTTTGCTTTGGCGATGGCGCGATCGTCGTAGGTTTCACGGTAGGCGTTGATGCTACCGTTAAGATCAGCGGCACGTTTGAGGTAGGCTTCGGTGACTTCGACAGCGCTGATTTTTTTATCTGCGATGGCGTCTCGGATTTCGACGAGGCTAGATTCGGTCACATTCATCGTTGAAAACTTTCGTATCTATCGTGGTGGCGCTGCGTGGGGGAAGCGATGCGGGCAGCAGGCCGATGGTCTTGTTTGGGGGACAGGTCTAAGGCGGCGGGCGGTGGTTAGGCACCGGAGCCTTCGCCGAGAACCTTGGGCACTTCGAAGAAGCCGTCGTCTTGAGCGGGTGCATTGCGGAGTGCGTCGGCAGTGGGGATGCCGGCTTTTTCCGCGTCTTCGCGCAACACATTGCTCATATCCATCGCATGGGCCATCGGCTCGACACCTTCTACATCCAGCTCGTTGAGCTTGCTGATGTACCCGAGCACCGATTCGAGTTGATCGGTGAAATGATGGATCTCGTCGTCACTGAGACGGAGCCTGCTGAGCTTGGCAACGTGGCGGACATCTTCTTCGGTAATTTTCGTGTTGGATTCACTCATGATGGTCACAGGATACCTGAAATTTGAGCGATTGTCGCGCTGCTGGAAGTTCTGCGGCCAGAGGGAGAAATTGCGGGAGGGCTGCAGTGCGGGAGGGCATTTGCCCCGTTGTGGGGAGCACGACTATCATACGCCCATGGCAGACAAAAAGATTCTTGAGTGTTTCGACAATCCTAATCTCGCAGACGGCTCGGGTCATGACTTTGTGATTGAGCACGTGGCGGACGAGTTCACGTCGGTGTGTCCGAAGACTGGGCATCCGGATTTTGGAACGGTGACACTGATTTACGTGCCGGACAAGACGTGCGTGGAGTTGAAATCACTGAAGTTATATTACCAGGCGTACCGCAATGAGGGGATTTTTTACGAGGCGGTGACCAATGCGATCGCAAGAGATCTGAACGATGTCATGCAGCCGAAATGGATGTGTCTGGAGACGAACTGGAAGGGGCGCGGAGGAATCCGCTCGACAATCAGTGTGGAGTTCGGGACTCGGCCGGACCATGTTTGAGTTGATGTAGGGCTGTGATACTTGCGTATGATGATGGTTTTTAGCCAAATCAGGGTGAATTTTTGGCCACCTCATGATTGATCTAAGTCGTTCAAATTCGGAATCGAATCTTCATACCGCCGTCTCCGGTGATGTGTGTAAAACTCACTGTTCCCGCCCAAAGCAGGCGGGTTTTGTATATCTGTAAAACACAAGGTATCTTTTGGAACATCATGAGCATCTTAGTTGATAAAAATACACGTGTGATTTGCCAAGGCATCACTGGTTCGGCAGGCTCCTTCCATACTAAAGGCTGCCTTGATTATGGCACGCAGATGGTTGGCGGCGTGACCCCCAATAAGGGCGGTCAAAAAGACGTCAATGGGCTGCCAATTTTTAATACATGTCATGAAGCGGTGCAGGAAGTCGGCGCGAACGCGACGATGATTTTTGTGCCGCCGCCATTTGCAGCGGATGCGATCCTTGAAGCTGCGGATGCTGGCATCGAGTTGATTGTGTGTGTGACCGAAGGTGTGCCGGTGGCGGACATGATGCGTGTGAAACGTGTTTTGGATCAGCCACGGTATCGTTCATTGCGGCTGATCGGCCCAAACTGTCCGGGTGTGATTACACCAGGTCAATGTAAGATCGGGATCATGCCGGGCTATATTCACAAAGCTCCGCAAGAAGCAGAAGCTAAACGTGCCGTCGGTATTATCTCTCGCTCTGGTACGCTTACCTACGAAGCTGTTTGGCAAACCTCGAATCTCGGTATTGGCCAGACGACTTGTGTTGGTATTGGCGGCGACCCTGTGCGTGGCATGAACTTCATCGATTGTCTCATCATGTTCAATGCTGATCCTGAAACGGATGGCATCATCATGATTGGTGAGATCGGCGGGACCGATGAAGAGAAGGCAGCGGAGTTTATTAAGAACCACGTGCATAAGCCGGTGACAAGTTTCATTGCTGGACGCACGGCACCTCCTGGTCGCCGAATGGGTCATGCCGGCGCTATTATCTCTGGTGGTGAAGGTTCGGCAGACTCAAAGATCGAAGCACTGACAGATGCGGGCTGCTTTATCGCTGATTCGCCTGCTGACCTTGGTTCAACTATGCATGCGGCACTGGGTCTCTGATCCCCCGCAACATTAGCAAAAAAATAAAGCACGCTGCATCATCACGAAGTGGCTTGCTTTTTTGATGGGCGAGTTGTTTGCGAGATTAATGTCTGCGCGGGTTGCGTCTTGATGCTTTGGATGGGGTGTTGTGCGTACTTGATGAGCGTGGTACTGATGGAGCGGGGGGGGATTGTTTTGGTTTGGCAACAGAAGTGACAGGAGTAGATGTTTCTGTAGAGCTGTCTGCTGATGCTGTTGCGGCGACGAGTTCACCATCATGTTCTTCGTCATCATCAAGGTGTGCGAAGCGGCCAAAAATCATGCGGCCAGCACTGGTTTGCAGTGTGCTGGTCACGACGATGTCGCAGGATTCGTTCACGTGGTGTTTGCCGTTTTCCACAACCACCATCGTGCCGTCATCCAGATAGCCGACGCCTTGTGATTGACCTTCGCCGGGCTTAACGATCTTCACGGTCATGTGCTCGCCGGGGAGAACGACGGGTCGCATCGCTTTTGATAGATCGTTGATGTTGATCACGTCAACGCCACGGAGTTGGGCGATTTTGTTGAGGTTGTAGTCGTTGGTCATCACGCGGCCCTGCATGTCCTGGGCGAGTGCGATGAGTTTTTGATCGACAGTGCCGCCCTCTGCATCGCGGTCTTCGATGTGGACCTCGACGATGTGGCTGTCTTGAAGTTGCTTGAGGACGTCAAGGCCTCGCCGACCACGGGCGCGCTTGAGCTTGTCGGCAGAGTCGGCGATGAGTTGCAATTCGTTGAGGATGAACCGTGGTACAACCAGCGTGCCTTGCATGATGCGTGTGTCGATGATGTCGAGGATGCGGCCGTCGATGATGACGGAGCTGTCGACGAGGGTGGGGCGGTTGCCGCGGATTTGTTTGGTGAATTCGACGTAGGGGATGACAAAACGGAAATCGTCTTTGGTTTGCAGGACCATGGAGATACTGAGATAGATCGCGATCAGGCCGATAAGGACTTTGACGCCTTCGAGGAGTTCCATGTAGGCGTCGCGACGGATGACTTCGGCATTGAATGTATCCCACGCGTTGTCCAGCAGGAGTTTGTCTTCAGGGTTGAGATTGAGATAGATGACGCTGCTTCGGGAGATTTCAGGCATTGAGGTGGAGATTTCAGGCGCGGTAAGGACGCCGATGAGATCGACCACGAACGACATGGCATACGCGGCAAGCAGCCCCGCGATCAGGCCGAGGAAGATGCCGGAGACGGCACTGAGTTTTTTATGTTTGATTTGGCTGTCAATCAGGATGACCAACGCCGTAATGCCGACTGAGCCGCCCATGATGACCATGAAGGTGGTCATGGTGACGCCGGCCTGCCATTGATTTGAAAGAAGATACAATGCTGCAACCGCGGTTGCGATCAGTAGCAATGCCCCGCGCAAGATTTGAAGAACCATGTTGTTCACTCCAATAAAATTGGGTGGGTATGAATAAATAAATCGATGGATCCACGGCGCATCTCTTGTGCCATGTATGATATATATTTCCCGCCCTCTGAAATAATGTTTCAAAAAGCCTCCCTCGAGGCCCGTATGTATGCCCTGAGCATAATCCAAAGCGCGGTTGAAACCAAGCAATTTCGTGTTCCTGCCGCGTAAGTCTTGGCCAGCGCAACATCTCTGACGATTAGGCAGGTTGAGAATAACCGTTAGACGCGATATGATGCTCGGCTCACGCGGTGCTTGGTGTTACAATCGCTCGCCGTGAGGAAAGACGGCTGGACCCAATGCACGGGTTGGCTCGCGAACCGGGTCAGGCCTTGATCGGAGCAGCCCTAAGTGTCGTCGGCCCGGTGCCGTTGGTGCTCTAGCCGTCTTTCCCCGCGGCGTCGTCGGACCGGAAGCACCAGCCGTTCGTGACACTTTTGATCACGGGCACAACACCCTCATCCCCATCAAGTATTCCCATGGCCTACACCGTTCTCGCCAGAAGATACCGCTCGCAAGCCTTCGATCAGGTCGTCGGCCAGCAGCCGATCGCGCAGACGCTGAAGAACGCCATCTCCCAGAAACGCGTCGCTCATGCCTACCTGTTCTCCGGCACGCGCGGCGTGGGCAAAACATCCATGGCTCGCATCTTTGCCCGAGCGCTCAACGCGCCGGACACGATCTCCGATGCGCCCAAGCAGCCGGACCTCGAATACCCGCCGACCGATGTGCAAGAACGCATGGCAGAAGCCATCATGCACGGCGAAGACTTGAACGTCATTGAGATCGACGGAGCCTCGAACCGCGGTGTCGATGAAGCGCGGCAATTAATTGCCAACGCCGGTCTCGCACCCACCGCCAACGCCAACTATAAAATCTATATCATCGACGAAGTCCACATGCTCACACGCGAGGCGTTCAACGCGCTGCTCAAGACGATGGAGGAGCCGCCGGAGCATGTGAAGTTTATTTTGTGTACGACCGAGCCGCATAAAGTGCCGCCAACGATCCAGTCGCGCTGCCAGCGGTTTGATTTTCGCAATATTCCGACTGTCCAGATCGCAGAACATATTGGGTCGGTGCTGGGTAATGAAAAGATCGAAGCTGAACAGCAAGTACTTTGGCAAGTCGCGCGGCTTGGCAATGGCTCTATGCGTGATGCGCTGTCACTGCTGGACCGTTTGATCGCGACAGGGCAGTCGCCGCTGACGGTGCAGACGCTTGAAGAGATGTTCGGATTGCCTGCCGCTGAGCGGATCAAGCAACTTGTTGATGCGATTGCAATGACTGATATCAAGCAGTCACTGGAATCAGCGCACGCCTTGCTGACCACCGGCATCTCACAAGAGCAGTTAATCGACGTGTTGATTGAACGCTTCCGGCAACTGATGCTTATCGCTGCTTGCGGCCCCGAATCCGACCTTGTCGAGCTTTCCGAAGAAGCCAAACAGGAAGCCGCTGAGCAAGCCAAAAGATTTGACGCCCCCGCCATCACCTACATGATCGCACTCTGCGAAAACCTGCAACGCACCGGCAAAGCTTCGGCCAACCCGCGTGCACTTTTTGATGTCACTATCGTGCGTCTTGCGCTTGCAGAAAAGTATGCTGATATTTCACAGTTGCTTGCAGGTAATCCTACGGCGCAAAAAAAAAACATAAACCCTCCTAGCAGTAATCTATCATTAGCTCCTGCTATTGGTAATACACCTGCCGCTGTTGCGCCGACAGCAATCCGTTCTGCAGCGGTCACACATACGCCATCATCCACACGCCCGGGGTTAACTTCTAACCCAACTCATACCGCACCAACCCCATCTGCGGCGGCTACGATCGCGCCTCTACAAAATATTGATGTGACTGACACCAAAGCGGTTTGGTCGGCGGTTCGATCTCGGCTTGATGACAAACCGGCCTTGGCATGGATCAAAAATCTTTCGCTTCAAGCATTGACCGAAACGACGGCGATACTTGTATTGGTTGATGGGTCGCCGGATTTGTCTGGCTTCCTTGTGCCACAACGTTTGGAATCATTGGCTTTGGAGTTCGTCGCAATCTTGGGTCGTCGTATTCAAGTTGAAATCGATCATTCTGCCGTATCCGCTTCATCGAAATCACAATCGAAATCCCAGGTAACACCACAAAGGGCGTTGTCGCAAGAGCAGATTGACCTAGCTAAGAATCTGCCGCTGGTGAAGAAGGTTTTGGAAACGTTCCCTGAGGCAATGTTGGTTGGTGTTGCTGATGAGCAGGCAGATTTAGCGTTAGATTCACCTACGGAAATGACTGACGAGACGATGTCCGATACGCTAGATTCCGATCAGGATGATTAAGCAAATGTTCTGATCCTGTTGCGTACAGATTGTCGACCTTGATTCAGATACAATGTCATTCGAGCGATGCTGAACGACGTGTTTGGTACGCGGCGGAAAACCCAAAAGTACAGATATAGCCCTATGTTTGATCAATTGAAAAACTTGAAAAGTCTGGCGGGCCTGATGGGCAATGCCGGTGAAATCAAAGAAAAGTTCGAGCAGATGCAGGCCGAACTGGCGCGGATTGAGATTGAAGCTGATGCCGGCGCGGGTGCGGTGCGAGTCACCGTCAACGGCAAGATGCAGATCCTGCAAGTCAATCTTGATCCGGCGATGATCACGGCGCTTGCAGGCGAAGGCGCCGATGCGGACAAAGTGATGATCGAAGAACTGATCGTGGCTGCGACCAATGCTGCCATGGAGAAAGCACAGCTTGCTGTGAAAGATCAGATGGCCGAGCTAACTGGTGGGATGAATCTGCCGGGGCTTGATGGCTTACTTGGCTAATCATCAGTTAGACAGATATAAAACAAAAGCCGGCGTCCCCTCGAACGTCGGCTTTATTATTCTGCTTATTGATTAGCATCATGCGCTTGCGGCATGCTCAAATGCTTCAATCATCACCGCTCCACCATAACCTTTGATCAGTGAGGCTTGTAGCCCGTAGGTGCCACAGTTGATGAAGGTTTTGCCACGGGAGGTATAGTAGCGGAAGCGATACCAGCCTTCCTTAAGGTCGAGGTCTACCATCCAAACATGATCATCCACATGGCGCATCTCGATCCACGATGTCACACCATCACTGGTTTCTTTCACCAGTAGCACCACATCGATCGGTTCGTTGCATTCGACAGTAAAAGCCCATGTTTCTGCTATGCCACACAACATTTCCTTATCCTGACCGTGTTTGTCTATCCGCAAGCGGCGCATATCCCCACTACGCATGCCTGCACCACAACCCAAATGCGTGCTCATCACACCATACCTTTGCCTGATTATTAGAACTTTCTTTTCCCGGTTTAGATATCAGTTTGCGTCAAACCGCTCCCGGAATACCAGTAACTCTATCGTCGGCTTCTTTTTCCCCACAATCCACTATTCTGTGAACTTTCTTGTGAGACATCAATGTTGAAATGAATCACGGTTTTTTCGTATCGCTTGATACGCATGTTACCCTAAGGTTTCTCCGTGAATCAGGTAATCTTCGTCGTATGTTTTAACCAGATTTGTTCAAGTGACCAGAGATAATACGGCCGACGACACCCTCCTCTTTATCGGTTTTCTCAGCGATCACCAAATCATCTTGCTCGGATTGGTAAATCTGTTGCTCAAGTGCTCGTACGCTTTTAACGAGTTCGCTGCCGGGCGTGGATGTGTGATGGGCTTCTTCGTCAACGTATACAATCGATCCTTCTGGTGGAGCATCAGCCATCTGGGGTATGGAGACTTCTTCAAAAATGATAGGCTTGTCTCGCTTATCCTTCGGTAGGTGATGTTTATGGCTGTGCCACGCGCGGTTAGCGATGCTGTTGCGGCTCTTACTTTCGAGATACATTAGCATCACCATGCAGCAGCAATAGAGGAAGATGATGGTGGCCAGGCCGTGCAAAGCAAATTCTTTGGGTTGCGCATCAAGTCGTGAATGGAAGAAGAACACGTCACCGATTTCGTGGAGCCAACGTTCGAAATTTTTGCTGCCGAGATAACTTGCAAAGGGAAGGCCGGTAAAATCTTCACGCCAGATGCGAGGCAGATCGGGGATCAATCCCCAAATACCGCCGGCTGTCATTGCGGCAGGTAACCACCGCCATCCACGTCTGAGAATCAAGCAGGCTGCGCCGCCGATTACGCCGCCGCCGATCATGCCCATCGCAAAGTGCATCGATGTCCATGCCATGTTGACTTCCTCCTGCTGCACAAATGTGTGCTGTGTATTTTTCGCAAATACTATGCTGCTTGACGCAAACCGCCGTCATTTTCTTGGTCGCTTGCGGGCTTATGATTGTTGATGTTTTGTATATCAGGCGTGCTGTTTTGGACTTCTATCCAGTCCTTGCCTTCAAGCATGCCATTCATAAATCCGACCAGTTTCATAGCGGCATCTTTCCAATTATGATGCCGTTCAACCCATTGACGTGCATTCTGGCTGACCTTCATCCGTGCGACTGGATCATGCCACAAACTCCAGATTTGTTCGACCCAAGCCTCGCGGTTTCTCGCAACAACATATGGTGATTCATCCGCATCCACTTCCAGTCCACGTACAGCTTGATCGCTGACCACCATCGGCAGGCCCATGGCTGCACCTTCCAGCAGTTTGTTTTTAATTCCTGCGCCACACCGCATCGGCAAAATTACTAAGGACGCAGTCCGTGCGTATGGCCGAATGTCATCTACTTCGCCAAGAACTTCGACACCTGCTTTTCCGCGTAGCAACCTAATACTCAGCGTTGGGTTTTTCCCCACAATATGCAGCGTAGCATCGGGCGCACGGCCTTTCAGTTCGCCCCAAACTTCGTTCACAAACCACTTCATTGCATCAACATTTGGATCGAAATCCATTCGGCCCCAAAACACCACACTCCGCGGCAATGTGCCGTGGTCGCCAACATCAAATGTATTGAGATCGACGCCGTTCCGAATAGTAACGCTTCGTTTGATGCCGCCGATCCATTTCAGTCGTTTGGCATCGTCTGGGCTTACACCGATTGCGCCATCGAGACCACGTGCAAATAAGCCTTCAATTAAAGCAAAAATTACGGTCAACCTCAGGCGGCTTTTCCAGACGCTGCGGTGGTCACGACGCAAACACGAAAGCTGGAACGATACCGGCTCGTCTGCGGCATACCAGATTCGTTTAACCGCGGGGTAAGCTTTCTCCAATCCTTTGAGCATTAGTGGACCATGTTGGCCAAGAGCGATGACTACTTTTGGTTTAAGCTCACGTACCAGTCGCGCAGCACCCGCAAATTCATTCATACGAACCGCTTGATGCGAGGCCACTTTTTCTCGTAGCCAACCAAATTTTCCCTTCCAGCCTGAGCGGAAAGCAGCTTCATCTTGATCTGTTGCAATCGGCCACGTCACACGTACTTGTTCAAGCCAACCCGGAGCGCCCTCGGTAGCACGTAAACTTGCCATTCGAACGCGCACACCTTGTTCGCACAATGCACGAATCATCTGGCAGCCGTGCACGCGGAAGCCTTGATCGGCGGGCCACATGCCAAGCTCACTCAGAAACAACACATCGACTTTACTGTCATTATCCTGAGTCGTGTTCAGGAGGTGTTGAATGTTCATTTCATCATGATTGCCCATGTTCATTTTGCCTTTGCCTCTATGCCGCTCTTCTTCTGCTGCTTTGATCAGCAAGCGACTCAATCACATGCGCAAACTGCTCCGCACTCTTTTGCCACTGGAATGTTTTTAATCTATCGTTGCCTGTTTGGATGAGTTGTTGCCTCATTGCATTGTTTTGGATCAGTCCTGTTAGGGCGCCGATGATTTGATCTGTATTGCCGGGGTTCACATAAACTGCAGCATCGCCAGCAATTTCCGGTAAGCATGTGCGATCACTGGTCAGAACTGCTGTCTCAGCACTAAATGCCTCAAGGATCGGCAGGCCGAACCCCTCACTCAGGCTTGGATACGCAAGTACATCTGCACCCTTCAGTAGACTCGGCATGTCCGCTTCATCTGCAAAACCCCAAAGCACAATCGAATTATTAAGCTCGGCATCACACACATAGCTGCCTAACTCACGCAGCACTCGGTCATCCAGTCCTACCACCAGTAATTGCCAATCATCTAGCCCACGTTTAGAGATATTTTCCCAAGCCTTGATGATTCGCCTTGTATTTTTTCTCACCTCTCCCGCTCCGAAGTGCAATACATATCGGCCGCTGGGATTCAATCCATACTGTGATTTAACATTCTGGATGTGTTCTTTCGTTGCCTCCGCTCCATTGCTGGTCACGCCCCAATGTGTAATCGAAATTTTTTCCCCATTTGCGTGGTAATCTCTTTCCAATCGCATTTTGGTGTAACCACTCGGGCAGGTGATTGCATCTGCTCGATGACACGCCTGCTTCACTGCCTTGTCAAACTTCTTTACCATCCACGGCGCTTGCCCCTCCGGCATGTCTACCGGGATCAAATCATGAATTGTCACCACCGTTGGCACTGGCATCCAGCTTGGACTGAAATTTGCAGGGCAGTGCAGGACATCCACACCATCCTGTAATGCCGCCAATGGCAAACGCATCTTCAACCACGCATCAAACCGGTCGCCCGGCATCTCAATCACGCGCTGATTTGCCCAAGCGACATGGCCTTCCTGTCCCTCTCGCGCATAGCCGACCACTTCCCAGTCAGGACGCACCTGCAGCAAGTGTTCATACAACAACGCGAGGCTCTTGCCGATCCCGCGGCGTTGTTCGGTATAAATCGTTCTGGCATCTAATCCGATACGCATCGTCCTGCGCTTGCTCCTGTCGTCCTTTCTTTTCCCTCTAAATAGTCGCAAAGCCAAAACTCCATCTCTTGTGGTGCGCACCACACGCGGTGTGCACAAGGTCCACGAGGGTTACATCGGCCACCCGCATAATCTGCTTAACCCGGTAATCGTCATTCCCGGCAAATAACATCACCCGGACCCATATTTATTCGGACCTCACAGGCAGGCTGGATCTTCATTTGCATTTAATCACCTCTCTTTGATCTGCATTTTTCACATCACAACCCAGATCACATATCATGAAGGGCTTGAGTAACCCGTTTGTTCTCAGAATCAGGACACCGCTGCCCTAATGCCCAAAGTTGCCCCCTACAATATCCACACCGATCTGGAAACTTTCGGTCCGTCCCGCATCAAACCTCTTACACCCGCTGAGGCCGCCGACTACACACGCAACATTACCCTTTCGCATTACGAAAACTTCACGGTTGTATCGTGGTTCCTGCCCAAACCTCTGCGTCCACATTTTGCCAACGTCTATGCATTTTGTCGCTGGGCGGATGATCTTGGAGATGAGATGGGCAATACCACCAAATCCGCCGAGCTACTCCGCTGGTGGCAATCGCAGCTTGATCTTTGTTACGCTGGTAAACCCGAGCACCCCGTCTTCATTGCGCTTGCGCCCACAATCGATCAATTCGACATCCCTAAAAAACCGTTTACGGATCTGATCGACGCCTTCATTCAAGACCAAACCGTAACTCGCTACGACACATGGGATCAGGTATTGGACTATTGCACTCGATCTGCCGACCCTGTTGGGCACCTCGTTCTTTATATGTGTGGGTATCGTGATGCCGAACGACAAAAACTTTCTAACGCCACCTGTACTGCACTACAACTCACAAACTTTTGGCAGGACATTCGTCGTGACATCATCGATCGCGACCGTGTTTATATGCCCTCAGACATCGCTTCTCAGCATGAACTTACGGTTAGTTCTTTGGTCGACGCGATCCGTTTTGACGAAAACAATCGTAATCCCAAGGCCTGCCTCGCATGTCCGACCGGCACTATCGCGTTGTCAGCGCTCCGTGTTTCAGCTCAAAAAACGGTACGTAGTCTTGTCCAAAAAACTTGGCCGCTTTTTACTGAAGGCGAAAAACTTTTCCCCATGGTTTCTCCTTCTGTTCGTTTGGACATTAAGCTGTTTTCTAAGGGCGGACAAGCCATCCTCCGTATGATTGAGTCCCGCGGCTACGATACCTTTACTACTCGCCCATCACTGTCTAAACCCGCAAAACTCTCCCTGATGTTTTCTGCATTCTTTGGTAAAATACTGACCTTTGGACGATCCTGATCCATCTAACCATTGGATAGACATAAGCCCCAAACATGCCGCAGTCCGACGCACACAACCTTCCGCACCAAATGATCTCGCTCACGCCAGCGATCCAGTCTTCCTTCGAGCACTGCTTGGACATTTCAAAAACCCGGGCTAAAAACTTCTACTACGGCATGAAGCTTACCCCTGAGCCAAAACGTGCTGCACTCTATGCTATCTACGCCTTTATGCGCGCCTGTGACGATTTGGCTGACGAACCACTCGATGGCGTTGATCTTACACCTGAAATTAGAACCCAACGTATTAACACTTTTCGCGCTCAAATGCAGTGCATCATCGACAATCCTACCGCAGCACTTCCTGACAATGTCTCTGGACGTGATAGTAGATCTAATTCAACGCCTCCTGGGGGTATAGGGAGTGCTTGGGCTGCATTCAATTATGTTATGCAGTCTTATCCCATCAACCCACAAGACCTGCACCATATGCTTGACGGTCAAATCGCTGACATGACCACCCATCGCTATCAGTCCTTCCCCGAGCTATACCAATACTGTTACAACGTTGCTTCTACCGTTGGACTCACCTGTATTGCTATCTGGGGTTACAAAAACCCACCCGATGCGATCCATACCGACAGCGATACCCGCAAGCTTGCCGAATACCGTGGTATTGCCTTGCAGCTTACCAATATTCTTCGTGACCTTAAAGAAGATGCTGAACGCGATCGCATTTATCTACCCGCAGAAGAGCTTGCTCAGTTTAACTTCACACCCGAATCCTTTATCGATATCACAACGAACAACAAACCAAATGCCAACTTCGATGCACTCATGCAATTTCAGATCAAACGAGCTTATGATTACTATCGCAAAGCTTCGCCGCTTGAGCTGCGACTTACCCCCGATTGTCGCGGCACATGTTGGGCGATGATGCGTATTTATCGCGGGCTGCTTGATCAGATTGCTAAGAATCCTCGTCGTGTACTCACTGACCGTGTCCGACTCTCCACCTTCGCCAAACTTATGATTGGCTTATCTGCCAAACTCAAAAGGAACTACTAGTTTGAGTTTAAATTTTTATGTTTGATTCGGCATCAATTCCTATGACTGAACCTTTTACCTACAACCCCGCACCTCCACCAAACATACCCAGAGGCACATTTGATGATCTTCCTGTGTTGATTGCCGGTGGCGGTGTAGCCGGCATTGCCGCCGCAATTCGACTTGCTGAGTATCACGTCCCAGTTACGCTTATCGAAACCCGTCCCAAACTTGGAGGACGCGCCACTTCCTTCGTCGACCCCACTACCTCTGACGTGCTTGATAACTGCCAGCATGTTCTGATGGGATGTTGTACCAACCTTATTGATCTATATAAGCGGCTTAGTGTTTACGAGCATATCACTTGGCATCCTGAGATCTACTTTCATAACGGTACCTCAATACCAGATGTTATGCGCTCAGGATTACTCCCTGCGCCACTTCATCTCACGGCCTCTTTCCTCAAATTCAAATCACTAACCCGTCGCGACAAGTACGATATCGCCCGTGCATCTTCTGCCATCATTCGTACATCATTCAAAAAACGGAACGACCTCGATAGCCTCCCATTTCTGGATTGGCTCAAAAAATATAAGCAATCCGACTCCGTCATAAAAAAATACTGGGAACCTGTCATCGTTTCAGCTTGTAACGAAACACTAGATAAATGTTCTTCCCGCTATGCACTCCAAGTTTTTCAAGAAGGATTTCTTCATCATAAAGATGCCTGGTTGATGGGGACGTCTGATGTGCCTTTGTTGGAACTCTATGATCCCGCTGAGGACATGATTCGACGCGCCGGCGGGACGCTCCGCCTCACCACACCCATTGATAAGTATCAATATGATCAAGACCACAACAAAGTAAATTCTATTCGCTTATCCAGAAGCCAAGAGTCTATCAATGGGGCCGCGCTGATATCAGCGGTGCCGTTTGATCGGCTTGAAAAGCTCTCATCTTCGGAAATGGTGGCGGCAGACCCGCGATTGCAGCACCTTAATCAATTCAGCGTCTCTCCCATCATTGGCATTCATATTTATGCTCACTTGCAAGACAACACGCCGATCACAGAGTTGCCGCATATTGTTTTGACCGATTCGCCGATCCAATGGGTTTTTAACAAAGGGATGATCGAGGAAGGCGGTCAGCGGCTTTGTCATCTGCATTGTGTGATTTCCGCGGCCCATGACCTTGTCGATAAGCCCGCGAGTGAACTTGCAGACCTTGCTGAGACAGAAATCAAACGTATTTTTCCTGTTGCGCAAGAAGCCGATTTTCTGCATACCCGTGCGGTGAAAGAGAAGCGAGCGACTTTTTCTGTAACTGCTGGACTCGATCGCTATCGTCCAGGTGCGAAACCTAATTCAACACATGGGATTGAGAATCTGTTTATTGCAGGTGATTGGACCGACATCGGTTGGCCTGCCACGATGGAAGGTGCCGCACGGTCAGGTTATCAAGCGGCACATGCTGCATTAATGTATCTTGTGCAGCAGCTGCCTGCGGAGAAACAATTGCATGCTGAAGGATTGATTCCGTCGCTTGAGAAGTTTCTTCCACCGGAACTTCCGTCATCGCCGATCTATGGATCGCTTAGTCGGCTTCCCGGTTAGCTTGCAATACCCATTTTTATCTAAAGGCATATACATGATCCACGCCGCAACAGAAAATGATCTGTCGGAGATTGTTTCTCTTTGGGAAGCGATCAGTCTACATGAATTCTCAGCATACATTGGACATGAGAATGTGAAGTATTTTATTGAGAGTGGTGAGCTTTCACGTGAATCCAAGCGGTATCTAGATTGCACTTATGTTTGCAAAAGGAGAGATTGCTTTCTCGGGTATGTTGTTGTGATTGGTGATCTTATTGAGCTACTTGTTGTTATGCCAGAGTATCAAAATGCGATGACTGGCAAGCGGCTTTATGATCATGCTTTGAAACTTATTAGGCAACGTCATAGAAAAGTACGGGTTGAGTGTTTTAGTAATAATCAGCGTGCAAACTCAATCTTAAAACGCTTAGGTTATGATTTTGATGGCAGCTACCAGGATGACATAGGTTTTATGACCAACAAGTATAGTAAGAGGTTGGTGTGAATTGATATTGGCCAGTATGGGATATGGCTGTGATATTTGTTGGACGTTAAAAAAACGGCCGCACATCGTGGTGCAACCGTTTCACTTGATTCATGAACTACCAATAGTAGTACGTTTACTTCTGACGTTTGATGCCGCAGCCTTTACTCTTGGTTACGGTGTAGGGTGTTTCCTTGCCCTCAAGCACCGCAGTCACAACCGGCACAAGATACTGTTCGTCCATCTTGCCACATTGTTCAGGGGTATTTGGTGCTTTTTCATAGCCACCCATATAGAGCAAGGTCTGATCTTTGTCGTTGTCGATTACATAGAAGTGAGGTGTGGTGCGTCCGCCGTATTCGTCAGCGACGACGTTGCCGCTGTCTTTAAGGATGGGGTAGGGGATCTGGTTCTCTTTGGCGTAGCTGCCAACGGCATCGGAGGATTCGTTGTAGTTTGAGTTTACTGCGATGAAGGCTACGCCTTTGTCTTTCCATTCTTTAGAAAGGGGACTCAACACGCGCTGATATCCAGCTTCAGGGCGGTCACGGTCCCATGGACAATTAATACTTTGGAATGTCATCACCACGATTTTGTCTTTGTAGTCAGCCAAGCTGATTTCCTTACCAGTGACGACATCAGTCAGGGTAAACTGTGGTGCAGGTTTGCCGACCTCAGCTTTCTTTTTAGTACTTTCCCTTGCGAAGCTCACATTGACAGCAAGTGCCATCGCTAAGAGCATTGCAAGCCCAGCCAGTAATCCAGTCATTTTCTTCATTGCGTCTCTCCGTTTGCTTAATAAGAAGCGGTTACATTTGATTGTTTTGATTCAATTGTGATTCAGTTAGTTTTCCTCGCGTGACACAGTATACCTGTGTTGTGTGGATGACTTACGAGCTAAACGCCTGATCATGGCACATTATTTCCGTAGGCTGCCCAGGTTTCAGAGATCTTTCTATAACCCCTTTGTATTCTAGAGACAAACCCTATTCGAACGAGGATGAAATTACAGTTCGTAAGATCGTGATGAGCGTACAGATGGTTGAGTTCACAGAAAATAGAAAAACCGCGCTGGCTATTTGGTCGTGATAGCCAGCACGGGTGGTCGTATGGGTTGAGCAAGAATACTCATGGTTGCGGTGAAAACAAGTGCTCGCTCCACAGTCTTGTATTTCTCTTATGCTTCATTGTCGCCGGTAGCTGAGTCATCCTCAACAATGGCAGGAAGAGTAACGCCCTTGGCTTCGAGGACCAGTCGTTTGATCTCATCAAATAGTTCCTGGTTTTCTCGGATGAAGTTCTTTGAGTTTTCACGGCCTTGCCCGAGGCGGACTTCGCCGAAGCTAAACCAAGCGCCAGATTTTTGGACCACATTGCAGTCAACGGCCATGTCGATGAGGTCACCGGTTGCACTGATGCCCTCATTGAACATGATGTCGAACTCGGCTTGGCGGAATGGCGGTGCCACCTTGTTTTTGACAACCTTGGCGCGGACGCGGTTGCCGATCGGGGTGTCGCCATCTTTGATGCTGCTGGTGCGGCGGATGTCAATGCGGACGGATGAGTAGAACTTGAGGGCGCGACCACCGGGAGTGGTTTCGGGATTGCCAAACATTACACCGATCTTCTCGCGGATCTGGTTGATGAAGATGACCGTACATTTTGAGCGTGCGATGGCGCCGGTGAGTTTACGCATAGCTTGTGACATGAGGCGAGCTTGGAGGCCAACATGTGAGTCGCCCATTTCGCCTTCGATCTCTGAGCGGGGGATCAGAGCTGCGACAGAGTCGACGACAATGAGATCGACTGCATTGGATCGGATGAGCATCTCAACGATTTCAAGAGCTTGTTCGCCACAGTCAGGTTGAGAAACCAGAAGGTCTTCGAGGTTGACGCCAAGGCGTTTAGCCCATGATGGATCGAGTGCGTGTTCAGCATCGACGAAGGCCGCCATGCCGCCGCCTTTCTGACAGCTTGCGATGCAGTGGAGGCTGAGCGTGGTTTTGCCGGAGGATTCTGGTCCAAAGACCTCGATGATCCTGCCGGTGGGGATGCCGCGGCCGCCAAGTGCGAGGTCCAGCGACAGTGCGCCGGTCTGGATACCGGGCGGAACGTTGGTGGGATCATCATCCAGTTTCATGATCGAGCCTTTGCCGAAGGACCGCTCGATTTGCTGGAGAGCACGATCAAGTGCCTGTTGCCTTCCGGCATCGCTGGTGGGGATTGGGGCGGCTGGGGGCATTTTTGCTTTGGATTTGGCCATGCGTGGTGTCCTTGTCGCGGCAGGCTTGCCGGCTGTTTTTTTGGATTCCTGATTGATCGTACGTGATGTATTAGTCTTTTTGCCAGCAGTGGTTGCGATTGTTTTCGCGGTCCCGTTTTTGGGGGTGCTGTCGGCGTTTTTGTTTTTAGGTTCTAGCGTAGATGTCACCATAATCGGGCTCCTTGTCGTCGTCAATGTTTGAAGGCGTGAATCTGTTCGGTTTTTGGAAGGCACATATCAGCTTATATGTTGTTCGGGTTCTGTCAAGGTTCTTCTGTAGCAAAATTTTGTATTTTGTTCGGGTTAACGGGATCTGAACAAGATTGACTGACAGGTGCGTGCCAGCCTCATTGGCCCAAAGAGTAAAGAAATATTGTGTGGCGTTGTAGACCTGACTGCTTGGTCATTCTGTTTGAAAGGTCGGCATGCACATCACGTGGTTTGGTGTGTGAGGTCGTGAAGTGTTTTTTAATCAAAGACTGTTGCGAGATGAAGAGAGGCGGAGTGAAAGAACCATATATAGAAAAACGGAATTTCGAATTCTGTGAATTTGGCCGTAGCTAAATTAAGACATGTCTTAAGCAAAATGTCTTTTGCTCATATATTTCCTGTTCAATTGGGAATGTAGTCGCAATTAAGACAAATTTGTAGCGAAATAAGTACTAATTTGTAGGTGTGACCCAAAGTTCATTTGCCATTCTGACGAATTCATTTACTACGGATGTAAGACCTTTGTAATTACACATCTCATTTTGAATAACGGCTTGTGTTGATCTTGCGCGTCTTAGTGAAGTCGTTAAAAAATCCATGAAGTATGCGTCACGGCGATCAGTACGGTCGAGCCATACAGATCGATTTTCTACTTGATAGAAGATTCATTTGGTCCAGGTTTGTCAAAGGGTAAACGATGAAAATCAAATCCAAACTAACGTTGATGCTGATTGCTTGTGGTTTGTTACCAATATTGGTAGCAAGCACGGTTTCCTATTGGAGCGGCCGTCAGGGGCTCCATGAGATTTCTGGGCAGGGACGTGAGGCGCTAAGTGAATCGGCTTATAACCAGCTGATTGCGTTGCGTGATGTAAAGAAGAATCAGATTGAAAATTACTTTGAAGCGCGTGAGAGAGATATGGGTGTTCTTATGGAGAACGTCTCGAACATGCAAATCGAAGCGCTTGGGCGTATCGAACAGCTTCAAGCGACAAAGCGTGCGCAAATCGAAGGTTTGTTTGCCAGATATCGTCGTGATGCGGAATCGATGGGTACCAATGGTGCGTTTCTAACCGCTCTTGAAAAAATCACTGAAGCACAACATGGCTCATGGACAGGCAAGTTAGATGCGAATGAAGCATCATATCAAGCCTTTATTAAAGAACATTCAGGCATACTGAAATCTTATGTACAGGAACGTGGCTATGTTGATGCGTATGTACTTTGTGCGGATCATGGGACATTGATGGCTTCTGTCAAACGTAGTACAGATTGGGGGCAGAACATCAAAGAAGGTCCGCTGAAAGGCGAAGGCCTAGGCCGTGTGTGGCAGAAGGTTATCGAAACAGGCGAAACATCGGTTGTTGATTTTGCTGACGACACTCTGTCCGGTGGTTACGCGGCATTTATTGCAGCTCCAGTGAAAAATGATAGTGGTGAAGTGGTTGCTGTGGCAGCATTACAAATTTCACCTGAAATGACTAGCAGTACACTGGCGATTGAGACAAAAGCTCATGATGATACAGTGGTTTATCTGGTAGGTTCACAAGATGGTCGTCAGGCATTGCGAAGCGATATAGCAGCGTATGGTGATGGCTATCACTTTGGTCGTTCGATTGGAAATACATACGTAGATGCAGCAGTTAAGGGTAAGGCGATTTCTGGTCTACATGAAAACGAATCCGGCACGTTGATGCTGGTATCAGCTCGCCATGTAGAAGTTGAAGGATTGGCGTGGGCACTTATAGTTGAGCGATCTGCTGAATCGAGTTTTATGCTTGTGCTTGACGGTGCAGAGAAAGATTTTCTTGCTGAGTATAATGATCAGTATGGTTACTATGATTTGTTCCTCATTTCGCCTTCTGGCCAATGTTTCTATACCGTTTGTCATGAGGCAGATTACCGAACTAATCTCGTGGATGGTAAGTTTAAAAACAGTAACCTTGGGGATTTGGTTCGCCAAGTGATTGCAACGAAGCAATTTGGATTTGCTGACTTCAAACCTTATGCGCCAAGCAATTATGATCCTGCTGCATTTATTGCGCAGCCAGTGATGCAAGAGGGTCAGGTCGCATTTATTGTTGCGTTGCAGATGCCATTGGATATTGTGAACGACATTATGGGTGTACGTGCTGGGATGGGCGAGACAGGGGAAACTTACCTGATCGGTTCAGACAAGTTGATGCGTTCCGATTCATTTCTTGATCCGGAGCATCATACAGTTGTTGCATCTTTCAAGGATCCGGTAAAGGGTTCAGTAGATACGGATGCTGCAACGGCAGCTATCAAAGGCGAAACAGATGCTAAGATCGTGATCGATTACAACGGCAACCCTGTTCTTAGTGCGTATACACCGATTGATGTGTTCGGTGAGCGATGGGCATTGCTTGCGGAAATCGATGAATCTGAAGCGTTCGCAGCGATGAACGAAATGGAAGCGACGTCAGCATCAATCCTCGTCAGTATGTTAACTTGGAATGCGGGTTTGGCACTGATCACAGTTGTGATTTTGACTGTTGTGGCGATATTCATTGCAGTACATGTTGTTAAGATTATCACGCCGATCGTTGCGAGAGCAGAAGCGATTGCGGACGGTGATTTGACCGGTGAAGATCTTGTAAATGGCAGCCGCGACGAGTTTGGTGCGCTGACTAGCGCGATGAACCGTATGTCTAATTCACTACAAAAACTGGTTTCGACGGTGATCTCATCGTCACATGAAGTAGCTTCGGCTTCAACGGAAATTGCAGCAAACTCAGAAGAAATTGCACAAGGTATTCAGCTGCAGACACAGCAGACTACTGAAGTTTCCAGTGCGGTTGAAGAAGTTAATGCAAGTATCAATGAGGTCGCGAACATGAGTGCGGATGCAGCTCAGAATGCTGAGACGGCAGGCGCACGTGCAGCTGAAGGCGGCGAGATTGTTAACAATACAATTAATGGTATGAAGGCAATTGCAACAGTTGTAGCTGATTCAACCGATGCGATTGGCCAGCTTGGTGATCGTAGCGATCAGATTGGACAGATTATCGATGTGATTAATGACATTGCTGATCAAACAAACCTGCTTGCTTTGAATGCTGCGATCGAAGCGGCAAGAGCTGGTGAGCATGGTCGTGGGTTTGCAGTTGTTGCGGATGAGGTTCGTAAATTGGCGGAACGCACGACGACAGCGACCGAAGAAGTTACGGAGTCAATCAAGGCTATCCAATCTGAAACCAAGACGGTTGTTAATCGCATGGGTGAAGGCAATGTTCGTGTGAAGGAAGGCGTTGAACTTGCTGAGCAGGCTGGTGATACCTTGAAGGCGATTGTTGATGGTTCACAGCATGTAGCAGATATGATCAAGGCGATTGCAGCAGCAGCTGAGCAGCAGACCGCAGCAAGCGAGTTGATTGGTCGTAATATCGAGACGATTACCTCGGTTGCCAATGAATCTGCTCAGGGAACAGGTCAGGCTGCCGTTGCCGCAACACAGCTTTCTGACAAAGCAGAGCAGTTGCAGCAACTTGTGAGTCAGTTCAAGCTTGAAGCCGCTTAATCGGCGTGCTGAATGTGGAATGAATGAGCGGTGGGCCAATCGGCCTGCCGTTTTTTTATGTATGGGGTGATTGGAAGGAAAAATCGGAGAGAGGCAAGGCTAAGGGCCGATAATCGGTGTATGACGCGAGAGAAAAGCAAGTTAATCGGTAATGTGCTCATCTGGACAGCAGCGGTGATATTCGCACTTGGATTTGTGCGGCAGATTATGGGAGCTGATGAAGCGAACACAAGCGGGACGGGTAAGTCGGTTGTGAGTGTGGAAGCCACAGCTGATTCGGCGGCAACCGAGCATACACAGGCCAAGGAGGTGGGGCAGCAGATTGCCGGGGCGGATGAGACAGTTGCGCAAGCAAAGAGCGTACTTTCAGCATCGGAGGTTGATGAATTAGCGGATGCGGACCCGCCACGGGTGAAGGATATTTTTAAGTGGGAGATGTGGGAGAAGCTATTTCGAAAAATTTGGCTAACACCGATCTATCGTTCAGGAACCAATGAAATTTCGTTGTATCACATGGTCATTGCACTTATTGCCGCAGTTGTTGGTTATTGGCTGAGCAAGCGAATCAGTATGTTGGTGTATCGACGGATTAAGACGGTGAAAAAAGTTTCGCCAACAGCAGCTTTGTTAACACAAAAAATCATTTTCTATGTGTTGGCGATTTTTGTCACATTGGTTGCGCTGCAATTTATGGGGATTCCGATCACGATGTTTACAGTGCTGGGTGGTGCGCTGGCGATTGGTTTAAGTTTTGGTGCGCAGAATGTGATTGCGAATTTTTTATCCGGTATCATCATCATGGCGGAGCGGCCAATCCGGCTGGGTGACACAATAGTGCTTGAAAGTGGTGGGGGAATGATGGAAGGCGTGATTGATGATATTGGTCAGCGGTCAACACGTGTTAAGCGAATCGATGGAGTAGATGTGATCGTGCCGAATGGTCAGTTTGTGAACGAAGCAGTGACGAACTGGACGTTGTCGGATGATATTATTCGGAGTTGCGTGAAGGTTGGTGTGGCGTACGGAACAAATGTGATTAAGGTTCGTGAGCTTTTGAAAGAGGCGGTGGATGGTCAAGCCAAAGTGTTAAGAAAACCAGAGCCGATTGTGGTTTTCGATGAGTTTGGCGACAATGCGTTGAACTTTGAGGTTTACTATTGGGCAAATTTGGCAACGCCCATGCAGCGAAAGATGCTACAGAGTGACATCCGATTTGCGGTAGATATTTTGTTTGAAAAGGCTGGAATTGTGATCGCATATCCTCAGCGGGATGTACATCTGGATAGTGTGCGGCCGTTGGAAGTGAGAATGGTTGATTCGGAATAGCTGTTGGATGTTGAAGTACTTGTTTGAAAGAGGATGAGGATGAATGGGCCGGATTATATAGTTGATATCGAAGGTGTGGGAAAGAAGAGTGATGATGGTGCGCGCGGTGGGGGAGATGGTGATGGCGGAATGAAAGGGAGGCGATGGATTGCGGTGAAGTGGAAATGCTGTGGGGCGTACAGCCGGGTGTATAAAAACAAGGCAGGTGATGCATACGAGGGGCGATGTCCGAAATGTGTGAAGCCGTTGAAGGTGAAGATTGGATCGGGTGGAACGAGTGCGAGATTTTTTGAGGCGCAA